>CAYZXK010000074.1:0-5355 GCA_964482395.1 uncultured Planctomycetales bacterium | reverse complement strand
TTCTTATCCGGGTCCAGGATTTCTGGCAGCGTTCCAGTGGGGCTGGTGTTCTCGCGGAAGTACGCCGGCGACTGGATGGCCTTGGCATCCACCTGGATGTACGGGCCGAAGCGGTGGAAGCTCTGGCTGGGCGTGAGGGAATACCAATCCAGCCAGTCGGGGGCGTTGACCTGACCGTCGCCGGTGGGCGCGGGTTGCGAATCGTACTGGCGACCGTCCGTCATCGCGACGTAGCCCTTCAGGTCGGCGCCGGCCAGTTCCAGGATCAGCCATTGGGCACCTGAGAGTCCGACTTCATTGGTTTCAAACGGGTTGCGACCGTTGGAGCGTGGGTAGCGATTGAAGTCCTTGTTGAACATCTCGCAGCCCTTGCCGAGGACGGACATCAGGTTCTGCGAGCTGACGGCCTTGGCGTGGTTGCGCACGCCATTGACGGCCGGCACCAGCAGAGCGATCAGGAGCGAGATGATGGCCACCACGGCCAGCAGCTCGACCAGGGTGAAGCCGTCGGGGATTGCACGTCGGCCCGCAAGCGCTCGGCGGGCCCGGGCTGGGTAGTGGGTTTTCACAGGCATGCTCCGCTTAAATGCCGCCGCCGCCGCCGCCACCACCACTGCTCATCACACCCTGGATCAGGGCGACCAGGGGCAGGAACAGAGCGACGACGATGAAGCCGACGATCATGCCCAGGCTCACGACCATGATCGGTTCCAGGAGGCTGACCAGGGAGGCGACCAGAGTGTCGACTTCTTCGTCGTAGTTGTCGGCCACCTTCATGAGCATTTTGTCCAGTTCCCCGGTCTCTTCGCCCACGTCGACCATGTTGACCACGATCGAGTCGACGGTTCGGGAAGCCCGGAGGGGGTTGGCGAACGAGTCGCCCTCCCGGATGGCGTCATGAACCCGCTGGAGCATCCGGGCGTAGACTTCATTTCCGCTGGTGGCCTTGGTGATGGCCAGGGCTTCCAGGATGGGCACGCCGGCCGCCACCAAGGTGCCCAGGGTCCGGGTGAAACGTGCCACGGCCGACTTGCCGATCAGTTGTCCCAGGATCGGGATTTTCAAAGCGATCACATCGACTATGTAGCGCCCCATGGTGGATTGGCGGATGAGCTTCATCAGGATGAACGCCACCACGGGCGAGAATACCACCACCATCCAGCCGGGCGGCCGACCTTCGGCAAACCAGCGGGAGGTGTTGATCAGGAACTCGGTCACGGCCGGCAGCTTGGTCTCGAAATCCTCGAAGATCTGGCGGAACTTGGGGACCACGAACACCATGATGAAGGTGACGATGCCGCCGGCGATCAGGATCACTACCGCCGGGTAGATCATGGCCCCGATGATCTTCCGGCGCAGCCGCTGGGCTTTTTCGAGGAAATCAGCCAGCCGCTGGAGGATGACGTCCAGCACGCCGCCGGCCTCGCCCGCCGCCACCATGTTGCAGTACAGCCGGTCGAAAGCCTTGGGGTGGCGTGACATGGCCTCCGAAAGGGTGGCGCCCCCTTCCACGTCCTCGGTGATCTGTTTCAGACAGCTCCGCAGCATGCCGGGTTTCTGCTGTTGCTCCAGAATGCGGATGCTCCGCAGGATGGGTAGGCCGGCATCCTGAAGGGTCGATAACTGCCGGGTGAACGAACACAGCGCTTTGGTACTGACCCAGCCCAGGCCGGTCCCGGCCGCCTTGCGCTGCTTCGGACCCGCCCCCCCCTTCTTGGCCGCGACCCTCTTGCGGTCAACCTTCTCGACCACTTTGGTGGGGAAGTAGCCCAGGCCGCGGACCCGGGAGACCGCCTCCTCCTTGGACGGAGCTTCGATCTCGTCCTTGATCTCCTGACCCTGAGCGTTTAGGGCTTCGTACTTGAAGACCGCCATCCCGATGCCTCCGGGCACGACGTGCGACTATCCGATCACCCAATCGCCGGCCGTCCGCCCGGCCGATCCCCCACCTGTACAATTATTTGGGCCGCCAAGTGGCCTTCCGCCCGCCGACCGGACGACCGGCGGTCGCCAGAGGCGGCAGTTCAGGCTATATCTCCTCGGCCAGGGTCTCGCGTACCACCTCTTCAATAGTCGTAACTCCATCGTACAGGGCCAGCAGCCCTGACTCGCGCAGCGACCGCATGCCGCGCTTCTTGGCGGCCTGGCGCAGAACATTGCTCGAGGCGTGCTTCATGATCAACTCGCGGAGCTCATCGTCCAATATCATCACCTCGAAGATTCCGCGCCGGCCCTTATAACCGGTGTGATTGCAGTAGTCGCAGCCTTTCCCATAAAAGAATGTGCGGCCGGCCACATCCTCGGGCGTCAGCCCCAGCTCCATAAGCTGCTGTTCAGAAGGTGTATACTCTTCCTTGCAGTTTTCGCAGATTTTTCGCACAAGTCGTTGGGCGATAATGCCTTCCAGTGTCGCGGTTACCAGGAAGGGCTCCAGGCCCAGGTCCAGCAGTCGGGCGATGGAGCTGGGGGCGTCGTTGGTGTGCAGAGTCGAGAACACCAGGTGGCCGGTGAGGGAGGCCTGTACAGCAATTTGCGCGGTCTCAAGGTCGCGAATCTCTCCCACCAAGATGATGTCCGGGTCTTGACGCAGGAAGTGCCGCAGACAACGCGCGAACGTAAGTCCAATTTCCGTCCTAATTTGGCACTGAATCAGGCCATCAATGTCGTATTCGACGGGATCCTCGCTGGTGAGAATCTTGACTTCGGGGCTATTTAATTCATTAAGGGCGGAATATAGGGTTGTCGTCTTACCGCAGCCGGTGGGACCGGTTACGATAACTATGCCATGCGGTTTGTTGATCAGTTGTCGGACGATGCCCAGTTCGTCCTCGCGCAGCCCGAGCTGGGTCAGGTCCAGATTGACCTGGGTTCGGTCCAGGACTCGCAGGACGACGCTTTCGCCGAACATGGTCGGCAGAACGCTGACCCGCAGGTCGACGGGGCGGTTTTCGACCATGAGTTCGATGCGGCCGTCCTGAGGCAGCCGGCGTTCAGCGATGTCCAGGTTGGCCATGACCTTGATTCGGGACGAAATGGCCATGGCGACGTGCTTGGGAGGCGGCACCATCTCGAACAGGACGCCGTCGATCCGGTACCGCATTTTGAACTCGTCTTCGAAGGGCTCGAAGTGGATGTCGGAGGCCTTATCGCGGATGGACTGGAGCAGCACCAGGTTGACCAGCTTCTTGACCGGGCTGCTCTCGGCCATTTCGCGCAGCTCGTCCAGGTCGATGCTTTCCCCGCGGCCCTGGTATTTCTGGAGTTCCTCGTCGGAGGAGATCTCCGAAATTATGTCGTTGATGGTGGCCGCGGCCTCTTCCGGGTAGTAGCGGTTAAGGGCCTCCGCCATGTCCTCTTCGGTGGTGATGCGGGCCACGACGTTGAAGCCCATGAGGGTTTTCAGGTCATCGGTGGCGTGGAAGTTGTCGGGGCTGGCCACCGCCACCCCTAGGGTATTGGTTTCGCGGTCGTAGTCGGTGGGGATGATCCGGTAAGCATGGGCCATCTGGGCCGGGATCATGTTGATCACGCTCTGGTCGATGTCGATATCCGCCAGGCGGATCGACTCCATGCCGACCTGGGCGGCCAGGGCCCGGTTGACGTCGGCCGGGGAGGCGTACCCCATCTCGACCAACAGTTGCCCCAGCGGTCCGCGTTTGGTCTTTTGCAGTTCCAGGGCCTCGGAGACCTGGGCACGGGTCAGCTTGCCCATCTTGATCAGAATGCGGCCCAGGGGGCGACCCCGAAGCTGCGAGATCGGCGGCATTGCTTCACCGGGCATCCCAATACTCCGTTTGCGCGCCATTATAGGCGGGTCGGACCGGGGTACAAACCTGCGGCCCGCGGCCAGCCGGGCCGGGATGGTCAGCCGGCCGGGCGGCGGTTGTTGCACCTCAGCCCGAACGGTTTGACGGGCACCGGGAGGTGCGCGAGAATAGCGAAGGATTGCAAGGACACCGGTGATCGGTGGCCGGCCGTTTTTTGGACGGGGTGCCGAACCACGGTGGGTGCTCGTGGCTTGTCCGGCTGACAGGAAGCCGGACGAAGGGATGCAGGAGAAGGATGGATGAACGCTCGGGTCATGCGAGTCGGGCCGCTCAGCCCGACGACGACGCTGGTCGGCCTGGTTGCACTCGGGTGGGTTGGGGCATTGGCCGGCTGCCAGAGTGGGGGCGACGCGACCGGCTCGCCGGCCGGGGCCAGCCCCCCCGCTTCGGCGCTCCAGCATCCCCTGCTGGAGAACATTCCGCTGCCGGCCGGATTCTACCTGGTGCCGGAACGCAGCGTGGCTCGGGCGGCGGGCTCGCTGCGCGTGGCCCAGTGCGAGTTCCAGGGTTCTCTGAGCCCGGATGCGGTGGCCCGCTTCTACGTGGAGTACATGCCGGCGGCGAAGTTCACGCTCCGGCAGCGCCGGTTCGACAACGGCGAGCACAGCCTCAGGTTTGAGAGCGACGCCGAAGAGTGCAACGTGCGCACCAAACCGAAAGGCGGCAAGACGGTTCTGGTGGTCGACATCGGGCCGCTTTCGAAGGGTTTTACCGAGCGTGAGGGTCAACCTCCGGTTCGACGGCCCTGAGCGGCCCGGCTGATGGCTGAGGTGCGATAATGGACGCTGACACACGGCGCCAGCTCAAGACTAATGAGCTAGCCGAGACCCTGGCCCGGCTGGCAGACCTGAAAGACCCCCGATTTCTGGCCGGCCTGGCCTTGCTGGCGGTCATCGGGTTAGGGGTGCTAGGCTGGTATGCTTGGCGGGCCAGTCGTGAGGCGGCCCTGGCACGGGCCTGGGAGCGCCTCAACCGGATCGCACTGGGGCTGAACGCGGACGACCCGGCGACGGTCGGCGGCGCCCAGAATGATCTGCGGGCCATGCTTCAGGAAAACACTCCGCCGACCGTGCTGGGGTATGCCCGGCTCCAACTGGCCCGCTTGCGGATCGACGAGGGATTTAAGGATCCCGAGCGCCGGCAGGCAGCGTTCGATGAGGCGGTTAAGCTGCTGGAGGAAATCCGCAGTGATCCGGGCACCAGCCCGGGATTGGATGCGCCGGTATCGTTTCTGCTGGCCACCACCTACGAGTCGCTGCGGCAGTTTGATCGGGCCCGGGAGGTGTATCAGCTATTGACCGGCGACCCGCGCTATGCGGGCTCGCCGTACCGGAGTTTTGCGGCCGAACGTCTGGCCAGTTTGGATCAGGTAGGTGAGGTGGTGGCTTTCGCGCCCGGTTTGCCTCCGGCGGAGACCGCGCCGGCCACGCAGCCGCAGGCTTCGCTGCTTCCGATGATTCTGGATCCGGAGGAGACGCAGAGACGGCTGGCCGGTCAGGCCACTAGCGCCCCCAGGCCGGTCTTGCTC
>CAYZXK010000073.1:0-5341 GCA_964482395.1 uncultured Planctomycetales bacterium | reverse complement strand
CCGGAATATGTTGTCGATGAAGAGCAACGTCTCCGCCCCCCCGCTCTCGTCGCGGAAAAACTCCGCCATCGTCAGCGCCGACAACCCCGCCCGAAGGCGGGCGCCCGGAGGTTCGTTCATCTGACCGAAGACCATCGTCGTGTTTTCCATCACCGCCTTGCCTGTGTCGCCGATCTTGGTCTCCTGCATTTCCAGCCACAGGTCGTTGCCCTCACGGGTCCGCTCGCCGACCCCGGCGAAGACCGAATAGCCCCCGTGCTGGGTCGCGATCCGGGCGATCAGCTCCTGGATGACGACCGTTTTGCCCAGTCCGGCGCCGCCAAACAGCCCGATCTTGCCGCCGCGCACGAAGGGGACCAGCAGGTCGATGACTTTGATGCCGGTTTCGAACTGCTCGGTTTTGGGGGTCAGGTCGGCGAACTCGGGCGGGTCGCGGTGGATCGGTTCCCAGCGGGTGGCCTCGACCGGCCCGCGTCCGTCGATCGGCTCGCCCACCAGGTTGAAGACCCGGCCTAAGGTGCAGGGGCCGACCGGGACCCGGATGGGGCCGCCGGTATCCTTGACGGGCATTCCGCGCACCAGGCCGTCGGTGGAGCCCAGGGCGATGGCTCGAACCTTGCCGCCCCCCAGGTGCTGGGCCACTTCGCACCACAAGGTCTGCTCGACGCCAGTGAGTTTGTTTTTGACCTGGATCTGGAGCCCGTTGTAAATGCCCGGCAGTTTATCGGGCTCGAACTCGACATCCAGCGTGGAACCGATGACCTGGACAATCTTGCCGTAGTTAGTGCTTTCTGTCATGCCTGCACCGTGGCTACATCAGCGATGGCGAACAGTGAATGATTAGACTGCCTTACTCACGCTTCCAGACCCTGGTGTTCTTCATGATCGCAACCGGAATCCTGACGATCTGGTCCGACTCCCAGATGTCCTCGAATCGAGGGGCCGGCAGAATCTCCGAAGCGGCCATCGGCCGCGGCGAGAATAGAGTCTCGCGGGGTTTCGGAACGGGCGCTGCTCCGGGGCGGATGTACTCTTTGCGCGAATGCGAGCCTTGGGCCTCCTCGACGTGTGCCCCGATGCTCTTCCGGCTTCCGACGAGCTGACTCGCAATAAGCCGGAGACCCGGGTCAAGCGGCAGGTTGGGCGCCAGAGGGACCATCCGCACCGCCGACTCGAAGGTTTTCTGGCGGATATCCGCGCCGCCGAGGTCTGGCTTCAGCGTCCTACCCTGAAGGGGCAGGCTCTCAGTCGCTATGGGCCATTCGGCATTCACCGCTCGCTACTCGCTATTCTCCGTTCCTCAGCGCACCGCGTTTGCTCCGCCGACGATATCCGCCAGCTCCATGGTGATCTGGGTTTGCCGAGCTCGGTTGTACTGACGGGTCAGGAACTTCACCATGTCGCCGGCCGCTTCGGTGGCCGCCTTCATCGCGATCATCCGGGCCACCTGTTCGCTGACTATGGCGTCGTTGAAGCATTGGAACAGGCGAATCTTGACCGCTTCGGGCACCAGCCGGGCTAGCAGCACGTGTGGTTGGGGCGAGAATTCATACTGGATCCGCGGCCGGGTTGGCGGGACGGTCGGCCGGGCCGGCTCGGGCGACGGCGGCTGGATCGGCAACAACTGAACAGCCGCCGCGCGCTGGACACCGACGCTGTGGAACTGCGTATACACGATGTCCACCCGGACCACCTGGTTTTGCAGGTACCGGTCGATGTAGCGCTCGGCCATCTGGCTCACCCGGTCGAACGCGATCCGATCCTCGACATCGGTCACCTTGGCGCTGACCGGCAGGTTCAGGAACCGCAGGTAGCTGAGCCCTTTCTTGCCCACCACTTCCAGATCGGGTGTCAGGCCGGCCTGAGCCAGCTCTTGGCGGAGCTCCAACATTCGGCGGAGCACTGCGGCGTTATAGGCTCCGCACAGGCCGCGATTGGAAGTGATGACCAGCAGGATGCTCCGGCCCTGGGCCTGGTTGGGCTTGAGCAGTGGGTGGTCGGCGACCCGCTCGGCAGCCAAGGTCTGGACCAGCTCGATGATCTTGCGGGTGTAAGGCTGCGAGCCGGTCGCCCGCTGCAAGCATTTCTGAAAGCGGGCCGTGGCGATCAGTTGCATGGTCTGCGTGATCTTGCGGATGTTCTGGACCGCACGACGACGCTTGACGATAGCCCGGGCCTTAGCCATTGGATGTTCCGTTCACTTCTTGGCCGGTCCGACGAACCGTTTCTTGAACGCGGCCGCGATCTCCCGCAGCCGCCGGTCCAGGTCGTCCGACATCGTGCGCTCCCGCTTCAGTTCTTCGATTACCTCCTGGTGCTCGTCGTGATAGTGGCGCAGCAGCTTCTGCTCGAACTCGCGCACTTGCTCCAGGGGGAGGTCATCCAGCAGGCCGCGCACGCCGGCGTGAATCGCCAGGATCTGGTCCCAGACCTCCATCGGCTGGTACTGGGGCTGCTTGAGGAGTTCGACCATTCGACGGCCGCGGTCGAGCTGTCGCTGGGTGGCGGCGTCCAGCTCGGTCCCGAGCTGGGCGAAGGCCTCCAGTTCGCGGAACGCGGCCAGGTCCAGCCGGAGCGAGCCGGCAATCTTCTTCATTGCCGGCACCTGGGCGTTGCCCCCTACCCGGCTGACCGAAATGCCCACGTTGATGGCCGGTCGCACTCCGGCAAAGAACAGGTCCGCCTCCAGGTATATCTGGCCATCGGTGATCGAGATCACGTTGGTGGGGATGTAGGCCGAGACCTCGCCCTCCAGGGTCTCGATTATCGGCAAAGCCGTGAGGCTCCCGCCCGAGCGGGGCAGCCTGCGGATTTCGTACTGGTCCCGGTCGGGCAGGCTGTCGAAGTCGTGCTGCAAAGCGTGACGGTCCTGCAAGCCCTTGTAGACTTTTCCGTTGAAGCCCACCTCGACGTCCGGCGGGGTGCCCTTCTTGACGATGATCCGCAGCTCGGCCAGCTTGCAGGCCCGTTCCAGCAGTCGGCTGTGCAGGTAGAAGACATCCCCCGGGTAGGCCTCCCGCCCCGGCGGACGCCGCAGCAGCAGCGACAACTGTCGATAGGCCGCGGCCTGCTTGGAAAGGTCGTCATATATGCAGAGCGTGTGCCGCCCCTGCTCGTACATGAAGTACTCGGCCATGGCGCAGCCGGCATAGGGGGCGATGTATTGAAGCGGCGCCGAATCCGACGCGCTGGCCGCAACCACGATCGTGTAATCCATCGCGTTGTACTTGCGCAGCGTCTCCACGATCCCGGCCACCGTGGATTCCTTCTGCCCGATCGCCACGTACACACAGATCACATCCCCGGCCCGTTGGTTGAGGATGGTGTCGATCGCGATGGCGGTCTTGCCGGTCTTGCGATCGCCGATGATCAGTTCCCGCTGCCCGCGACCGATGGGGATCATGCTGTCGATGGCCTTGATCCCGGTTTGGAGCGGCTCGTTGACCGGCTGTCGCTCAGCGATCCCCGGGGCGATGATCTCCAGCGGACGCCGGAGGTCCGACTGCACCGGGCCGCGGCCGTCCAGCGGCCGGCCCAGCGGGTCCACCACCCGGCCGATCAGGGCCGGCCCGACCGGCACGCTCAGCAGTCGTCCGGTGGTGCGGACTTCATCGCCCTCCCGAATGCCCAGGTAGTCGCCCAGGACCACGCAGCCGATGGAGTTTTCCTCCAGGTTGAAGACCAGGCCGATGGCCTGGTTCTGGAACTCCAGCATCTCGCCAGCCATTGCCCCGGCCAGGCCGAAGACCCGGGCCACGCCATCGCCCACCTCCAGCACCCGGCCGACTTCCGCCACATCCAGGGCGGCCCGGTATCGGCTGATCTCCTGCTTGATGACACTGGCGATTTCGTCCGCTTTGAACTTCATAGCCGGCTCCCAGCTTGCTCGTAGAATCCATCCGGCCGGCGACCTGCTGGCCCGGGGGCCGGGCCGGGATTGGCCGGTCGCCTAGGTTGACGCCCTGGCGGGTCGCTCCAGCAGGCGCCGCCGGGCCATCGCCAGATGCCGTCGGATCGAGTTGTCATACCGGTGGTCTGCCATCTCCAGCACCAATCCGCCGATCAACTCCGGATCGACCACGAACTCCACCAGCGGTTTTCTTCCGGACAACCGCTGGGCCAGTTCGACGACCTGCTCCTTCTGCTCCGGGTCCAGTTCCACGGCCGTTCGAGCGGTGACTTCCACTTGGCCGCGCGCGTCCTCCAGCCGGAGGGTGTAAGCCCGCAGCAATTGAGGCAGCAGCGCCAGCCGCCCATGCCGGTTCATGACCTGGAGGGTATTCAGCAGCAGGTCGCTGAGCCGGCCGCGAAACATCCGCTCCAGGCTCAGCTCGCGGTCGTCCGCGTCCAGGGCCGCCGAGCTGAGAAAAGCGGTGAACTGAGGTTCCTGCTCGCTCAGGCGAGCCAGCCCCTCAAGTTCCTCACGGACGATCTCAGTGGTTCCGGCCTCGCTGGCCAAAGCCAGCAGAGCCGCGGCATACACGTCTGCAACCTCGATCCCGGGCTGTGAATCGTGCGTCATCAGCTTCGGTCTACATGCCGGCAGGCATACCCGCCACGCCAGGTCTGCCGACGGCTGCCTAATTCATTCGGGCCTGGCCCGCAGCTTCTATCAGCTTGAGCGACTCGGCCACCAGCTCCCGGTGGTCGGCCGGCGAGAGCGTTTTACTGATGATCCGAGCCGCCACCTCGACCGCCAACTCGCAGGCCTGATCGTGCAGCTCCTTGCGAGCGGTGTCGGCCGCCAACTGGATTTCCCGGCGGGCCCGATCCAGGATTTCCTCCGACTGCCGGCGGGCCTGCTCCTGAATTCGGCGGGCCTCCACCTCTGCATCGCGGCGTCCCTCGGCGACGATCGCGCTGGCCTCCTCCCGGGCCCGGTCCAACCGAGCCTGATACTCAGCCAGAAGGCGCTGGGCTTCCAAACGCTCCTGTCTGGCGTCCTCGATCGACTTACGGATGAACTCTTCACGCTGTTTGAGAACCCGAAGGATCGGCTTCCAGGCGCTGGCCCGAAGCAGCAACAACAGCGTGACAAAGACGATGATCGACCAGATGGTAGCGCCGGGGTCGTATTGGAGGAGGGCCGGCTTGGGTTGCTGCTCGTGGGCGGGCTGGTGATCAGACGGCGGAACTTCTGCAACTGCCGTCGGCCCGCTCGGCTCGGCCGGTCCGTGCTGGGCCGGGGCCGCAACCGCGCCCATCAGGAGCACCAGGCCGCACGCTGCCGCCAATGGTCGCCTGCTGCGCATCTGTGCCACCTCACGTCACTGTCAGGCCGGACCTGACGCACCTGCCGATTGACCCTACCCCCCGGCGATCTTGCCGCCCACCCCCATGC
>CAYZXK010000072.1:0-7739 GCA_964482395.1 uncultured Planctomycetales bacterium | reverse complement strand
GCGTAGCTCCGCGGCCCGCGAGCCGCCTGGTCGCCGCCCACTGAACCGCAACTCACCCACAACGACAATCCCAAACTCGCCGAAAACACGCCGGAGAACTACACGCCATCCGAAGAACCGGGTTGCTTAGCAACCTGCTAGCCCGGGACGACGCTGGTTTCCACGCCGGTCTGGCCGGTGGCTGCGTCCAGCGTGACGATGACGCGATGCTTACCGGCCTTGATTATCACGCTGCCGCCGCTGTCCGGCACGCCGAAGCCGTCGAATACCACGCTGCCATCCCCGCCGAAGTCCGCGCTCACGATTGCCACCTCGTACGGCGGCTGGCCGAGCAGGACGGTATATTCGCTGCCCGGGTGGTCCAGATCCGGCCGGCCCACCAGTTGGTAGCTGTTGGCGGTGGCGTCGAACGAGACGGTCTGGCTCGCGCTGCGCTGCTTGGCGTAGCGGGCGGCCAGTCTCAGGTCGTTGCAGACCCGCAGGGCGGCCGATTCGACTCGCCGCCAGGCCAGGCTGGTCGCCAAGCGCGGGATCGCGATGCCGGCCAGGATCGCGAGGATGCAGGCCACTATGACCAGTTCGATGAGCGTAAAGCCGCGCAAAATCCGCTCAGGCCGGCGGCCGGCATCACTGGCGGGGCGGTGGCCCGGGGCCGTCGCCCGCGAGGGCCAGCCCAAACCCGATTGCGTCGCATGCCTGCCGGACCGCACCGTCACAGTGGATTATCGACTGGCCCGGGTAAGCGGTTCGTTAACCGCTGTCTGCTGGTCGCCTCGGCGGGGTCGCAATTTGTGCGCGTCGAGGGTCTGCGGCCTGGGGCCGCGTGGGCTGTGCGCACCTGCCGGTCCGGTAAGCCGGCCTGAACCTGTCGGCGAGCGGCCTCCGATGTAGGGGATATGCCTTCGCTGACCAAGCTCTGGGCGGCTTTGAGTCTACTTATCGCCCCTGGGGTACAGTTCGCCTCCGGCCAGGCCGACCAGCCCGCGCCGGGCGGCGACACCCCCGCCGTCACCGTCACCGACGCCGGCCTGCTGGACCTGCATGTGCGGGACATGGAGATTTCCACGCTGCTGGAAATGCTCAGCTATCAGGCCCGGTCCAACATCGTCACCAGCACCAAGGTGAAGGGGCAGGTGTCAGCCAACCTCTACTCGGTGTCGCTGGAGCAGGCCCTGGAGGCCATTTTGACGCCCAACCAGTATGCCTTTGTCAACTATAACGGGTCGATCTTTGTGGGCACGCCGGAAGAGATCGCCGGCTTGCGGCCGCCGCCCGCGACGAGGGTCTTCAAACTGCGATATATCGGGCCCGAAGAAGCCGCGACCGCGGTCAGGGCAGTGCTGGGTCCGCAAGCGAGCGTGGTGGTCAGCGGCGGGGATGCCGGCGCCGGTGGCAAGTCGGCCGGGGGCAAAGAAACCGAACTGGGGGCCGCCAACCCCGATTACCTGATCATAACCGACTACCCCGACCGCCTCAGCGCTGCTGCCCGACTGCTGGCGGAAATCGATCAGCGCCCCAAACAGGTGCTGATCGAAGCCACCGTGCTGCGGGCCACGCTCAACGAAAGCAACCAGTTCGGAATCGACTTCACCATGCTGGGCGGGGTGGACTTCGAGAACGTTGGCAGCACCAGCAACGCTTCGGCCAACCTGAAAACCGGTCGGCTTCCGGCCAGCGAGTTCCAGGACACCACTTTCAACCTGAATACCAGCTTCACCGGGAGCATCACCGGCGGTGGCTTCACCTTCGGCATCATCAACAACAACGTGGCCGCGTTCATCCGGGCCCTGGAAGAAGTTACCGACGTGGTGGTGGTGGCCAACCCGAAGGTCGTGGCCCTCAACAAGCAGGAAGCTGAAGTAATCGTCGGGCGCCGCGATGGGTACCTTACTACCACGGTCACCGAGACTGCCGCCATACAGGCCGTGCAGTTCCTGGAGACTGGCACCCAGATCAAGTTTCGCCCGATAATCAACGACGACGGAACCGTGCGCCTGCTGGTCCATCCCAAGGACAGCAACGGCGGACTCACCGCCGCCAACCTGCCCTTCGAAGAAACCACCGAGGCCCACGCGGACCTGCTGGTGGACGACGGCGACACGGCCCTGATCGGCGGACTGTTCCGCGAGCGGACCGTCGGCTCCAAAACCCAGATTCCACTGCTGGGCGACATTCCGGTGCTGGGACTGGCCTTCGGCGCCACCAGCGATCAGACCGTCCGCGAAGAGGTCATCATCCTGCTGACCGTGCATATCCTCAAAGAGACCGAGGTCGAAAAACGGGCCCAGCGCGACCTGTTCGAGGACGTGGAAAGGATCCGGGTCGGTTGCCGTCGCGGGCTGCTGGGCACCGGACGCGAACGCCTGGCGCAGGCCTATTTCCAGCAAGCGCTATCGAGCCTGGAACACGGCCACCGCGGGCTGGCTCTGTTAAACGTCCGCATGGCCCTCCACAATCAGCCCAAGCATCTGTCGGCCATCAAGCTCAAAGAGCGCCTGCTCAATCAGCGGATGTGGGATGATGAAGGCACGAACATGCGGGCGTTCCTGTGGAAGTTGATCCAGGCTGAGGGTGGGGCGGGCACCGCCGCTGACGCCAACCCATTTGACCGACCGGACCCAGCCATAGATCCGCAATGATCACGCCCGGACGTCGGCTACAGACTGGAACATGCGCGGCCGGCCGGTGCTGGCGATCCGGGTGCCGGCCGGTGCCGCGGATCAGCCCACGCAGATGAGGGCTTTCACTGGCCGGGCCGGGGCAGGGAGTGCGTTATGAGTCGGACAGCCAGTTTTGCCGGTTTGCTTGTGGCCGGGCTGCTGGCGGGCTGCGAGGGTTCCATGCCGGTGGCCCGTGAGCAGGCAGCTCGGCGTTGGAATCTGGCCCGGGCCGAGATCAAAGCCAAGCTGGCGGCCGATCGCCTCCAAGCCGGCAACGTCGCGGCTGCCGCCCAGGAACTCGCCCAGGCTGACCGCTTGGACCCTGAGCGGTCGCAGCGTGCCGCCCTGCGGGCCAAGGTATGGCTGGCAGAAGGTAAGCTGGCCCAGGCCGCCGGACTGCTGGAGCAAACCCATCTGGAGGGCCAGGATCAGGCTGAGATCGAGTATTTGCTGGGGGTGGTTCGGCAGCAGCAACAGCGCTGGGACGAGGCCCTGGCGGCCTTCCTGCGGGCGGCCGAACTCGATCCGCAGGAGGTGACCTACCTGGTGGCTGCGGCGCAGACCTGGCTGCAACTGGGCCAGGCCGAAGAAGCCCTGACGCTTCTGAATCAGCACGCCGCTCAGTTTCAGGGGGATGCGTCCTACCAGGCCACGGTGGCCGAATGCTACGAGCAGCTTGAAAACTGGTCGGCCGCGGCCGCCGCTTGGGCTCGGCTGCCGGCCCCGCCGGAGCTGAGTTCCGGGATCCGGGCCCGTCAGGCCGAAGCTCTCTACCGTGCCGGCCGGTACGCGGATGCGGCGGCGGTCTTTCAGGAGTTGCTCGATAATTCGGCGGCAGCCGCCACCGCCCCTGAGACCGAGGCTACCCCAGACCCGGTCGAGGGCGATCGCTGGCTTCGATTGATGCTGATCGACTGCTATCTGGCCCAGGACCAGTACGCTGCGGCCGCGAAGCAGTCGCAGATTCTGCTCTTGCGGAATTCGAACGATGTCGACGCACTCCGTCGCCTGGCCCGGGCCCGCGCTCAACAAGGGCAGTATGTGGAGGCGCTGCAAGTTGCCCGGCGAGCACTGGGAGCGGACCGCCAGGACCGTCGGACACTGGAGCTGGTTTTGGCCTTGGCTTGGCGAGTGGGTGATCGTGAGTTGGTCTCCGCTACCGCCGCTGCCCTGCGACAGGCAGATCCGGACAATCCACTGGTGCGCGCCGTCGAGCTTCCGGGCCGCTAGCTGGCGCGGTAGATCGGTAGTCACATCAGCGCTTGGTTGGGGGCCCTGGTCGGAAGAAAGGTATTTCGGTGAGTTCTGAGCGCAGTGGGCGGCCCCCCCCTTTTTCAGGCCAGCAGGCAGGGGGAGCATCCAGGCGGATGTGGCAACGGTGAACGCGGCGACGGCGGCCGCGGGCTGAGTTGTATGTAAGTGCCGTATTTAAGCTGGGTTACGGAAAACCGACCGCGACTTAGGCTCCCGGAATTATGCAACCGGCGGCCGGAGACGGGGTACAAACGTCTCGTGTCCACCCCTTGCACTGGGTGAGCCAACAAGTAGAATTCAGGGCTTCGCGTTCGGGACGGACGGTGCGGTCGGCGTAGACAGCCCGGGCGTGTGGTCGTCCCGAAGCGAGGTCTGGAAGGAGTTTTCAGATGTTCGGTCGTATGTCGCGTGGGTTGTGTGTTGCGGTTCTAGCTCTGGCGTTCAGCGGCTGGGTAGCGGCCCAGGAGCCGGCCAACAAGCCGCAGGAGGAACCCAAGCCGGAGATGAAGAAGCCAGAGGTCAAGCCGGCGGAGCCCCAGAAGGAGCAAGGTAAGGACATCGTGGACACCCTGCTGGAAAATAAGTTCGCGACCTTGTCCGAACTCCTCATTCAGGCCAATCTGGTGGAAACGCTGAAGGGCAAGGGCCCGTTTACGGTCTTCGCGCCCACCGACGAGGCCTTCAAGAAGATGGACAAGGCCAAACTCGATGACCTCAAGAAGCCCGAGAACAAGGCCAAGCTGGTCGACTTCCTCAAGCACCACGTAGTCAGCGGCAAGATGATGGCTGCCGATGTCAGCAAGGCCAAGGAGCTCAAGCCCTTGGCCGATGGGGCCATCACCGTGACGGTCAAGGACGGTAAGGTGACCCTGAATGACAAGGTGAACGTCACCAAGACCGACCTGGCCGCCAGCAACGGCGTGATCCACACCATCGACGGCGTCCTGGAAGCCAAGGAGGCTCCCAAGCTCGACATCAAGAAAGAGGAGCCCCAGAAGGAAACCAAGCCCGAGGTCAAGCCGGGCGAGAAGAAGGAAGAGCCCAAGCCTGCCGGAAACTAACCCGGCTCGTCCTTGAATCTCAGCAGGACCTGCTCGGTTGCGACATCGATCGACAGGCCCTCGGGAACCGACCAGCGGCGGAGTCGTCGAAGCTCTGAGCTTCACTGGCTCCGCCGCCGGTTTTTTTTCATCCTTCCGAACAGTGCAGCCCCCTGGCCGGCCCGCGATGTCGACCGCGCCCCGCAGTCCCGGGTGCCAGCCGGGGCTTGGGAGGTTCTTGGGTGGGGAAGGTTGCGGATTGCCGGTTGAAGATTCGGCTCGCCGGTCAGTAGGGCACGTTCGGTTTCGGCAGCTCGGTCATGTCGCGGGCCAGCAGCAGCGGACCGACCTCCGCCTCCACCGCCTCCAGTATCGCGTTGGACTCGACCAGCTTGCGAATCTCCTCGATGTCCGGATAGAGCACCCGGTCATCCTTGAGCATGGGTACTTTGGCGCGGATCAGGTCATAGGCTATTCGGGTGCCCCGGCCCGGCCGCTTGCCTTTATGGAAGTCGAAGGCCTGGGCGGCGCACATCATTTCGATGGCCAGCACGGTCCGCACGTTCCGGAGAATCTCCCCGCACTTGCGGACTGCGATCGGCCCCATGCTGACGTGATCTTCCTGGTCGGCCGAAACGCTGATCGAGTCGACCGTGGCCGGATGAGAAAGCACCTTGTTTTCCGAGACCAGGGCGGCCGCGGTGTACTGGGCGACCATCAGGCCGGAGTTCAGTCCCCGGCCCTCGACCAGAAAGTCGGGCAGGCCTGAGAGCACCGGGTTGAGCAGCCGGTTGGTGTGACGCTCCGAGAGGTTGGCCACCTCTGACATGGCGATGCACAGGAAATCGACCACCATCCCCACCGGCTGTCCGTGGAAGTTTCCGGCGGCGAAGTACTCCTGCTCATCGGGGAAGAAGACCGGGTTGTCGGCCACCGAGTTGACCTCGATGTTCACGATCTTCCGCACGTGCTCCAGGGTATCAAAGGACGGTCCCAGCACCTGCGGCGTGCAACGCATGCTGTACCCGTCCTGCACGCGTCCGGTCCGGTCGGCCATGATCTGGCTGTCGGCCAGGAGTCGCAGCAGGTTGGCCGCGACCGCGTTCTGGCCCGGGTAGGGGCGTGCCCGATGCACGGTCGGGTAGAAGGCCCGTTCCACCGCTCGGAGAGCATCCAGGGTCATAGCTGAGGCGATGACGGCGTTCTTGAGCACCCGCTCGGCGTCATAGCAGAGCAATGCGGCCCCGGCCGTCATCATCTGTGAGCCGTTGATCAGCCCCAGACCCTCTTTGAAGGTCAAGTCGGTGGGCTTGACCCCGGCCCGGCGCATGGCCTCCGCCCCGGACATCAATTCCCCCCGGTAGTAGGCCCGTCCTTCGCCCATGGCCACTTCGGCGAACTGCGACAGCGGCGAAAGGTCCCCGCTCACCCCCAGCGAGCCCTTCTCATTGATGTACGGCACCACCCCCTTATTGATCATGTCCACCACGGTGTCGATCAGGCTCAGGCGCACACCCGAGCAGCCCTTGGCCAGTACGTTGAGCCGCAGCAGCATGGCCGCCCGGACCGCCTCCGGCGGGAACGGGTCGCCGGTCCCCGCCGAATGACTGTAAACGATCCGCCGGCTCAGTTCAGCGCTTTGTTCGGGCGAGATGCGAACCCGGGCCAGTTCGCCAATACCCGTGGTTACGCCGTAGATCGCAATCCCGTCCTTGACGCATTTCTCCAGAAAGTCTCGCGAGCGCTGGGCCTTCCGACGGGCCTCTTCGCTGACGCGAACTGGGACCCCTCCCCGGGCAACGGCGACGATCTGCTCGATTGAAAGGGAGTTCCCATCCAGTACAACTTCCATGAGTGGACCTCAGCAAAAGAGTTCGGGTAGCGCCTGAAGCTCAAAAGAGGCAGTATACAGCGCCGGGCTGGGTCGAGTCGAACCGCCCGGGCCGCCGGGTGTTGGCAAGTGAAGTGCTCCGGCCGGGACCGGGCTGCCGGCGGGCGGCCCCCGGCCGGCATTTGCACCGCCGAACTGGCGGATTAGACTGGGGTTCTGCGGGGGGTGGGTGCCGACGGTGGCGCTTCTGGAGCCGTCATGAGCAACGGTGGCAGCTACGATCCTCGCCAGATCGAAGGTGAGATTTACCGTTTTTGGGAGGAGGGGGGGTATTTCCACGCCCGGGTGAACCCGGAACGCAAGCCGTACGTGATCGACATCCCGCTGCCCAACGTCACCGGGGCGCTGCACCTGGGCCACGCGCTGAATAACACGCTGCAAGACATCCTCATCCGCCACAAGCGGATGTGCGGATATGAAGCCCTGTGGATGCCGGGGACCGACCATGCGGGCATTGCTACCCAGGCGGTGGTCGAACGCAGGCTCAAGGAGGAGCAGAACCTGACTCGCCACGAGCTGGGCCGCGACGGGCTCGTCAAGAAGATCTGGGAGTGGAAGGAGAAATACGGGGGACAGATTCTGATGCAGCTCCGGCGAATGGGCTGTTCCTGCGACTGGCAGCGGACGCGATTCACGCTTGATGAGGTTTGCGCACGGGCGGTCTATGAGGCTTTTTTCCGCTGGTTCAAGGACGGGCTGATCTATCGGGGCCTGCGGCTGGTCAACTGGGACGCTTACCTTCAGACTGCGGTCGCCGACGACGAGATCGTCCACGAAACCGTGCAGGGGCACTTGTGGCACTACCGGTATCCGATTCTGGAAAGCCACGAAGCCGCGGGGCAGCCAAGCCAGGAAGGGCAGGGGCGCGGGGTCCGTGCCGGTACGGGTCGGTCG
>CAYZXK010000071.1:0-8175 GCA_964482395.1 uncultured Planctomycetales bacterium | reverse complement strand
TCTTTCCGGAGTCGAAAATGAAGGAACTGGGCAAGCCGCCGCAGTTATTGGAGCGATCGCCCGGCCACGTCGAAGAATGGCTCATGGCCGTGGCCGGCCAGAAGCCGCTGGATTACCCGAAGTCGAACTTCACTTATGCCGGACCGTTCACCGAGACCGTGCTGCTGGGCAATATCGCTCTGCGGATGGGGCGGCGGCTGGAGTGGGACGGTCCGAATATGCGCTTCACCAACCTGCCGCAGGCCAATCAATATCTCACCAAGGAGTATCGCGAGGGCTGGCGGGTCTAGAGCGGCCCCCGTTCCCTGAGTGCGGTATAAGATAAAGGCATGAAGACCATCGCTTGCACCGTCGGCCAGAGTCTGTTCCTGCTGGTAGTCGGGCTGGTCTTGGGACTGGCGGTTAACTCGGTTCGAGGAAAAAGTCAGATCAAAATCTCCCGCGACTATTTCCGGTCCGCCCAGGCGGCCGCAACCGCCCCTGCCGGAGACGGCCTGTCCGAGGGCCGCCCCGACGGGACAAGCAGTACTGAGCCGGCGACCATGCAGGGTTTCCAGGTCGCTACCCTGGAAGAGGTGATCAAGATCTTCGAGGACCCGAAGGCTCAGTATGGCGCGTACGTTTTCGTGGACGCGCGGGCGGACGAGCCCTACCGCGCCGGCCACATCCCCGGCGCCGTCCAGTGCGACTATTACCGGTCGGAGTATTATCTGCCCAGCGTGGTCAGCCGGGTCCTGGGGGCCGAGAAGGTGGTGGTTTACTGCAACGGCGGAGAATGCGAGGACAGCCTGTATGTCTGCCACGAATTGCTGAACAACGCGGTGCCGCGCGAGAGCATCCTGTTGTTCAAGGGCGGATGGGAGGCGTGGAGCAAGGCTGGCCTGCCGCACGAGACCGGCTCGGAGTAGCTGGAGTGGCTCACCTGACCAAGCTGATCCGACGCCTCGACGCCACCGGGGTTCCGGTGTTGCTGGCGCGGTTGGGGGTGGGGGGGATGTTCGCCTACCTGGCCCTCATGAAGCTGCTCGATCCGGTCGAGTTCCTCAAGCAGATTCACGCTTATCGGATCTTGCCGACCAATCCGCCGCAGTTGCTCAACCTCACTGCCGTGGCTCTGCCCTGGCTGGAACTGGTGTGTGCCCTGGCGCTGATCGCGGGTGTTGCCCGGCGTGGGGCGGCTTTGGTGATCACCGGCATGTTGCTGTTCTTCACGCCGATGCTCTTTTTGCGGGCCTGGGGCATGTATCGCGACGTTGCTAATCCGGTGGCCTCGTTCTGCGGGATTCGATTCGATTGCGGCTGCGGTACCGGCGAGGTCTACATCTGCTGGAAACTGGCTGAGAACCTGGCTTTGCAGGCCGGGGCCCTGATTGCCCTGTTCTCGGCCTCGTCCCGCTTCAGTCTGGGAGCCCTGCTGGCCCGGGGGCAGGCCCAGGCGCCGACCGGCCGGCGGCCGCCGCAGGCCGTCCCGGGGCCACTCGGAGATTGAAGTCGGAGGAGGCTGCTTCCATGCATGTTATCGCGGATGTCTGCGTGGTTCCGCTTGGAGTGGGAGTTTCGGTCTCGAAGTA
Source organism: uncultured Planctomycetales bacterium (assembly GCA_964482395.1). Lineage (GTDB taxonomy): Bacteria > Planctomycetota > Phycisphaerae > UBA1845 > Fen-1342 > CAYZXK01. Next base: position 6,604 of record CAYZXK010000071.1, on the reverse strand, counting down.
CGTGGCGGCCTGCGAGCGGGTTTTATCGGAAGCCGGCCTGAAGACCCGCCTGCACGCCTGGGGTACCAACGTGGAAGGGGAGTGGGACGCGGTGCTGGCGGCGGTCAAGCGCTGCCATGAGGTGGTTCACAGCATGGGCGCCCCGCGGGTGTCGACCACCCTTCGGCTGGGGACCCGCACCGACCGTGCCCAGACCATGGATGACAAAGTCCGCAGCGTAGAGGAGAAGCTGAGCGCGAGCCGATAGGCGCCCGGCTCAGCCGTCCGGCCTGGTTCCGAGGACCTGCCGTCCGATAGGCATCTGGCGCGCGGGGATCCGGCGGCCCACTTTTACGGGCAGCGTGCATGGGGCTGGTTCGAATACCGCAGGCGGTCATCGACGCGCCTCCGGAGTCATTGCTTCCGGTCACGCACTATAGCCAGGTCGAGCTGTTCCTGCGACTGACCAGGTGGGGGCTAAAGAAGTATCCGATCAACTGCCCGGCCGAGCTGCGCTGGGGCACCTGGGAGCTTGAGAACGTGCCGCTGGTGGCATTGCTCCTGCGGCTAGCCCGGAGTGATGCCAGCACTTACGACTGTCAGATCGACGCCCGCACGGTATCCGGCATTCGGACGCTCCAGTGCCTGGCGACTCAGAGCACGGTCCTGGTGCATTTGGCAACCGATCGCTCAGTCCGAACCCTGCGATTGTCCAATCCGGCCTTCATCGAGGCCGGGTTCCTGGTCGACAAGATTCGCTCTCGCCCGCCGTGGACGGCCGAACAGGCCCGCCGGGCCCTGGCGCGACTCAATACGCTTTATCCGACCGCGGTTTCCCTCTGGTGGAGTTGCGGCCCCGGCCGCCCGCGGCGATGACCGGTCGGCGGTCGGCTCAGCCGCCCGGCTTGTAGGCTTCGATCAGCCCGTTCATCAGCTCGCCGCTGGGTTGGATGAGTCGGATCCGCTCGAAACCGGCCTGGCTCAGGCCGCTTCGTACTTCCTCGAAGGTGTAGACGTTGCCGCCGGCGGTGCCGGTGAGCATATTGACTGCGAACACGGCTGCGGCCCGCGGCCCGCTCCGATCGGGATTCATGACGTGGTCGCGGATGATCAAGCGGCCGCCGGGATCCAGCGCCCGCCAGACTTTCCGGTACAAGTCCAGGTTCTGTTCCGGGCTGTTCTGGTGGATGATCGCCGAGAGCAAAGCCAGGTCGTGGCCGGGGGGCAGCTCGTCCTGCTCGAAGTTGCCCGCCACCAGTTTCACTCGTTCCAGTACCCCGGCCTGAGCCAGCCGGGCGCGGGCCATTTCGATGACCGGCGGCAGGTCGAACAGGGTGGCCTGCATTTGTGGGCAGGCTTGGAGGAAGGCCAGCGTGTAGGTGCCGGACGCTCCGCCGACATCCAGGAGCCGCCGGGCCCGGCCAGGTTGGATGGCGGCGAGGATGGCCGGGGCGGCCGCCCGACCCACCACGTGCATGGCTCCGATGAACGCTTTTTGACCAGCTTCAGTTTGGGGAGTCTGGGCCCGGGCTCGGGCGTCAGCCTGTCCGCGCACGATCCCGGTCAGTTCGCCCCACCGCCTCCACAGCCCCGCCGCGTGTAGCACCATGGGCAGGACCGACTCCGGCATGTCCGCCGCCAGATGGGCCGCCAGCTCCGGCGGGCAGTAATATCGCCCCTCTGACTTGCTCAGCAGTTGCATTCCGGCCAGGGCATCCAGCAGGATGGTCAGAGCCCGGGGTTCCGCTTTCAGCCGGCCGGCGATCTCTTGGACCGTGAGGGGCGAAGAAGCCAGCAGGCTGAACAGGTCCAGCTCGGCTGCGGTCAACAGAATCCGGCTTTCCATGAACCCTCTGGCCAGCGTGAGGATCGAGTCGGCATTCCAGGCGGGCATCAGTTCTTGGTCTCCTGCGAGGGGAGTTTAACGGCTTTCAGGGCCAGGAAGATGGGGAACTCCTGTGCCGCGCGGCTCTCGGCCCGGCTGCGGCCGCCCGGCTCGGGCCGCCGATGAGTCAGCAGTTCTTCGCAGGCTACCACTGCCAGCGCGGCCTGGCCCAGCGCGTTGAGGTAATCGGCCAGCGGTCGGTGGTAAAAGATGGTGTGCCGAGCGGGGTCGCGGCCGGGGTGGGTCTGGATGGGGATCTGCATCGGGGTGGTGTAGCGGTCCAGGCGCCGGTACTGAATGCGTTTGGACTCATCCCATCCCCATTGGGACTGCCGTGGGATGCGGAAGCAGGGATGCATCATGATGACCACGGCACATCCGCCCGGGCGCAGGGCCCGCCCCAGGGTGCTCAGTAATTCCGGCATACCTTCGGTATCCTGGACCGCGAGGATGCAGGCGGCGGCGTCGAAAGTTCCGTCGGCCAGATGATCGAGCCGGCGGGCGTCCCCGACCAGGTAGCGAACCCGCCGGTCGCGCGGGCCGCGGGCTCGGGCGGCGGCGATCAGCCGCGGACTGGCGTCCACCGCCACCACCAGCCCGGGGTCATATTCCAGCAAAGCCCGCGCCAGCACGCCCTGTCCGCAGCAGAGATCCAGAATTCGCTGGCCCGGCTGCGGATCCAGCAGGCGCAGAGTGGCCGGCAGGACCACCTGCTGGTGGTAGTCCGAGCCTTTATCGCCGACCAGCTTGTCATACCAGTCGGCCACCCGATCCCAGGTACGGTCCAGGTTCCCCGGGGTGCGTGACCTGCCCGGTCGGTAACCGGAAGGCCGCAAGCGGTCGGCCCGGTTCACAGGTTTCCGCCCCACAGCTTGACGATGTCCTGAAAAGTCACCAGCACAAAGCAGAGTACGATCAGGCTCAGGCCAACGATGGTCGTGATCATCTGGACTTTGAGGCCCAGCGGTTTGCCGCGGATCTTCTCCAGCAGCAGAAACAGCATCAGTCCTCCATCCACCACGGGCAGCGGTATGAAGTTGATCACGGCCAGGTTGGCTGAGATGTAGGCCAGGAAGAACATCAGGTTAGACAGCCCGGACTCAGCCTGGCGGATTGCGTGCCCGAAGATGCCGACCGGGCCGGAAACGTCCCGTATTCCCACCCGCCCGCGGGGAGAGAGCAGTCCCCGAAGGATACGATAAACGCTCCACAGGTCCTGTCCGGTCTGGCGGGCTCCCATTGCCAAGGCCCGGAGCGGGTTGCCGCCCGCGTTGACGATCGTGCTCAGCCGCGTGTAGTACGGCTCGAGGTCGTACTGGTAAACGACTCGCAGTTGCCACGGGTCGAGGTTGTCGCTGCTTACGGCGAACGAGCCGACTTGGATGGTCGGGTCCAGCAGGCTGCTGGAATACTCGACCGTCACGGTGCGACCGAGGTTCTTTTCCAGGAGTTTGCGGACCGCCAGCGGCGAGGGCAGCATGACCGTCTTACCGCCCGGAAGGGTTATTCGATCCTGGCCGTCGATGGAGTGGATTCTGGCGGTCGGCGGGAGGTTGAGGGCGTCCACCACGCTGGCGGGCACCCGCATCTGTCCGACGGCCTCTTCCTGGCCGCTGCGATAGCGGATGCTGACCACGCCCCCGGCCGCGGCCTTCAGGGCTTCGAAAACGTCAAACCAGGTTTCCACCGGCTGGCCGTTGACCGCCAGGATCATGGCCCCCCGGGGCAGATTCAGTTCCTCGGCCGGCGTGCCGGGTACCACGTCCGCGACGACCGGCCGCATGTCCTCCTCGCCAAAGGCCAGCCCCACCCGGGGGGGACGCGACCGCAGCAGACTGAACGGTCGCTTCGGCGTCACCGTGAGCTGGACCGTCCGTCCCTCCCGCTCGACCACCACTGGGATGGGCGTTGCCGGGGCGGACTCCGTGCTGCGGCTGATATCCCGGTACAGCGGGTTGAGTACCGTACCCCACTGGCAAATCACGTCGCCGGCCTGGAAGCCAGCGGCTTGGGCCGGGCCACCGCGAATTACCTCCTGCACCACTGGTCGGCGCAGCAGGCCCAGCAGGTGTCGGTTCTCAGGTGTCGCCGACACTTCGCCCTCGGCAGCCGGCGCCGGGCCGATTGCCAGCACCGGTCGCTGCACCAGCTTGATGGTCTGCCGGTTCTGGGGTTGCTTCGGATCGGGCCGCTGCACGGTAAGTTCCACCGGGCGGCCGCCGCAAGCCTCGAATGCGGCTACGACCTCCAGCAGGCTGCTGACCGGTCGGCCGTTGGCGTGCGTGACCTGGTCGCCGGGCATTAGGCCCTGGGGATCGCGGGCGGAGAGGATGCCCTCGGACACGGTGGTGGTGACCGTCCAGACCAGGCCGCCGGTGGGGTACTTGCCAGCTTCGGTCGAACCCAGGTCCACCGCCAGCTCTTTGTCCAGCGCTGCGCCCCCGCGCTGCACCCGCAGACGCAGAGGTCCCCGGGACAGCATGCTTGCGAGAAGGATGTCGTCGAATGAGTCGACGTGGGACCCGTTGATCTCCAAGACTCGGTCGCCGGGCAGGAGGCCCGCATTAGCGGCCGGGCTGCCGGCCTCCACCCGACCGATCACCGGCGCGACCTTTCGGGTACCCGGACCTAAGAACACCAGGCTGTATACCACGAGCGCGAAAAGGAGGTTGAAGATTACGCCGGCCGAGACGACCAGCATTCGACGTCCTACCGGCTGGTTGGTGAAGGCCCGGGGGTCGGTGGTGGTTTTCACCTCTCCGGTGGCGTCGTTGATGAGTACGTCGTCTTCGCCCAGCATTTTCACGTAGCCCCCGAACGGGAGCAGGTTCAGGCAGTAGTCGGTCTCGCCGTAACCTTTGGCGGCCAGTTCTTCGGGCTTGTAATCCGGTCGGCGACCGAAGGTGAAGCCTTCGCCCCGGCGGTAGCCGCAGACCCGCTGGAAAAAGCCGATCGCGAAGCGATCGACCCGGATGCCCATCCACTTGGCGGTCAGGAAGTGCCCGAGTTCGTGAACGAAGATGATGATGGAGAAGCCGATCAGGACCTTCAGGAATAGGTAGCCGCTCAGCAGCCACTGCAATAGCGTCTGGCCGGGCGCCACCGTGTTGTCCAACTCTCCGATCAGCATCCCAGGCATCGCTCCACCTCCCGGCGGGCCCAGGCGTCGGCCGCCAGAATGTCTTGCAGGCCGGGCCGGGCCACCGCCGGCTGGCGACGCCAGACCTGCTCCGCGACCCGGACGATCCCGCCAAAGGGTATCTGACCGGCCTGGAAACGGGCCACCGCGGCTTCGTTGGCGGCATTCAGAACGGCGCCGCTGCATCCGCCCTGTCGGGCTGCCTGATAACCCAGCCGCAGGGCCGGAAACCGCTCGAAATCCGGGGGCTCGAAGTGCAAGCCGCGCACCTGCCGCCAGTCCAGCGGCTCCACGATTCCCGAAAGGCGCCGTGGGTAGGTCATGGCATACTGGATCGGCGTCTTCATGTCCGGCCGGCCGAGCTGCGCGATGATCGAGCCGTCCCGGAATTCCACCATGGAGTGCACGATGGACTCGGGGTGGATCAGGACTTCGATCTGCTCGGGCGCCAACCCGAAAAGCCACTGGGCCTCGATGATCTCCAGAGCCTTGTTCATCATCGTGGCGCTGTCGATGGTGATCTTGGGGCCCATCGACCAGGTGGGATGGTTCAGCGCGTCGGCCAGGGTGGCCCGTTCGATCTGCTCGGCCGACCACTGCCAGAAAGGGCCGCCCGAGGCGGTCAGGTGAATGCGGCGTACCTCTTCTCGCCGTCCGGCATGCAGGGCCTGGAATACGGCCGAGTGCTCGCTGTCGACCGGGATGACCGCTCCGCCGCGCTGGGCGGCCAGCGGCATCAGCAGCGAACCGGCGATGACCAGCGACTCCTTGTTGGCCAGCCCGACATCCAGGCCGCGATCCACCGCAGCCAGCGTTGCCGGCAGCCCATCGGCGCCAACGACGGCCGCCAGCACGAAGTCCGCATCGCAGGTCCGCACCAGCTCCACCAGCCCGTCCGGACCGGCCAGCAGCCGGGTGCCGGTTGGCAGAATGCGCCGCAGGTTGTCGTAGTGGGCCTCCTCTGCGATCGCCACCGCCCCGACCCGGAACCGCACCGCCTGCTCGGCCAGCAGTTGCCAGTTGCGTCGGGCGGCCAGGCCGACCACGGTGACTTCCTCGCGCAGCGCGGCCGCCACCTCCAGTGCGGAGCGTCCGATCGAGCCGGTCGAACCCAGGATGATTACGCGGCGAGACACGTCGAACAGTATAGCCGGGAGAACCGGCCCCGCGGACATCGCCCTTGGCCGGAACCGGGCTTGCCGGTTCCGCCCGGCAACGGCCCTATTCGTAGCGCAGGGCCTGGATGGGATCCAGCCGACTGGCCCGCCAGGCCGGGTAAAAGCCGAAGAACAACCCTACCGCGGTGGCGAAGCCGATCGCCACCCCGGCCATCCAATAGGATACCTCGGTCTCCCATCCCAGGCGGGCGGACACCAGCCGGGCAACGCCCCAGCCGGCAACAAAGCCGATCAGCCCCCCGACGGCACACAGCACCACCGCCTCGCACAGAAACTGCCCCAGAATGTGCGTCGAGTTGGCTCCGATCGCCATCCGCAGCCCGATTTCCCTGGTCCGCTCGGTCACCGAGACCAGCATGATGTTCATGATGCCGACTCCGCCTACGATCAGCGAGATCGAGGCGATTGAGGTGAGCAGTAGGT
>CAYZXK010000070.1:0-24054 GCA_964482395.1 uncultured Planctomycetales bacterium | reverse complement strand
GACCCGAACGATAACGGCCAGTGGCCGCCGAACTGGGTTGAGATCGACTCGACCTGGACGGATTATCTGGGCCAGCAGCCGTGGGCGGATTACAAGTTGTTCGACGTGGAGCGTGGGCGGGCGCAGCCCGACGATCCGCAGCAGCCGCTGGACCCCGAGCAGGCGGGAACGTCGGCTGATCCGAACCAGCCGCAGCCGCCGGTGGTGGCGCTCAAGACTGTGGCGCGCCTGGAACCAGACGGCACTGTTGGCCGATGGCCGACACCTGGAGGCCCTGCTGCACACGGGAGGGAAAAAGGCCCGGGCTGTTCCGCTGGTATGCTTCCTCCCTCCTACCGGCACTGTCCTGCTTCCCAAAATCCGATCCAGAAGCGTGTTTCCCGGACGGGATAATAGATCCCCATGTTTTGGTTCGGGTTTGGCTAGCTCGCCAGGAGAGCACACAATGGTCCATGTTGGCGGGGATGCTCATCAGGCGTCAACGACGTGCTGGTTTTTGCATCCCTGGCGGCCGAAGGGCGCTCACGCCGCTCGACGGTCGCTGTCCTGTAGCCTTTGAGGTGGGGCGCCGCAGCAGTGGTTGGCGGCTCAGGTGCAGCGTCTGACGCATCGCGTGCAGGTCGCCAATGGCAGCCGCAGGCCGAGAATGCGGAACGGGCCGGTCCACGAACCAATCTCATGTGCCCCAGGCCGCGGATCATCCCCGCGAGCCGAGTGAGTACGGATGAAAGGCTGGCCATCGACCGTCCTAACCGTCCGGGCTTGACAACGGTACACTCATGGAAGGCGTTCTGAAGGTTCATTGCCCGGCTGCGGCGTGGCCGCGGCCGGCAAAGGCGACTCTCGATGAAACGCAGACGTCATACCGCCGAGCAGATCGTTCGCAAGCTCCGGCAGGCCGACGCCGAGCTGGCCGCCGGCCAGCCGATCGCCGCCATTTGCCAGAAGCTGGGCGTGGCCGAGGCGACCTTCCACCGTTGGCGGAACCAGTACGGCGGCCTGAAGGCCAACGAGGCCCGCCGCCTGAAGGAGCTGGAGCGCGAGAACGCCCGGCTCAAGAAGCTGGTGGCCGAGCAGGCCCTCGACCAGGCCATCCTGAAGGAAGCCTTGCGGGGAAAATACTGAGCCGACGCGGCGCCGTGCGGCCGTCGCTCACGTGCAGGAAGGAGTTCGAGGTCGCGCAGCGTCGGGCGTGTCGCGTGCTCGGTCAGCCGCGGTCCACCCAGCGGTACAGGCCGCGGGCCCCGGACCGAGACCGGCCGCTGGTGCAACGGATGTTGGAGCTGGTCCGGTCACATCCGCGTTACGGCTACCGTCGGATCACGGCGTTGTTGCGACAGGACGGCTGGCTGGTCGAGTTCTGCTCGACACAGTTCGCCCGCAGCTCCGCCGTGACTCGGCGCGGGCCCCAGCCCGGCACCGCCCACCTGACAAGAGTGTCTCGGCCAAGTCCTTAACCGTCTCCCGGGCGCGGGGTGTCCGAAGTTGCGACTGGCAGGTCGGGTGCGGTCCGCCGCCGGGCGGAAGCAGCCATGCGAATCACTTTCCGCAGAGGAGACCCAGGGCGCCCAAGCGCCTTCGTGCAATTCGCGTTGGCACTGCCTCCCGGCGGCAGCCTGCACCAGTGTGCACCGGCGGTTTGGAATCATCGCGCCACGCCGGCTGCGGACCGAGCGCCTCCGTTACCTGCCGCCGCTGAGCAACGCGACGAAGGGGTTGATGTCCTCGAAGCCGACCGTGCCGTTGCCATTGATGTCGCCGTTTTGCCACGGGCAGCCCGGGTACGACTGTTGCCAGGCTGCGAAATCGGTCAGGATAAGTACGAAGGGGTTGACGTCGCCGAAGTTGACGGCGCCGTCGCAGTTGAGGTCGCCTGCTTTAAAGCACGGCCCCAGGCCGGTCAGGTCCGTCATGAGGAAGTCCGGCGGGACGCCCTGCCCGTTGGACAAGCCTGCCAAGCAGTGGGTGGAGCCGACCTCAAGGTAGCTGAGGGTGATCGTGCCATCATGGAACAACTCGATCTGGAACGTATTGGGCAGCGCGCCCCACTCCGGGACGCCGTCCCAGGTCACGGCCACGCGGTCGGTCAGCTCCTTCCACGACACGGTCCCACCCTGCACCGGGTTGAGGTCTTCGAAGAGCGCGGAGATGCGCGGCATGTTGAAGTGGGCGGCGAGTGACTCGGTCCACTCCGTATCGCCGTCACCAAACGTGATGTAGCCGTTGCTGCCGATGAAGATTGTGTCATAGCTGATGCCGTACAACGCGACGGGCATCGTCAGCGTGATTTGCGCGAAGTCGTCGTCCTCCAGCGTCAATGGGTTGCCGCCGGTGGGATCGGTCGGCAGGGCGTCGATCACGGACTTGCAGGCCGCGTACTGACTGAGCGAGGTATCAGGGCGGAGCGTGAAGCTGGTGTATGCCACGTCCGGCGGCGTGGTGAACAGCTCGGTGAAATAGTCCGGTGCGGGGGGAGTCACGAACGTGTAGCAGACGCCGCCGCTGTCATCGATGGTGATATTCGCGCCGGCGTCCTCCGCCTCGACCGCGAAGTAGTACGTGTATTCTGGCGTAAGGCCGGTCAGCAGGATTGTGTGCTCGGTGACGAGGCCGGCGGCGCTGGCGACACGGTCGAGGTTACCGCACGCAGGACCAAAGCGGACGCGGCCCAGGGCGGGCTCCGAGGTCGCAAACGTCACGGTTGCGCCGGTACCGTAGAGGTCCGTAACCTGCACATTGGAGATGAGCGCGGGCTGGCAATCGACAAGCGCCTGGTCCGTAAGAACGACGTTGTAGCCACCGATGCCGTTGTCCGCATCGACGTAAGTGGCGGTAACCAGGTCGCCGTCGCTGACGAGGAGCGTGCCGGGCTCCCCCGTGGCGCGAAGCTGGACCGAGCAGACGAAGCACGCCGAGTCGGGAGTGTTCTCTGTCAGGGTAACGGCAAGACCAACCGGGTCGGTGGTGGAGACGATTACGACGTTGGTTGTCTCACGAACGGTGGGGTCCAGGTTCAGCCCACAATCGAGCACGCGGATCGTGGCCGTGCTCGCGCAGTTGTATGCCGCGCGGTCCAACCACACGGTGCCGAGTTCCGAGCACTGACGGTCCCCGAACACGCCCGTGTTGCGCGCGTTGATGCCGTAGCTCGGCCGATCGGCCAGATCGCCGCGGGCCGGCGCCGGCGTGTCCCAGGCGTGCACGAAGCCGTTCCAACTCGACGCAACGATTTCGAAGAGTCCATCACCGTCGATGTCGCCCACGGCGACACCCGAAGTCCCACTGCCGCTCAACTGCTTCGGAAAGCCCGGCAGTACCTGACCGGCGCCGCTGACCGCGTAGATCAGCCCCTCGTCGGCGGATACCAGGATGTCCTGCTGGCCATCGCCGTCGACGTCCGCCACGGCGGGGAAGGCGTGGAGCCAGACAGGCAGTTCGACGGAAAAGCCAGGCAGGGACGTGTGCGTGGCAAGGTCGAAAACGTTGATGCGGTCGCCACCAAACAGGTAATTATCCAGCGCGATGAGTTCGGGTAGGCCGTCGCCGGTTACGTCGCCGAGGCCCAGTGAGTAGAGCTGGCTGCCCGTGTTGACCATGATGGGGAAGCCGTCTACCGCCGAGCCGTCGTGGTGCCGGGCCAGCGCGAACGAGATCAGGCTAAAGTTCCAATACCCGAAGAGCAGCTCCAGGTCGCCGTCGCCATCCAGATCCACCGGGACGGGCGCGCCGTCCATCAAGTATCCCGAGTCGGTGAAGGTCTGCACCGGGCGCGGATAGCCGGCCTGTTCGCTGCCGTCCGGGTTGAAGACATGTAGGATGAAAGAGGGCGCTTGCCACGCGAGGGCGAACATCTCGCGCTGGCCGTTGCCGTCGATGTCGCCGAAGTGCAGGCCCTGGACACTCTCGGTGTCGGGCAGGTGAATCGTGAACTGCCGGACGCCAGTATGGTCGTACGCGGAAATCCGGTTGTAATCAAACGTGTTCCCGACCGTGTGGAAACCCCACGCCTCTAGGTGCCCGTCTCCGTTGACGTCCCCCAGGACGAAGGGCGAAAAGAGCGCATTGCCGCCGCCATCCGGCGCCTCTTGAGGGAAGCTCAGCAGGTTGGTGCCATCCAGCTTGCGTCCGTTGAAGGTCCACATGCGGAGCGTCTGGTAGTACCAGTCCCGCAGCATCCACAGCACGTCTGCTGTGCCGTCGCCGTCGAAATCCGCGACCGAAGGTCCGGGCAAACAAGCATTCGTGCCGTAGCCCATGGCGTACATCTCGGTAGTGGGCCAGCCGGGCAGAAACGATCCGTCACCTCGCAGGCCGAATGTGTACCCGCCCGTCACGAAGATTTCCGCCGCCCCGTCCCGGTCGATGTCGTACAGCGTCGGCGTATAGGAATACCCCGCGTTGTTCAGGTGCAGATTGACCGGCCAACCGGTCCGTGTGCCGGCACCCGACCTGGCCGCACCGCCACCGCCCGATAAAAACGCCGTCCCCGCCGGCGGCACATCGAGTAGGGCCGCGCGGTCGCGGGTCGGAGTCTGCGCAACAAGCGGCAGCGCCAGGGCGACGATGAGTGCAGGAGAAGAAACCGCCGGCAAAAGATATCGAGCGGAAAACGCTTCCGGCCTAGCGGCACATCTCAGAATTATCCTCGTACACATGTCTGATTCGCCTCCGTCCAACCGGCGCCTCCGCCGGCGAGGTCCCCGAGCCGGCTCCGCTGCCGCCCGCGGCCACGCCTGCCGCGGAGAACATGTCGGCACTACACCAGGCGAGGATAACGGTCCGCAAGGGGGCGTGTCAACTATTTTTGTGAAATCTTTCGCGAAAGCCGTCAGGAAAATTTACTTTGCCAATTGGACGCCGGTTCCTCGGCATGGTAAAATCTTTAGGCAGAGAGGTATCCGTCCTATAATGTTGCAAGCAGATACATCAAACCTGAAGGTTGCTTCCTTCGAAGCTCACGCCGTCGATGCCCTGCGGAAGATGCGCGGCGCGCTTGGCGCGTTGATCGGCGGGATTCCCGGCGGAGTTTCCAAGCCAATTGAGCTACAGCGGGCGTTGGGCATCGACGCCAAGCTTAGCTGGTCCCTCTTCCAGATCGTCGGTGCCGTCGACCTTCTGGCTGGCGCACGGTACGTCCCCGGCCGTCGCGCGATGCAGAAGCTTCTTCGCGCCGCCGCGCGGCATGGCGTCGCCCCCAACCTGATCCAGTCCGTGTCGGAGGCGGCCGAGGACTTTGAGCGGGTGGTCAGGCTGCACGCCGGCGATCTTTCGACGTTCGACCTGATGGTCAGCGGCCGGACCAGCAACGGTGCCGACGAGATCGACCTGACGCATCGGCGGGAGGCCTTTCGAGGCAACAGCTATGTCTGGGGTGTTCAGGCCAAGACCATGCTGCTGGCCCACTTCCTGCAACCTGGCACCGAATACGGAATGACGGATGGAGCAACGGTACGCGGCCTAATCGCGTTCCGACGGATTCGCCCCAACGTCCCCTGGGTCATCGCGCGGGCACGGTGTATCGACATGGACGGCGTGCTGCGCCGGGTCCCGGAGCGCGTCCCGGTTGAGGCGCTCGGCGACGCAGCGGCGGGCGGCACGCTCGCGGTCCCCTTCCTGACGGAGTTCTGCACGAAACCGCTGCCCGAATGTCGGCGGATCGAGAGGACCGACGGGTATGTCGAGCATGAACTGGTCGAAGGGCCGGTTGGAAGCACGGGCGCTGTCACTTGTGTGATGGCCGATGTTGTACGCAACGCCGCCTCCTACTTCTGTGACGAGCATAATCGCCACAATGAGTACTTCGCCTTGGTCCGCACCCCCTGTGAAGTGCTGATCAACGACCTGTTCGTGCATGAGGATATGTTCGGTCCGCTCAAGCCAGAACTAATCGTTTACGGCGACCTTCCGGGCGGACCGGACTACCCGGCCGGTGGTCGCGAACCCCCGCGACTTCCGATCAATGGGTCCGTGGACTACCTTGGAAAGGGGGCGGGGGTCGTCGGTACGCCGGATGTCCCGCGGTACGTGGAGCTGGCCCAGTACGTATTTGATCGACTCGGTTGGGATGGGCAGCGTTTCGACGTGTATCGTGTGCGTGTGGCGTACCCCGTCTTTTCGTCTATCGTCGTGATGAGACATCCTCTGCGCGACAGAAGCCCATGCCCGTAGGCTCCCTGAGTTCTTCGTTCGTCGGGTGCCCCCGAGACCCCCAAGTCTGGCGGGCATGCGCAGCACAACGATACTCCCACGGGCGCAGCCCTCGCCGTTGGCCACGACCGCAATGTCCCCCAACGACATTGTGCGGCCTTACTTCTCAGGTCTGACCCCGGACCGCCGCGGCCAGCCGGTCTGCCGCAGTGATCCGGCGATACCCGTACCGCGGATGCCGGCTAACCATTGCCAGCATCCACTGCACCAACGGCCGGTCGCGGTCCGGGGCAGGCGGCGTGTACTGGCCTGCCTGTGGTTTATATACCAGTCGCTATGAGGGTCGAACCAAGTTTTCGATCCCCGATCGGCTGCGGTTGGTGCGATCATAGCGACTCATCGGTGCTTTCCTCGGCGTCCCCGGCGTTGGGCAACGGCTCGTCGCGGCTCGTGCCACTGCTGAACCGCCCCCGGGTGAACCAGCGCATAAGCTGCTCCACAATCTGGGCTTGCAGGCGTGGGTCGCTGGTGCGGCTTTCGGCGAGTTCGTCAAATCGCTTCCTCGCCGCGTGCAAGCGGGCATCGACCGCTCGCAGCAGTTCCAGGCACGCCGTTTCTTCCGCCGGCACGTTCACCCAGCCGGATAGGCCGACGTTCGCCAAGCGAATGATGAGCTGGGCCTGTCCCTTCGATGTGCAGTCCACCTGCGTCCCAGCGCTGCCGGTCCGGCCGACCCCAGACTGGGCATGGCCGACGCGCCCCCTACCGGCCCCGGCACCCTTACCGCCGGCCCGCCGACCGAAATAAACCGTGTTCGGGTCGAACATGGGCGAAGGCGACAGTTCCGCGGGGCGCTCTTCGGGGATGTTGACAGCCTGAACCGCAGCGGCCCCGGCCGACGCCGTGATGCGCTCGGCTTCCTTGCCGACCCATTCGGCCAGCGGCGTCAGATCGGGTAGCTCGGCGGCGTCCCAGGCGTCGGCCGCCAGTTCCTCAACGGTGAACCGTCGGCCGCCGGTGCGACTGCGCTGCTCCTGCTTCTCGATTTCGACCACGCGGATCTGACGGAAGTGCAGCGCTGTGGCCTCATGCAGGCGTTGCACAAGCTGCGCCCGCTCGGCCGCGTTGCTCACGCCGAGCAATTCGAAGACGGCATCGTCCAGTTGGCGCCGATCGTCCTGGCGCAATTCTTCCGACAGCACGAGCGGCCCCGCGGCGATGCGCCGGGCGCGCTCCGGCGAATGGCAGTCCATGAGCTGTTCTTCGACCAGGCGGCCGACCGTCCGCCGGCTCATCGACCGCATTGCGTCGGCCAGCCGCCTGGCCAACTCGGCGTCGATGCCGCGCGGGTCCGGCAGTTCGATCATGCGCGCGTCAATGACTTCGGTGTCAAGCGACCCCTCAGTGCCCGTGTAACGGCCGTAGAAGTTCTTCCATAAGCCCACGAGAGTTGAATTGAGGATCGCCACGAGCGCGTCGCATTCCCGCCGACAAAGCGAATCACTCGCCACATCGAAGAATCGCTTGTTGCAAATCAACCGTTCCGGGTTTGCCGGTATGATGTGACGGTACTGCTGCGCCATCGGCCAGAAGGCGAAGCCGGGTTTGACGAGCTTGGTCAGGTCGTACCACGGGTCGCGCGCCGCGCACGTCGAACGCTGGGGGACCGGTACGGCCTTCGATTTCTTCGAAGCGAATGTAGCCTGTTCGCCGTACTTCAGGTACTTGTGAACCCACGTCCCGCGCAGGTCCTTCATCGGCTGGCCGACCAGAAGGATTACGCGGTCCAGGTCCTTCGCCCGCACCGTTGGACGATCAACCAGCATCGGCGAATGAAGTTCGGGAGCCAGGTATTGGGCTTCAATCGCGTGAATACTGCCGTCACCCGCTTGAATAATGCGCAGCTTACCCGCCTCCACGTCCTTCCGCGGCGCGCCGCCAGCCCGACGTTTGAACGCCGCATCGGTCGCGCATTCGCGCAGAAGTTCATCCGTCACGTCGCGGGGCATGAAAAAAGCGTCGCAGCCGGTTTTGACGCCGAATCGCACGTTGGCGATTTCGCCCAGCGGGACGAAGCGGCGGCCGAAACGGCGCATGATGTCGAAATAGAAGTCCGGCGCACGAACGTAGCGCCCCCACTTGCCGGCCACGTACTCACCCGCAGCAAAATCGAAGTGCGTCTTGGGCTCGCCGTTGCCTTCGCCGTCCGCCCCTTCACCGTCTTCGTCGGCGTCTTCCGCGTCGGCTTCGCCGGGCGACACGTCGCGCAGGATCGAGCCGGCCCGCACGCCGTCGGCCCACAAGTCCCGTTGCCGCTTGACGATGATCCGGAGCGCGTCGTCTTCCTCATCAGCCGCAGCGGCGAAGATGCGGTCACGCAGCCGTTCGAGCGCCTGTTGCCGCTCGCCCTCGTCGCCGGCGCCGGGTACGCGGATGATCTCGCGCAGCGGCTTGTCGAAGCGGACGAAGCGAACCAGGTTCGCCATGCGCTCGGCTTCATCGTCACAGCGTTGCGGGATTGTGATGGTGGTCTTGACGCGCGCGTCGGGGAACCACGGCTCCGCGTTGCTTTCCATGACCGCCAAGAGCTTAAAGTGGCGCAGAGTCCAGCCTTGCAGGGCGAAGCCGTATTCCACGTCCAGCCACGATGAGCTGGTCAGGAAGCCGAAATAGCCGTCGGCCTTGAGCAGCTTCGTCGCCACGGGCCAGAAGTAGCAATGCAGGTCCGCCCGGCCGGACAGCTTCAGATCCGGCCACGCCTGGGTCACGAGCGCGGCGTAACGGGCCTTGTCCGCCTTGTCGATCTTCTCTTGCCGGACGTAGGGCGGATTGCCGACCACGGCGTCGAGCTTTGGCAGGTCGACGCCTACCGTGCCTCCTTGCATGGCAGGAAGCGTACAAAACGGTCGCGGCCTCTCACCCCCGTTACCGTTCATGGCAATGCACGTGTCGAAGAAATCGCGCCGGACGATGCGCGGGTAGTTCGCTTCGTCGTTGATCTCGCGGGCGGCCAAGTTCAACGTGGCAAGGTGCGCCGGATAGAGGGCAATGTCGCAGCCGAACAGGTCAGCAAGCAGGTCCAGGTGCCTGCGTGTGGGATCCAGGTAGCGTTTGCGATAATAGGCGCGGACCAGAAAGCTCCCCGAGCCGCACGCCGGGTCAAGCACGCGGGCCGCGCCGTCGCGGATGCAGAACGCGTTTATCAGGTCCACCACGTCGTCGGCCGTGAAATGCTGGCCGTAGCGGTGCCGTTCTTCCGGCCCGATGAGCTTTTGGAAGATGCGGCCCACAACGTCGGACGGCACGGCGCGGAAATCCACGGATTCGATGCCACGCAGCAGCCCGCGCCACGCGTCCAGGGCGCCCGGGGGTTCGAAGACAATTGCCGATGCCCAGTCTTCGGCGCTGGGAAACAGCAGCGGCTCGTAGTCTCCGCTGCGCCGTACCGCCATCTGGAAGTAGTGGTCGAACACCCTCGCCGCGTCGGCCGGCGTCTTGACGGTGCGCCTCAGCTCCAGCCGGGGAAGGTCCGTGAACCGGGTGCGCAGCGCCTTGTAGAAGATGAGCCGGTTCGCCCACACGTAGGCGAGCGTCTTGGCCATGTTGTTGAGAACGGCCCGCCACTCGTCCGGGTCGTTACGAATGAAGATCCAGTCTTGGTCGGCAAGCCACTGCTGGACTCGGGCGTCGAACGTCCTGTTGCGGTCGGTGCGGTCGATCAGGTACGCCGTCGCAAGCTGAACCGGCCAATCCAGGTGGCTTTCCAGCGAGCGGATGAAGATGTCGTCCGCCGGCATCGTCCAGTCGCGCCGCCGGCCGGTGTAGATGTCGGCCAGGTCGCGCAGCAGATCGGGCAGGAAGCGGGTGCGGATGAATTCCAGGTTCTCGGGGCGGGCCACGTCCTCGGGACTGGTCAGCGTTCGCCCGAGTTTCCATTCGCGGACGCGGCGTTCCAGGATGGGCTTATCCCATTGCGCGCGGTCCCACAGGACGAAGACGTTGACGTTCCACGTGAAAAAGAAACGGACGGCCGCGCTGTCAGCCTTCTGTGCAGCGTCCCGATAGACGGCATCGTCGTACGGCGAGCGGCCTTCGGGCGTGCCGGGCAGCTTGACTTCACCGCACAGGGCCAGCCGGCCGCCCGGTTCGAAAAACCGCAGGTCCATCCGCCTTCGCCGAGCGGCCCCGGTGCCAAAGCCTTCCAGCCGAGCTTCGGCGAAGGGGAAGTTCGGGTCCTGCGCGTGCATCGCAGCTACAGCCGTCGCGACTTGGCCGCAGAAATCGACCTCGTGGATGGTCCGTTCAACCGTGCCGCTCATGGCCCTTGCCGCCGGTACTCACCGATCGCTCTTTGCGGTGGCCGATTATGGGGCTTGGGCGGCGGGTGTAAAGCGGTCGGGATCGCGCGGGAAGTGGAGAGTGGCGCCGGTCGGGCAGGCTATATTGCGCTGTCCGATTGGCCGGTTGCGGCGGCAGCAGGCACCGCCTGCGGCCGGCGCTCGGAGGGTCGGAGGTAAGCGGCCGGCGGGCCGGCTGGTCCGCGCGGCCGGCGGTGCTCGCTCACCAGCTTCTCCCGTCGGGCCAGCTCCAGGTCAGCCTCGGTCATCATCACGACCAGTTCATCGAAGCTGACGGTTGGAGCCCAATTCAGCAGGTTACGGGCCTTGCGGGCGTCGCCTTGCAGGCAGTCCACTTCGGCCGGGCGGAAGTAGCGCGGATCGACCTCGATATACCGGTACGGGTTGAGCCCCAGGTATTGGAAGACCCGCTCGGCGAATTCCCGCACCGAATGGCTTTCGCCGGTAGCGATCACGAAATCTTCCGGTCGATCCAGTTGCATCATCCGCCACATCGCCTCCACATAATCTCCGGCAAAGCCCCAGTCTCGCCGGGCCTCGAGGTTGCCGAGGTAGAGACGGTCTTGTAGCCCCAGCTTGATGCGGGTGGCGGCTCGGGTGATCTTGCGGGTCACGAACGTCTCGCCCCGTCGCGGGGACTCATGGTTGAACAGAATCCCGTTGCAGGCGAACAACCCGTAAGCCTCCCGGTAATTGACCGTTTGCCAATAGGCGTAGACCTTCGCGCAAGCGTAGGGCGATCGCGGGTGAAACGGCGTTCGCTCGTTCTGCGGCCGCTCGGCCGCCTGGCCGAACATCTCGCTGCTGGAGGCCTGATAAAAACGCGGCCGACGCGGCAACCCCCGAATCGCTTCCAGCAGCCGCAGTGTGCCCAGAGCATCCACATCCACCGAGTACTCGGGCTGGTCGAAGCTGACCCGGACATGACTCTGGGCCCCGAGGTTGTAAACCTCGTCCGGCTGGATCTCATGGAGGATCCGGGCCAGAGCTCCCCCGTCCGTCAGGTCCCCGTAGACCAATCGCAGCCGGCCATCCCCCTGATGCAGGTCCTGGTACAGGTGATCGATCCGTCCGGTATTGAAGGACGATGAGCGACGGATCATGCCCCAGACGGTGTACCCCTTGGCGAGCAGCAACTCGGTCAGGTAGGACCCGTCTTGGCCGGTGATGCCCGTGATGAAAGCGGTTTTGGGCATGGGGCATTCTCCATATATGGTTATCGGCAGCCGGCCCAGCGCATCTTGCGGCGGACGGTGAGGGCTGGGGGCGACAATCACGCGCGAACTGGGTTGGCGGCGTGCTGCCTCCTGGTGCCAGGTCGCGCGCTCGTCCTAACCGACCACGACGGGTGCTTCGGCCGACGGGGTTTCCCCCAGCCCTGCGGGATATTCCCCAGCTCGTCCTGGCACCTGGACGCCGCCCCTGGGGTGTGGCGGGGTGGCAGTTAGGGTATGATGCCGGTCCCGACTTGGTCCGTGCCTTGCAAGGTTCCAGGGCGGGCTGAGCCGATCTGCGTGGACTACACGCCATGTGTTTGGCAGTCCCCGGCAAGATTATCGAGTGCAACGGCGACGAAGTGCTCGTCGACCTCCAGGGCAACAAGCTGAAAGCCAGCCGGGTGTTGACGCCGGAGGCCGCGGTTGGCGACTGGGTCCTGGTCCACGCCGGCTTCACGATCACGCGGCTGGATGAGTCCGAAGCCCGCCAGACCTGGGACTACCTTCGGGCGGTCCTGGAAGATCAGGTCGACGGCGGGGCAGACCGGGCGGACCAGGCGCGGTCAAGGAACCCGAATTCTTGAAGACCAGCGCCGACCAGCTTGCCTCGACTTTACGGGACCTGTGTGCGGCCGCAGGTCGGCGCATTCAGCTCATGGAGGTCTGCGGCACCCACACGGTGTCGGTCTTTCGTCATGGCCTGCGTTCTTTGCTCCCGGAGGAGATGAGGTTGGTGAGTGGCCCCGGGTGCCCGGTATGCGTGACCGCTCAGCGTCACATCGACGCCGCGATCGAACTGGCCGGGCGGCCCGGGGTCATTCTCGCGACCTACGGCGACATGATGCGGGTCCCAGGTCGGTCGGGGAGTCTGGAGCAGCTCCGGGCCGGCGGCGCGGATGTGCGGGTGGTGAACTCGGCCCGGGTGGCCTTGGACCTGGCCCGGGCCAACCCCGCTCGCACGGTGGTATTCTTGGGCGTGGGCTTCGAGACCACCGCCCCGGCCACCGCCGCCACCGTCCTGGAAGCCGATCGGGACCGGATCGACAATTTCACGGTTTTGATGTGTCACAAGCTGGTGGTGCCGGCCATGCAGGCGTTGTTGGCCGCCGGCGATGTGCCGCTGGATGGGTTCCTCGCTCCGGGGCACGTCAGCGTGATTATCGGAGCTGCGGCCTATCGCCCGATCGTCGAGCTGTATCGCCGGCCGGTGGTGATTGCCGGCTTCGAGCCGGTGCAGATCATGCTGGGGCTGGTGGCCCTGGTGCGACAGGTGGTCGAGGGTCGGCCGGCAGTCGAAAATGTGTACCGTGGGGTAGTTACCGATGCCGGAAACCGCGTAGCCCAGCGACTGCTGGCTCGAGTATTCGTGGTCGCGGACACCCCTTGGCGTGAGCTAGGCCGGATCCCCGATAGCGGGCTCGAGCTGGCGCCCGCCTTCCGCCGATTTGACGCCCTGGAACGTTTCGGGGTCCGGCTGGGGGAGGATCAGGCCCATCCGCTATGCCGCTGTGGGGAGGTCATTACCGGAAAGGTCGAGCCGGTGGAATGTCCGGCGTTCGGGATGGAATGCACCCCGCTCAACCCGATCGGCCCTTGCATGGTCAGCAGTGAGGGGACTTGTTCCGCGTGGTTCAAGTATCACCGACCTGCCGCGGTCGGCCGGAGGCCGGGATGAATGCCGGCGTGGTTGGGTCTGATATACACGATCGCGTCGTGATTGCCCACGGCGGTGGCGGCGAGCTGATGGGCCGGCTGATCCGCGAGCGGCTGCTCCCACCCCTGCGAAACGAGAAGCTGGCCGCCCTAACGGACGGAGCCGTACTTGACTGGCCCGCCGGCAGCCTGGTGTTCACCACCGATTCATACGTGGTTACGCCGCTGGAGTTCCCCGGCGGCGACATCGGCCGACTGGCCGTGGCCGGGACAGTCAACGATTTGGCGGTCATGGGCGCTCAGCCGCTGGCCCTCAGTCTGGGGTTGATCCTCGAAGAGGGGCTGCCCCTGAATATGCTCGACCGGATTGTGGCCTCGATCGCGGCGACCGCCCGGCAGGCCGGGGTCGAGATCGTGACCGGCGACACCAAAGTGATCGAACGCCGCCCGCAGGCGATCACCTCGGGCGGGCCGCAGGAGGGATTGCTCATAAACACTGCCGGCATCGGGCGGCTACGTCCCGGCCTGCGTCTCAGCATCGATCGAATTCAGCCCGGCGACGCGATTATCATCAACGGCCCGATCGCCGAACACGGGTTGGCGGTCATGTCGGTCCGCACTGGAATCGAATTCGCCTCCAGCTTGCGCAGCGACGTCGCCCCACTCAACGGCCTGATCGCCCGACTGCTGGACTGCGGCGCCCACCTGAAGTTCCTGCGAGATCCGACCCGCGGCGGCCTGGCGGGCGTCCTGGCCGACATCTGTGAGGCCCGAAACCTCACAGTCGAGATCGAAGAGCAGCGTATCCCCATCTCGTCGACCGCCCGTCACGCGGCCGAAATGCTCGGCCTGGATCCGCTTACCGTCGCCAACGAGGGCAAATGCGTGATAGTCGTCGCGGCCCAGGATGCCCAACGGGTGCTGGCCGCCTGCCGCGATCACCCGCTCGGCCGCGACGCGAGCCTTATAGGACGCACCGTCGACCGGTCGCCGCCTCTGGTGGAACTGGTTACCCGCATCGGCGGCCGACGCATCGTCCAGCGACCCTACGGAGAAGAGCTGCCCAGGATTTGCTGAGTGACCGCGCGCGAAGGTCCAACGCAGATCAGAACACCAAGAGCGAGCCCGCGCGGACAATGCGCAAAGCTACCGAGGTGCGGCGATCTGGTTGACTCCGCGAGCCGGCGCGCTCGGATGTAGCATCGTCCCATGCATGAGATGTCCCTGGCGGCCAACCTGATGGACCAGTTGCTGCGGATCGCGGCCGAGCACCAGGCCGTGCGGGTTCTGGAAGTTGAAGTGCATTGCGGCGTAGCGCAGCAGGTGGTTCCCGAGGCTTTGCAACTGGCCTTCGAGGCGCTCAGTCAGGGGACGGTGGCGGCCGGGGCCCGGCTCAACATCGTCGAGCAGGGTCTGGTGGCCGAGTGTCGGACCTGTGGGGAGCGTTTCGAGGCCGCAATCGACGATTATCGGTGCCCGCGCTGCCAGGTAGCAGATGTGGATTTGCTGGCGGGTAGAGAGATCATACTAAGGTCGGTGGTGTGTCAGACGTGAAGATCAATGTCATAGAGAATGTGCTCCAGGCGAACGATGCCGTGGCGCGTGAGAATCGGCGGCGGCTGGACGCAGTCGGTGTTCTGGCAATCAACCTGATGAGCGCGCCGGGCAGCGGCAAGACCTCGTTGCTGGAGAAGACCATTCCTGCCCTGACCCCGTCCCAGCCGTGCGCGGTTCTGGTGGGAGATTTGCAAACTACGCGCGATGCGGAACGCTTAGCTGGCATGGCCGCTCAAGTTACTCAGATTAACACCGGGTCAGGCTGCCACCTTACCGCGGCGCAAGTATCGGCCGGGTTGGACAGCCTGAAACTGAAGGGCCTGGATTTCCTGTTCATCGAGAACGTCGGGAACATGGTTTGTCCGGCGGCGTTCGACCTGGGTGAGCACTTGCGGGTCGCGCTGTTGAGCGTGCCGGAGGGTGATGACAAGGTCGCCAAGTACCCGACCCTCTTTCAACCCGCAGATGCGATCCTGTTGACCAAAGTGGATCTCATCGGCGTGCTTGACTTCCAGCGGCAAAGAGTGTATGAGGATCTTTCTCGGATTAACGCGCGTGCTCCGCTGATCGAGTTGTCGGCCAAGACGGGGCTGGGCCTGGATCGCTGGCTGACTTGGTTGCGGGAGCAACGCCAGGCGAGGGTTGTCACCAGCTAGGTACAACTCCCGGGTGACCGCAAGGTCTGGCTTCAGTCGTCGAGGATTCACATGAGCGAGAACCTCGCGTCGGCGGTTGAGGAAATCTGTCAGGCATGCGGACGCGATCGGAGGCGGATGCTGGACATCCTCCGGGCCGTGCAGGAGCGCTTCGGTTGCGTTTCCAGCCGGGCGATGGACCTGATCGCCAAGCAGCTCGACGTCCACCGCATCGAAGTGGAAAGCGTGGTCTCTTTCTACAGCTTCCTCTCCAGCCAGCCCAAGGGCAAGGTGGTCATCCGGCTGTGCAATGATGTCGTCGATCTGATGCAGGGTGCCCAGGAAGTGGCCAAAGCGTTCGAG
Source organism: uncultured Planctomycetales bacterium (assembly GCA_964482395.1). GTDB lineage: Bacteria > Planctomycetota > Phycisphaerae > UBA1845 > Fen-1342 > CAYZXK01. The sequence goes on along the minus strand of CAYZXK010000070.1, from coordinate 8,124 downwards.
GAAGAGCTGGGCATCCAGGTCGGGCAGACCACCCCGGATGGCAACATCACGCTGGAATACACGCCCTGCATCGGCATGTCCGATCAGGCTCCGGCGGCCCTGATTAACGACGTCCCGGTCACTGAGCTGTCCAGCGACGCCGCCCGCCGGATCGTCCGCGAACTCAAACGCCATCTGGATCCCAATCGCCTGGTTCACCGCCTGGGCGACGGCAACAACGCCCACGAGTTGATCCACGCGATGGTGCTCAACAACATCCGGCAGAAGGGGCCGATCATTTTTTCGCCGGCCAACCGCGGGGAGGCGATCCGCAAGGCGCTGGCGATGTCCCCGGCCGAGGTGATCCGGGCGGTGAAGACCGCTCGTCTGCGCGGTCGGGGCGGGGCCGGGTTCCCGACCGGGCTGAAGTGGGAGTTCACCCGGGCGGCCCCCGGCGACAAGAAATACATACTCTGCAACGCCGACGAGGGAGAGCCGGGCACTTTCAAGGACCGCGTCATACTTACCGAGCTGCCCGATCGCATGTTCGCCGGCATGACCATCGCCGGCTACGCGGTCGGCGCCGACGAGGGGATACTCTACCTGCGCGGCGAATATGCCTACCTGCGCCGCTACCTGGAGCACGTGCTGGAGCAACGCCGCAAAGATGGCCTGCTGGGCCGCAAGATTCTGGGCCGGCCGGATTTCAATTTCGATATTCGCATTCAAATGGGGGCCGGGGCCTACGTGTGCGGGGAAGAGACCGCGCTGATCAGCTCGTGCGAAGGGCTGCGCGGCGACCCGAAGAACCGGCCGCCTTTCCCGGCTCAGAAGGGCTTGTTCGGCTGCCCATCGGTGGTCAACAACGTCGAGACGCTCTGCTGCGTGACCAAGATTCTGGAGGAGGGGCCGGCTACTTTCTCCGAATACGGATCCTCGGGCAGCACCGGCACCAAATTGCTCAGCATCTCCGGCGACTGCAAGAGCCCGGGCGTGTTCGAGGTCCCCTTCGGAATCAAGCTCAGCGAAGTGCTCAAGCTGGCCGGAGGCGAAGAGGCCATCGCGGTCCAGGTTGGAGGAGCCTCCGGACAGATGGTCGGGCGTGAAGAGTTCAACCGCACAATCTGCTTCGATGATCTGGCCACCGGGGGGTCGATAATGATCTTCGGGCCGGATCGGAATGTGCTGGAAGTGGCGGCCTGCTTCCTGGAGTTCTTCATCGAGGAAAGCTGCGGCTACTGCACTCCCTGCCGGGTCGGCAACGTGCTGCTCAGGGAACGCCTGGGGCGGATCATTGCCGGCGCGGGCGAGCCCGGCGATCTGGAGTATCTTCAGAACCTCGGGCAGACCATCAAGACCACCAGCCGCTGCGGCCTGGGCCAGACCTCCCCCAATCCAATCCTCACCACACTGAAGAACTTCCGACCTACCTATAATGCCTTGGTGAAGAAGCGGACCGACCGGATGCAGCCCAGCTTCGACCTGTCGGCCGCGGTCGGCGCGGCGGAGGCTATCGTCGGACGCCGGTCGGAGCATGCCCATGTATGAGGCGCTGCCCGACCCAGTACCGGCCAAGCCAGGCCCGGCCACGCGGCGCTGAAAGGACCCTAAATGACCACGGCAATCAACCTGACGATCGACGGAAAGGAGATTCAGGGCAGCCCGGGGCAGACCATCCTGGAGGCTGCCCAGCAGGCCGGGATCTATATTCCGCGCCTGTGCCACATGCGGGGTCTGGTCCCCTACGGCAGTTGCCGGGTCTGCACCGTGCTGGTCAACGGCCGTCCCCAGGCGGCCTGCACCACCCCGATCGCGGCCGGGATGGTGATCGAGAACAACACTCCGACCGTGAACGGCTATCGCCGGGACCTGGTCGAGATGCTATTCGTGGAAGGCAACCACTTCTGCATGTTCTGCGAGAAGAGCGGGAACTGCGAGTTGCAGGCCCTGGCCTACCGATTCGGCATCACTGCTCCCAAGTATCCTTACCTCTTTCCGCGACGGGACACCGATTTCTCCCACCCGGATATTTTCGTGGACCGCAATCGCTGCGTGCTGTGCGGGCGGTGCGTCCGGGCCTCGCGGGATGTGGACCGCAAGCACGTTTTCGATTTTATCGGCCGGGGACCGCACCGCCGGATCGGAGTGAACGCCGAAAGCTGTCTGGCGCAGACCAATGCGGACGGCGAGGACCGGGCCCTGGAGGCCTGCCCGGTCGGAGCGCTGATGAAGAAGCGGGTGGGGTACGCGATCCCGATCGGGCAGAGATTGTACGACCATAAGCCGATCGGATCGGAGATCGAGACGGCAAAGGCATGAGTTGAGAATGGCCAGTAGCGGATCGCGGTCGGCCGACCGGGGCGATTCGTTACTGCTCATTCGCCTGATAGCTCGAGGGATAGAGCCATGGCCAAACCCAGAGTTGCGACCGCGTCGCTGGCCGGCTGCTTCGGCTGCCACATGTCCCTGCTGGACATTGATGAGCGGATTCTGAAGCTGGTCGAGCTGGTGGATTTCGACAAGTCTCCCATCGACGATTTCAAGAGCTTCACCGGGCACTGCGCGGTCGGTCTGATCGAAGGCGGGTGCTGCAACGAGGAGAATGTCCGGGTGCTTCAGGACTTTCGGGCCCACTGCGATATTCTCATCTCCGTTGGCGACTGCGCCATAATGGGCGGCATCCCCGCCATGCGCAACGGCCTGCCCTTGCGGGAATGTTATGAGGAGGCCTACTTGAAGGGCCTGACCGTGCACAACCCCGAGGGGCGGATTCCCGACGATCCGGAGCTGCCGCTGCTGCTTGACAAGGTCTACCCGTGTCACGAGGTGGTCAAGATCGACTACCACCTGCCCGGGTGTCCGCCGCCGGCGGATACCATCTGGCGGGCATTGGTGGCCCTGCTGAGCGACAAGCCGGTCGAGCTCCCGTACGAGCTGGTCAAGTATGACTGAGAAGAGCGAAGACGCAGTAGCCAGCGGCGGATTGCAGATGCGCCCGGCACCGGCGGGGAAGCGATGCAGTCTGCGCCCGGCCGTCCGCCATTCGCCATTCGATATTCGATTCTCGACGTCCCGAACTGCTCAGAGGTGCTGCCGTGGTGGCCAGTAAGACCAATGGCCTGCGAAAAGTCATCATCGAGCCGGTAACGCGAGTCGAAGGACACGGGAAGGTCTCGATCCTTCTGGACGAGAACCGACGGGTCAGCCAGGCTCGCCTGCATATTGTGGAGTTCCGCGGGTTCGAGCGTTTCATCCAGGGCCGCCCCTTCTGGGAGGTACCGGTCCTGGTCCAGCGTCTGTGCGGCATCTGCCCGGTCAGTCATCACCTGGCCGCGGCCAAGGCCATGGACCTCATCGTCGGCGCAGAGAAACTCACCCCCACCGCCGAGAAGATGCGCCGGCTGATGCATTACGGTCAGTTCTTCCAGTCGCACGCCCTGCACTTCTTCCACCTCTGCTCGCCTGATCTGCTGTTCGGCTTCGATGCCGATCCGGCCATCCGCAATGTCATTGGCGTGGCCGCCAAGTACCCCGATCTGGCCGTGCAGGGCGTGATGATGCGCAAGTACGGGCAGGAAATCATCCAGCGCACCGCCGGCAAGAAGATCCATGGCACCGGGGCCATTCCCGGCGGGATCAACAAGAATCTGTCGATCGCCGAGCGCGACTTCCTGCTCAAGGACGTCGAGCAGATGCTCACTTGGGCCCGGAGCGCCGTGAAGATCGCCAAAGACTATACCATGCAGCACCTGGACCGGCTGCGCGACTTCGGCGCCTTCGATTCCAACCATCTGTCGCTGGTTCGGCAGGATGGCGCCCTGGACCTATACCACGGCGGCCTGCGGGCCATCCGGGCCGACGGCGCCAAAATCTTCGACCACGTGGATTATCGGAAGTACTACGAATACATCGCCGAGGAGGTCCGTCCCTGGTCCTATATGAAGTTCCCCTTCATACGCTCGCTGGGGCCCCAAGAGGGTTGGTACCGGGTGGGGCCGCTGGCCCGGCTGAACACCGCCGACTTCATCGACTCGCCCGAGGCCGAAGCGGCCCGCAAGGAATTCAAGGCCCTCACCGGCGGCAAACCCAACAACATCTCGATGGCCTATCACTGGGCCCGCATGATCGAACTGCTGCACGCCGTCGAGAAAATCCGGGACCTCCTGCACGACCCCGACCTACAAGGGCAGGACCTGGTGGTCCGCGGCCAGCGACGGGAGGAAGCGGTCGGGCTGGTCGAGGCGCCGCGGGGCACCTTGTTCCATCACTACAGAGTGAACCAGCAGGACCAGGTGGTCATGGCCAACCTGATCGTCTCGACCACCAACAACAACGAGCCCATGAATCGGGCCGTCCAGAAGGTGGCCCGCGATCATCTCACCGGCGTGGAAATCACCGAGGGTCTGCTCAACCGCATCGAGGTGGTCATCCGGGCCTATGATCCGTGCCTGTCCTGCGCCACCCACGCCCTGGGCCGCATGCCGCTGGTGGTCGAGTTGCTGGACCACACCGGCCGGGTCGTCTCCCGCGGCCATCGCGATGAGACCTAGCTTGGAGCGCACCCGGCCATGGAGCTTCCGCGCGTGCTGGTGATCGGATATGGCAATCCGGGCCGTCGTGATGACGGTCTGGGTCCGGCATTGGCCGCCGAGCTGGAAAGGCTGAACCTGCCACACCTGCGCTGTGACTCCGACTACCAGCTCACAGTGGAAGACGCCGCCACTGTGGCCCAGCACGACCTGGTCATCTTTGTGGATGCCGATGCTTCGGGCCCCGAGCCATTTTCCTTCCGGCGTATCGGTCCAGGGCGGGCGGTCACCTTCAGCTCGCACAGTCTGAGACCCGAGAGCGTATTGACCCTGGCCCAGGACCTGTTCGGGGCCCGCACCGAAGGCTATCTGCTGGCGGTTCGCGGGTACGAGTTCGACGAGTTTGGCGAAGGATTGTCCGGGCCGGCCCGGGCTAATCTTCAGTCGGCGTTGAGGTTCATCCACGCCGCCCTGCGCGATGGCAGCGTCCGGCAGTCGGCCGCTCCGGCCGGCCAGGCACCCGCCGACCGAGCAAAAAAAGGGGATCTCTGATGCAGCAAGGAAAACCTGTCATTCTCGTGGTGGACGACGACCAGGACCTGCTGGACGCGATGCGACTGGTGCTGGAGAAGAACGGCTACGCGATGGTCGAGGCTCGCAGCGCCCAGATCGGTCTACGCAGGTATCAGGAGACCAACCCCGACCTGATCATCGTGGACCTGATGATGGAGGAAGTCGATGCCGGAACTTCCCTGGTCAAGGAACTGAAGGCCCTCGGCAACACCAAACCCGTGTACATGCTCAGCTCGGTCGGCGACAACCTCAACATCAGCATCGATTACGCCGAACTGGGCCTGGCCGGCGTCTTCCAGAAACCGATCAACAACGACCAACTGCTGGCTGTCCTGAGAACTACACTCAAGAAGTAGCCGACGGCCGCTGTTCAGTCGGCGGATTGCGGCCCGACGTCTCGCAGCGAGCGGCTCAGCGCCATCAGCCCATAAGCGGTCCCGTAGGGCTTGTCATAGGCGTGGTGGTCGTAGTCCCAGGTCGAACCGTCTTTCTGCTGAATCTTGATGATCTGGTATTGCAACTGCGGCCAGAGCCGCCGCCGATCTTCGGCCGGTAGCAACTCGATCACCCGGGCAGCGTAATAGTGACCGAACATGTAGAAATAACCCGAGTTCTGGTAAAAAGCTTCGTGGGGAACCGGCTTGTGCAGGGCGATGTCCAGGAAACGGTGCTCGCCGAAGAACACCTCGATGCCGGCCAGTAACTGCTCCTCCGATACTTCCTCTCCAGCCAGCCGCAGAGCCAGGTTGCACACCTGGATGCGGGAAAGCGAGCCGTTCACCCGATCGATCGATCCAATCCGGCGCGGGTGGGAAATGGGCTGGATCGAGTAAGTGTACGCCCCATTGGGCAGCCGGCAGTGTCGGACGGCCTTGACCGCCCGGTTCAACATGCCTGAGTCGAAGTCCAGGCCCTGCTCGCGAGCCTCGACCAGTGCGACGATCCCTGCCGCAGTCGTGAAGCTGGTGGCCCATTGAGGGCGAGCCGTGCGGGGAGTTTCGAACTCCAGATATCCCCAGCCGCCGCTGAGCGACTGGTGGTAAGCCAACTGGACTAGCTGGGTTTGGGCCGCTCGCTGAACCTGTTCCCGCCGGTGCGGGTCGGCGTAACGCGGATGGCCATAGGCCGCCGCTAGGGCTTGCAAACCGTAGATGTTGGCCCAGCAGTTCATCGTGTCCCACTCGCTGGGACGTTTCACCCGGGCATTGGCGGCCAGATAATCAAGCCCCCGATCGGCGGCCCGGAAGACCTCCTCCGAATCCGCGACCTCCAGCAAGGCCATGAAGCACAAACCGGTGGTCGCCACACGCCACGAACGGTGCGATTCGGGATTCGACCAGGTCTCGCCACTCCAGGTGGTTATGGAGTCAGCGGCTCCGCCCCACGAGCCATCCGGATTCTGAGATGCCAACAGGAAAGCGACTCCCCGCTGCATCGCCGCCCGTACCAGAGTCGGAGTCATGGCCTCGGGCGTCAGCGGTTGGTGTCCGGACACCAGCACCGCCGCTGCCAGCAGCCCCCACCCTGGACCCCAGGCCATCACGGCTTCGATTCCCCCGATTGGGGTCTTTGCTCACCCCCGGCTTCCAACTCTTCCCGCGCGTCGCTGAGTTCCTGTTCCAGCCGCGCCACCTCCGCCTCGGCATTCAGTACCGCCACCTTCCGGTCGATTATTCCCGACTCGTTATCGCGCTCGACCTGAAGCACGGCCCGCTTCTTCAGCTCTGCGGCCAAGTCCAGCTCCTCCTGCTCCAGCGGCAAGCTGACCTCGATAAGTACCCGCAACTCCTCCCGGCGCAGCTCGAGATCGCGCTGAGTGCGCTCCAGACGCCGTCTGGCCCGCTCGATCACGATCTCCTTGGTCTGGTCGGCGAACTGCTCGTCGCGGTACATCAGCTCCAGTTGCTCCAACTCCTGGCGGGCCTCGAGCAAACCATCTTCGGCCTGCTGAAGCTCCAACTCCGCTCGCGCCTTGCGGTTGGGAGCGGTCATCTTCGCGAAGATCTGCTGACGCTTCTTGGCCAGCTCGAATTCCTTCTCCGCCTGAGCCAGAGCGTCGCGATACTTCAGGTCGCCGATTTCCACCGCGATCCGCGCCTTCGCCAGGTTGAGTTCTGCAACCTCAAGACTGCGCTGGAGCTTGGCGACCTTACGCTGCCGTTCGCGAGCCTTCTTACTCTCTTCGGACAGACCGCGACCCTCACCCTCAGGTTCGGCCTGCTTCCCTTCCAGAGCCGGCCGGGTTTCTTGCACGGCTGACCCCTCCCGGCCCGGAGGCGGTAGGTTCCCCGAGCTGGCAACCGCGGCCGGCGGCCCGCTGGTCTCGGCCTGCCCAGTTCCGGGTTGCGGCTGAGGCTGCCGGTTTGCCATCCCGCTAGCATCGGGCGACTGATTGACTGCCCTCTCTTGCCGTAGCGCCGGCTGACATCCAGCAACTGCCCCGGCCAAAAGGAGTCCTGTCGCTAGTAGCTTGACGCGGCTGATTGACCTGAACATGGATCGCTCCCATCCGGGCACTCGTTTCCGACCGGGCCCCGCTGTGCGGAACCTGCGTATGGTTGAATGGCTGCGGGCTACCCTGCGGCCCACATCAGGCCCCCAGGTGCCGGCCAGTTCTGACAGCCTGGACTCTTGCCGGCGCTGGCCGTCGTCATTGCGGCTGCGGACTCGCCCGCTGAACCATAGTTCAACGTATTTGCGGATCCCTCGCAAGTTCCCGGCAGGCCGTCCCGCAGGCCCTATTCAGCTCCGCGCCGTGCTGGCTCGCAGACCTGGCGGCAGCCGCCAAGTGACACCCGATCAACCGCGGCCTGGCAGCCCCGGGTCGCCAGGCCGGTTCCGCCGTTCGCCGTCGAATGCAGAACGCCGAAACTCCACATCTGGCGATCGTGCAAATAGCACTGGACCTCCGGGTCTGGCGTTTTCGGCTCGCCAGCACGGTCACGCTGGACTGGCAGGTCCAGTGCGGCGGTTTCTCAACCGACGGCTAGGGGTTGGTCAGCAACTGGACAAACGGGTTGATGTCCGCAAAGCCCAACTGACC
>CAYZXK010000069.1:0-22126 GCA_964482395.1 uncultured Planctomycetales bacterium | reverse complement strand
GCGTCGGCTGGCGTCATAATGTTCTACCGCTGCCGGGGGTGGCCGAATTGCGGCGTGGCAGCAGCGCGGCCAGGGCGTACAGGAAGCTGCCCAGGGTCAGAAGCGCGAGGATCAAGGACCAACGAGCAGCTCCCGGCGAGTAAGCCGGGGCATCTGGGCCGCAATCCGCCGGCGCCAGCCACAGAAACCAGGTCATTTCGTAACTGCCCACCAAAAACAGTGTTACAACCAGCACCAGCCAGCGCCGAAAGACCATCCCGCTGGCAACCGCAAACGGGAGGCAGTACTCGATGAACCGCTCGTGCACCCGGGTCGGCAGCAGGAAGCCGGCCAGCAAGGCCAAGAAGGCATAGGCCACCCAGCCCTCCGTCTCCCAATGCCACCGCCGCAGACACAACCCGGCTCCGATCGCAAGCCCGGCCAGCAAGGCCACCCGGCTGATCGTTTCCTTGCTCCACCCGAAGAGGCTCTGGCCGCGCGGGTCCAGGGCGGGGGCGTTTTGCCGCTGATTCAAGAAGTCCAGCCACCATATGTTGAAGGCTTTGAGCGTCGTAAAGGCGTGTTGCTGCCCGATCGGCACCACGTAAGACCGATGGAACCACCGTACACTGCCGTAATTGGGATTCCTCCAATCAGCTATCGCCTGCGGGGCAGTGATGGCCGCAACCGTCAAGACTGTCGCCAAAGCCAGCTCCCACAGGCCTGCTGGCCGCTGTCCGGTCCTCCGTCGGGCCAGCGAGCCGGCGGCCGCCAGGGCCACTACCAGCAGCAGCAAGAGTGCTTGAGCCTTGGTCATCAGGGCTGCTCCGTAGCAAACCCCAGCCCAAGCTGGCCGCCCCGCTGCCAGGAAGTAAACCGTTCCAACCAGCAAGCAGGTCAGACAGGAATCCAACTGGGTCCAATACGCCGAATTCAAAGCCATGGGCGGCCCCAGGAGCATCAGGCCGAATGCAATCGTTTCCGGCCAACCCCAGGGCCTGGCCCGGAGCAGTCGCACCAGCCGGGCCACTCCCCAGGCCATTAGGAGGTCGCACAGCACCGGTGCGGCTGCACCCGCCGCCCGCGACCTGACCGTGTTCACCACCCGCGATCGGACCACTTCCTGCCCAGGCTCGGCGAACCTGGCCAGCTCGGCCGGGATCGGCCGAGTGAGCACCTCACCGTCTAATGCCCGCCATAGCTGCCCCTGGAGCCACAGCAGGTAGGCCGAAAGTGGCGGGTAATTGAACGAGTTGAGGCTCGGCTGTGGTTCGACCGTTGTCCGGCCGCGGCCACGCCACGGCAAGGCGACGTTCACCAGGTGATTGTCGGGAACGTTGTACGCCGACGTCGGGCCGTACTGACATACCCACTCCGCCCAGGCCATTAGCTGAACATGGTCCCACAGGAACGAATGCCGAGGAGCTACCCAAACCAGGTACGCCCGCAGCATGATCCCCCCTAGAAGCATTAGCAAAGCCGCCAGTCGACAAACGGTCGGCTGAAACCTTGCCGGCCGGCGTCCGCGCCCGGCCACGGCGGGCGCGGGATTGTGGTAGACGGCGTCGCTGGCCACAGAACCATGTTCCGCTGGTGTCACTGGCTGGTCAGAATGCGGCAGAGGGCAGCCGTGCACGAGCTTTGTAGCGAGCAACCTGGTCTCCAGCAAGCGGCGTCGTTCTGGCTTGGTCCGGACTCGCAAGCGCTCCCGGAAAATGCGCTGCGGCTGCGGATCCTGCCGCAAGGGCCCGTCCGGTAAGATCTTACCTGAAATGTGCCCGGTAACGCCCGGGTCTGAAAAAATTGACTGTCGGCGGTTTTTGGGTTATACTAGCGCAATTCAAGTTCGCGTATGCCTCACGGCGGGCGTCTGGCGCGGCGGTCGCAGTTGGGTGGCGAGACAGGAGCCCGCAGGTGACACCCGGTTCTTGATGGATAACTCTCTCAAGGACAAAGTCTTAGAAGCCGTCGATATCGTGGAGGTGGTCGGCGAGCGCGTCCAACTGACCCGCAAGGGCAAAGACTACCTGGGACTCTGCCCATTCCACGCCGATCGCCATCCCTCATTGTCGGTAAGCCCCTCTAAGCGAATCTTCAAGTGCTGGGCCTGCGGAGCCGGCGGCGACGCGATCCGCTTCGTGCAGCTTTATGAACGCGTCAGCTTTCGGGAAGCCCTTTCGATTCTGGCTCGCCGAGTCGGCATCGATTTTAACCTGTCGCCGAGTCAACCACGCGCCGCACAGCTCCGGGAGCGCATCCGGGCGGTGGTGACCTGGGCTCAGACGTACTTCCAGGCGAATCTTGCCGCACCCAGCGGCCGTCGGGCGCGCGACTACGCCCTGAGCCGAGGGCTGAAGGCAGAAACGGTGACGAATTTCGGCCTCGGCTTTGCGACCGACGCCTGGGATGGCTTGTTGACCGCAGCCAGGAAAGCCGGCTTGCCAATCGAGGCCCTGCATCATGCCGGGCTGGTCGTAAGCAACGAAGCGGGAAAAAGTTACGATCGTTTTCGCAATCGCCTGATCTTCCCGATCATGGACCCGCTGGGCCGGCCGATCGCCTTCGGTGGACGCACCCTGGGGGACGACCCCGCCAAGTACCTCAACTCGCCCGAGACGGTTCTGTTCAGCAAGTCGCGGGTGCTATACGGTCTGAACTGGGCCCGCAGCGCGATCCAGGCTGAAGACGCGGCTATCATCGTGGAAGGCTACCTGGACGCGGTCATGCTGAGCCAGTTCGGCATTCAGAACGTGGTGGCAACGCTCGGGACGGCGTTGTCCGACGCCCAGGTCAAGCTGCTCCAGCCCCTGGCTGGCACGCTCTACCTTTGCTTCGATGCCGATAACGCGGGGCTCAAAGCGGCCAACCGCGCGGTGGAGGTCGCGCTCTCCAGCCGTTGTCAGACCCGGGTGGTACGTTTGCCTGCGGGGCAGGATCCGGCGGATTACGTTTTGAATGCGGGGCCGGACGGTTTTCGGACCCACTTGCAGCGTGCGGTGGACGCGCTAGAATTCAAGTGGGCACAGACAGTTAGCGGTTTCGCGGCCGGTGATTGGCGGGGACGTAGGACGGCCATTGAGGAGTTTATACGTTTCGTGGCCGCAGCCGCAGCCTGCGGTGGCGTCGACCCGATCCAGCAAGACCTGCTGATCGGGCGGTTGAGCGAGCTGCTGGGCGTTCCGCCGGAAGAGGTGTTCGAGCTGCTTACCGCGCAGAAACGTCTGGTGCGGCGCCCGTCGGCCGGCCCATCACTAAACGGCGGCCCAGTCTCATCTTATGAGACCACCCTACGTGGACTGTCTGCCGGCCTGGTCACCGCGATGGAAACGGTTCTCGGACTTCTGATTCAGGCACCCGCGTGCTGGCAGTGGGCCGACCCGACGGTTCAAGCCGGCGCGGAACGTTCTGAGACTTGGCGAGAGCTATACGGACTGTTGCTTGAACTTCGCGGAGAGGTTGGTGAATACTCATTGGGCGACGTGATTGCGCGTTGCGAGCGGGGCGCCCTGTGCGAGTTGGTCGACCGGGTGCGTGCCCGGTCGGAGGGTTTGGAGCCGGGTGAGGCCGCGTTCTCGGTGGCTCGGCAGCGGCTGGCCTCCGAGTTGGACTTATTGAGGCTTGGGCAGCTCCGGGACGGTCTGCGGACCTCCGGAGGCGAGGACGAGGCGACCTTCCGCTTACTGTGCGAGGCGGCCCGAAAGCGGGACTCGCTGCTGTCGCCCGATCGACGCCGGGGCGTGCCCTATACGCCGGCATCCTGATCGGGGCCGTGATGATGGACCCCAGCGCGTCCATAGCAGCCGGCTTGGCCGGCGGCCGACGGGAGTGGGAAATGCGGACGGTGCTGCGACCAGCCAGCGCCGACCAGGTAGTGGACGGAGATTGCCGATGGCAGCAGTTCAGCCTGACATCGATCCGATCGAACAGTGCGTCAACGAGCTGATTGAGAAGGGCAAAGCTCGTAAGTATCTGACGTGGGAGGAGCTCAACGAGAGTCTGCCTGACGAGGCGATCTCCCCGGAGAAGCTGGAGAGCGTGCTCAATCGCATCGAGCACAGCGGCATCCAGATGATCGACGAGATCGAGGCGGACAAGCTCCGGGACGCCGAACGCAAACGCGGCACCACTCTAGAGGGCATCGAACCGCTGGATGAGATCGTCGACGTCGATCTGGCCGATGCCACAGCGCGCCGGGTGGACGATCCGGTGCGAATGTACCTCACCCAGATGGGCGAGATCCCGCTGCTCACCCGCGACCAGGAAATCGGGCTGGCCAAGAAGATTGAGCTGACCCGGATGGCCTTTCGGCGACGCGTGCTGGAGAACGACTACTGCATGGCCCAGACCGTCGAAACCATGCAGGCGGTGGCTGATGGCCGGATGCCTTTTGACCGCACCATGAAGATCTCCACCACCGAGAGCATGGCTAAGAGCACGATCATCAAGCGGTTGCCGGCCAACTTGGCCACCGTGCAGAAGCTGCTGGAATTGAACCGCGCCGACTGGAGCCTGGTTCGCGACAGCCGGGCGCCGGCGGCCGCCCGCAAAGCCGCCCAGGAGCGGATCAATCAGCGCCGTCGTCGGGCGGTCACGCTCCTGGAGGAGCTTTCCCTCCGCACCAGCCGCATCACCCCCATGATGCGCAAGCTGGCCTCAATATGCCAGAAAATGGAGGCCTTGCAGGAAGAGCTGAAGACCCGCGGAAAATCGCTGCTGCCGGAAGAGGCCGCGGCCATGAAGGAAGAGCTCTCCGGGCTGATTGACCTGGTGATGGAGACCCCGGAGGACCTGCGCTGGCGGATCAACGAGGCTCAAAAGGTCTTCGGGGAGTATGAGGACGCCAAGCGGAAACTGGCCGGCGGGAATCTGCGGCTGGTGGTTTCCATCGCCAAGAAGTACCGCAACCGCGGCCTGAGCTTCCTGGACATCATTCAGGAAGGCAACACCGGTCTGATGCGGGCGGTGGACAAATACGAATATCGGCGGGGCTACAAGTTCAGCACCTATGCCACCTGGTGGATTCGTCAGGCCATCACCCGGGCGATCGCCGACCACGCTCGCACCATCCGCATCCCGGTCCACATGATCGAGACCATGAGCAAGCTGCGCAACATCAGCAAGCGGCTGCTTCAGGAGCTGCGGCGCGAGCCGACCATCGAGGAGATTGCCCGCGAGGCCAAGATGCCGGTCTCCGAGGCCCGCCGGGTGATGAAAATCAGCCGCCATCCCATCTCGCTGGACCGGCCGGTGGGCGAAAGCGAAGATTCCTACTTCGGCGACTTCATCGAAGATGAGAAGGCCGAGTCCCCGGCCGTCAGCGCCAGCAGCGACATGCTCAAAGATCGCATCGAGGCGGTGCTCAAGACCCTCACCTACCGGGAGCGGGAGATCATCAAGCTCCGCTACGGCATCGGCGACGGATATACCTACACGCTCGAGGAAGTCGGCCGAATCTTCAAAGTGACCCGGGAACGCGTCCGACAGGTCGAGGCCAAGGCCATCCGCAAGTTGCAGCATCCGGTGCGGGCCCGCAAGCTCGAGGGCTTCCTGGAAGCCATGCGTAGCAGCAGCTCGCCGACCGCGGGACCCGAGTGATCCGGCCGGTCTGACCGCGGGAAGCGGGCCCCGACCGGCGGCGCGGACTTTCCGGCTCAGCCATCGGTGCGATTCAGGTCGTCGGCTGGTGCCATCGGTACATGCTCCAGGCTCTCCGCCCGATTCAGCCTTCCGCCCTGCCCGCCCTGCTCTTCCTGATCTTCCTCCCGCTTTTCCTTCTTTTCCCTCCCAAGCGAACGAGCCTGTTTTTCCTCGGATGCAGCGCCGGCCTGCTGATTTTGGTTGCTGGACCGCTGCTGGCGGCCGGACTGCTGGCCGCCATCCTCCTGGGCTACGGACTGGCCGAAGCGGTGGCCCGGATCCAGCGTTGGCGCGGGGCGACTCTCTTTGGCGCGGTGCTGGCTTGCCATGCCGGCTATTTCGCCTGCTTCTACCTGCCCGCCGTGGCCGACTTCGGAACCTCGACCATCCGTCCCAGCGATCGGGCCGGCGTCTTCGTCCTTTTCAGCGGCATCGGCCTGACTTTCTTCCGACTGCTCAGCTACCTCGTCGATCGAACCCGCCCCGGCCAGACCAGAATGCCGCTGGCCGACTACCTGGCCTACATGCTCTATTTCCCGCAGTTTCGACACGGCCCCATCGAGCGCGGCTACAGTTTCATCTCCCACCTTCGACAGGCGAGGACCAATTGGAGCTGGCAGGACGCGGCCCGCGGTCTGGTCCGGTCCGGCGTGGGTATCGGCGGGCTGGCGCTCGCCTCCGCCCTGGCCAGCGCCTTCGCCGACTCACTCCCGGACCACCTGCGCCGATATCCGCTGGCCGCCTACTCCCGTCCCGAAGACCTGTCCACGCCGCAGCTCTTGCTGCTGATCCATCTGCCTGGCCTGGTGCTTTACCTGTCGGAAAGCAGCTTCGCCAGCATTCAACTGGGCGTGTCCCGGGTGTTCGGCGTGCGGGGGTCCGAGAATTTCCACTTTCCATTGCTGGCAGCCAGCCCGCGCGACCTGTGGCGGCGTTGGAACGTCACTCTTTCACTCTGGCTGCGCGACTACGTGTACATCCCATTGGGCGGGGCCCGGCGTCACAAGTACCTGAACGTCGGGCTCACCTTCGTCTACTGCGGCCTGCTTCACGGTCTTCAGCCGCGGTGCCTGGCCTGGGGGCTGTGGGCCGGTCTTACGATGGCCGCGTATCTGTGGATTCGCGACCTGTGCATTGGCAGACGGCGGCCGGCCGCCTGGCCAGGACAAACCGGCCCAATGCGTGCCCTGGCCGCAGTGGTGGCACGGGCGGCAACGTTCCACTGGTTCTGCATCGGCGTGACCATCATCATGGATCCGGCTGGCTGCGGTTGGCCGGTGCTGCGACAATACGCTCGAGCGCTGGCCGCACTGATCGGACCGTGAACGGCTGCGATCCCCGCCCGCTCCGCGCCCGCCATCGGCGTTTTCCGGGCCCCAAGGGCACTCCCGCGCCGCGGCGGGCGGCGCTCGGACCCGGCTCGTCGGTGGTGCCAGCCCCCGCACGGAGCGAATATCAGCTCAACACCTTGCGCAGACGCTCCAACGCCCAGTCCAGCTCGTCCCGGGTGATGCACAGCGGCGGCGCCAGCCGCATGGTCTGAGCATGGGTGTCTTTGCACAGCACGCCCAGCTCCATCAGCTCCTCGCAGTACTTCCGGGCAGTGCCGGCCTGCGGATGAAACTCGATCCCCACCCACAGCCCCCGAGCCCGAATCTCCTTTACCTTGTCGGTCCGGATTTCGCACAGTCGCTGGTGCAGGTACTGACCCAGTTGCCGGGCGTTCTCCTGGTATTTGCCGGTACGCAGGATCTCAATCACCTTCCGGGCGATGGCGCAAGCCAACGGATTGCCGCCGAAGGTGCTCCCATGGCTGCCCGGCGAAAACACCCCCAGAATCTGACGCGAGGAAACCACCGCCGAGATCGGCATTATCCCCCCGCCCAGGGCCTTGCCCAGCACATATAGGTCCGGTTTCACCCCCTCATGCTGGCAGGCGAACGTGTAACCCGTGCGGCCCAACCCAGACTGAATCTCGTCCGCGATCAGCAGGATGTTCTCCCGGCTGCACAGCTCGCGAACTTGCCGCAAATACCCTTCCGGCGGAATGATGATCCCGGCTTCTCCCTGAATCGGCTCCACCAGGAACGCGACCGTATCGGAGTCCACCGCCCGGTCCAAGGCTTCGATGCTCCCGTATTCGATCACTTCGAACCCCGGCGTGAAGGGCCCGAAACCTTCCCGGGCCACCGGGTCCGTGCTGAAGCTCACGATGGTCGTGGTGCGACCGTGGAAGTTGTTCTGGCAAACTATGATCTTGGCCCGCTCCTCGGGCACTCCTTTGCAATGGTAGCCCCAGCGCCGCGCGGTCTTGATCGCGGTCTCCACCCCCTCCGCCCCCGTGTTCATCGGCAGAACCATCTCCATTCCGCACAGGTCGGCCAGCTCCTGACACAGCGGGCCAAGCTGATCATTGTGAAATGCTCGGGAAGTGAGCGTGACCCGTTCGAGCTGGGCCCGGGCCGCCGCCAGCAGCTCCGGGTTGCGGTGCCCGAAGTTCACCGCCGAGTAAGCGGCTAGCATGTCCATGTATCGCTTGCCGTCCACGTCTTCCACCCAAACCCCTTCCGCCTTGGCCACCACCACCGGAAGCGGGTGATAGTTGTGGGCCGCGTATCGCTCCACCAGTTCGATATGGGCTGCCGTGTCCGGCTGCCCGGCTCGGTCCTTGTCGATAAGCACAGTAGCCATCAAGCCGTCCTCTGTAATCCTGGCCGACCTATCTTGCGCGTCGGCCGCATTCTGCTGCCTGTAACGCTGACACCCTGTGGCTGCCCCCACCCGCGAGGTGGCACGACCTGCGCCGCCATCATGGCCAGTATACCCCGGCCCGGACCGCCCTTCCAGAGCGGACCGGCCCCACCCCCAACCGCCTGCCCCGGCGACAGCGACCCATCCCACTGTAACGCCCGCTCCCAAACCTCAGCGGCAGCCGGGATTCTTTCCGACCGGGACGCTATCATCCGCATCGTGGACGACCCCAGCCCCGCTCATCTCGGCCCTTACCTGGTCGGTCGCGGCCATCCGCTGCTGCTCATAGCCGGCCCCTGCGTGATCGAGTCCGAGTCCCACTCGCTGAAGCTGGCCGAGCAAATCTCCTCCATCGCCCGGCGTCTGGGCCTGCCCTACGTCTTCAAGGCCAGCTACGACAAGGCCAACCGCACCAGCCTGTATTCGTTCCGTGGCCCCGGACTGGAGGCCGGACTGGCGATTCTGGACAAGGTGCGCCAGTCGGTCGGGGTCCCGGTCCTGTCCGATGTGCATGATCCGACTCAAGCCCAGGTTGCCGGCCGAGTGCTGGATTGCGTCCAGGTGCCCGCGTTCCTGTGCCGCCAGACCGACCTGCTGGTCGCCTGTGCCCGGACCGGGCGGTGCGTGAACCTCAAGAAAGGGCAGTTCCTGGCCCCCGAGAAGATGAAGCTCGCGGTCGACAAGGTCCGCCAGAGCGGCAACCCCAACGTGTTGGTCACCGATCGCGGCACCTTCTTCGGCTATGAGCGACTGGTCAATGACCTGACCGGACTCCAGGTCATGCGTCAGTTCGCCCCGGTGGTCTTCGACGCCACGCACTCGGTGCAGTATCCAGGTGGCGGCGGAGAGGTCACCGGGGGAAGGCGCGAGTTCATCCCGCTGCTGGCCCGGGCCGCTGTCGCCGCCGGCATCGACGCTCTGTTCATGGAAGTCCACGACGACCCGCCCCATGCCAAAAGCGACGCGGCCACCGTCTGGCCCCTGGATCACCTCGAAACCCTTCTGACCAGCCTGCTGCGAATTCGGCAGGCCGCAGAACAGCCCTGACCCGGCCCATGCCCCCGGCTGGCGTCTGGCCGGGCGAAACGGTGCTGGCTCCGCGCCCGCCCGGAAGTTTTCGGACCAGCCCCCAGGCCGGACTCAGTGTCCGACAGGCCGAACAGCCGCGGGCCCGGCCTTCCCGGCGGCAAGCCGGGTGGCCCATCTTTCCGATAAGTTCCCAGGACTGACCCCCCGATTCCGGTTCCGCCCCGCGGCTGCGTAGTCGACCGGCGACCGGAAATTGCCAGGCTGGCCCCGGATGGGCGACGTCCTCGACCAAAGCGAAATCGACGCCCTGCTGGCCTCGGTGGCCGAGGAGGCCGGTGCCGAAGGGCCTCTGCTGGGTTCGGCGGCCGCGACCATCGCGCCCGCCGCCCCGGCCCGGCCGGCAGCGGCCGCCTTCGTGCGGGCCGACGCCAGCGCCTACGACTTCAAACGGCCGGAGCGGGTTAGCAAGGACCACATCCGGGCCCTGGCCTCCATCCACGACGGCTTTGCGCGCAATTTCGGCGCTACCCTCTCCGGGTTTCTCCGCACCATAATCGACGTGCGCGTGGTGGGCGTCGAGCAGCTCACCTACAGCGAGTTCATCCACTCCCTGCCCAACCCCACCTGCTTTCTGATCATTCAGGCGCCCCCCCTGGAAGGTCAGATGTGCATGGAG
The DNA here is from genome assembly GCA_964482395.1 of uncultured Planctomycetales bacterium. GTDB lineage: Bacteria > Planctomycetota > Phycisphaerae > UBA1845 > Fen-1342 > CAYZXK01. The sequence continues at coordinate 12,054 of CAYZXK010000069.1, read as the reverse complement.
ATCAGTCCCCTGATCGTCTACCCGATCATCGACCGCCTGCTGGGTGGCTCCAGCTCCGACATGTTCATCCCGCAGCGCCCGTTGACCGCCATCGAATGGCGGATCATGCGAAGAGTGGTCAACCGGGCCCTGGAACACCTGGGCGACGTGTGGCGGAACCTGGTCGAGGCCAAGTTCGAAATCGTGGACACCGAAAGCAACCCGCAACTGGTCCACATCGTCGCCCCCAGCGAAGTGGTGGTCTTCATCACTTTCGAGATCAAGATGGGATCCTGCGCCGGGACCATGAGCATTTGCATCCCCTTCAACACCATCGAGTCGGTGCTCAGCAAGCTCACCACTCAGTCCTGGTTCGGCTACACCCGCAAGGCGGTCAGCGAGGTCCACCGCAAACGCATCATCCGCAACCTGATTAAGTCCAGAGTCCGCCTGACTGCGTACCTGGGCCGGGCCGCGATCCGGCTCAGCGAGCTGCGAGCCCTGCGCCCCGGCGACCTGATCCTGCTGGACAAGCCGGTCGACCGGGAGCTGGTGATCCAGATCGAGGGACGCAACAAGTATGCCGGCCTGGCCGGGCAGCTCCGCGGCCGACGGGCAATCCGGATTACCCGTCGAGCGGAAACCGACGAAACGCTCTGACCTGCCCGCATCGACTCCGGACGGCCGCCCAGCCGTCGACCGCCCAACCGGCGCGTGGGTTGCGGCCGCGCGCGCCGCGCTCTCGCTGAAGCACTCGGGGCGGGATGACAGAACCCTGGGGCTTCAGGAACCCTGACGGGCACGGCCCGCGTCTTCGTGGGCTATCCCCAGAATCAGGGCAACCCCCACGCTCAGGACCGTCACGACCGTCTCTTCGCTGAGCATCAGCCCCGCCTGGGCCGCGTAAGCCACGAGCACCGTAGCGATCGCTACCTGAACCTTGCGACTGCGAAGTGGCCATAGCCAGCGCTGCCAGGTCCCCGACCCGCCGGAAAGGTTGTGCCCCGCACTCTCTGCCATGGTCTGCCCTCCGAGAAAAAAAACGGGCGGCCAGCCGCCCTCGCGGATTCCAACCACGCCCTGCCCACCAACCTGACGGGTTACTCCCGGGCCTGGTCGGCGGCCTGGCGGCCGGCCTCAGCCGCCAGCGCCTGACGGATGCGGTCGCCCCGGGCCGCGATCGACTTGTAAAGCAGATCTACGACCGATTGATCCCCCACCAACTTGGCGTCCACTCCGACCGTCCGCAAAGCCCGGGCCCGCTCGTTCTGCACCGCCCAGAACTCGATCAGGTCCCGATCGTTCCAGACCTCGCCGGCCGCGACCTGCTGAGCATCGGAAAGCTCGCGTCCGCCTTCGTTCAGCCGGCGGAGCAGGTCCCGGTAAAGCAGTACCCGCAGCGCCTGGTGCTGCTGCTCGAACACCGCCTGCTGGATTTCGTCAGCTCGTCTTTGGGTTTCGATGGCCAGCCGGGTCGATTCGCGCGTACACCCGGTTACCAGCCCGGCCGCCAGCAGGATCAGACCGCCGGACCGAGCCGACCCACGACCTGGTCGCCGACCCGGATGGTTCACAGTGCACCCCCCAGGATGGCCAGGAGTTTGAGCCCGGCCAGCAGACCGTCGATCCACTTCTCGGCCGCCATCGCTTCGGACATTTCGCGTGCGGTTTGGCGCAGCTCGTCATGCGAGATCCACCCGCCGGCCGGAGTTTGTCTGGGCAGTCCGGCCTGTCGGTAGTCTTGCGGGGGCGGAGTTCGAGTTTGGGCGGCGCGCTGCGACTCGATCAGCAGCGCGTCGATGACCTGACGGGCCGCGGTCACAAATGCCCGCGCCGTGTTGACATCTATGTTCTTGGCCAGCTTTAGCAGGTCCATAGCCAGCTCCCGGTCCGGTTAGAGTCACTCTACTACTTCGTACCACAGTGTGATGCTGTACTCGCTGGCCGTAACCTGGTAAGCGCTGGAAAAACCCAGCGCCTTTCCGCGCCCGGTGGTCAGCGCGCCGGCCCGGCCCAGGTGGAGGTGCAGGCCGGTGCCTGCGCTGACATGGGTGAACGGAAGCAGGACCACCGGATCCGGCCCAGGATCCGAAACCAGCATCACCTTCAGACTACCCCAGGTAGTGAACAGCAGTCTGACCACCCGGATGATCTTCCCGGGTTGAGCCGGCACCAGCTCCATGTTGGTCTGGGCCGAACTGTACGTCCCGTAGGCCATTGCCATCGTTTCTTCTCCGTCCTGCACGCTCCGGCCGGCCCCTAACCCACCCGCCGGCGGCCGCCGGCCCGGCATCGCCCGCGGCTGATGTACGACCCATTTGAACGGATGCTCATCCAGCGCCACCCCCCGGGCCGGTTCTTCCTCGGTCAAGATTCGCAGTCGCCACGGCTCCTGCGGGTCGCTTATCAGCCGACCGTAAGGCACCGGCACCAGGTCCACCAGTTTCCCCACCTCCCACACCAGCTCGACCACCGCGATCCCGTATCCGATGGCATTGGCCAGGTGGCTCAGCGCCTGGCGAAAACCGTCCAGCCGATCCAGAGTGCTGCGACAGAAGTCCGCCGCCCGCTGGGCGACCTCCCTCCCCACCCCACCGCCAGCCGCCTGGGGCCCGACGGCGATCTCCCAATCCAGGCCAGTCAGTGCCAGCCGCCGCGTGTTCTCGACCGCGGCCAGCCGCGGCCACTTCTGGAGCATTTCGGCAAACAGCTCGAACTGGGCCTGCGGTGCCCCCGCATCCGCCGCCTGGAGATAGGCCAGCAGGCGGGAGGGCGTCAGCCCCACGCTCGGATAGCTGTGCTGACTGTCTTGACGCCACCAACGCACCACCCGATCGGAAACCGGCCGCCGTCTCGGACCCGTCGGGAGGAGGGAACCCAAGGCCCGAAGGACGGCGACCAGGTTTCGGCCAGTCTTACCCACGCCGGTGTCTCCTGGGCGGCCGCCGCTCTGACACGGATGGCCGCCCATAAAGCCTAACTGGAAATCCTAGCAAGTCTAGCACAGGGCTTTTGGCTGACGGATCCTGATGCCAACTGACGCCACCTGCGCTGCTTTCCGCCCCTTTGCCGCTCACATCATCCCACCTGGTCACACTTTGCCTTCGGCCGCCAGCCGGAATACACTAGGGTTGGTTGCTGGGGGCGGCCTGCCGCGGCGGGCATGAGATCCGGGTACGATCGACCCGGAGACCCTTCGAACCTGATCAGTATCGGCTCGCGCGCCCGACCGCTCCGGGCCGCAACCGGCTGCGTAGGAAAGCGACGAATGCGTGCCCCCCGCGGATCTGCCGCCTGCTTTCTCGAGGTTGATCGATGACCCAGCTCCAAGCCGCCCGCCAGGGCCTGATCACGCCCCAGATGCGCCGCGTCGCCGTTCGCGAGAACGTCAGCCCCGATTTCATCCGTGACCAGGTCGCCGCCGGACGAATCGTCATCCCAGCCAACCTGCGCCACCTGGCTGGAAGCGCCGGGCAGGCCCCCCACTCGGCCCCCAGCCCTCACCACCCCGATCCCGGCTCACCGGCCGCTTCGCCCCTGGCTGGTCACCCGGGCTTCACCGCCGCCAGTGCTCTGTGGGTCAATCAGACCGTGGCCCAGCGGCGTCGCTGGCTGGACGACCCCGACTACCTGCGCGGCCAGCCGGCCCCGCGACGTCTGGACCCGGTCGGGATCGGCCGTTCGCTGACTACCAAGATCAACGCTAACCTCGGCACCTCCCCGCTCTCCAGCGACCTGCCCACCGAGCTGAACAAGTTGCGCCTGGCTCTGCTCTACGGGGCCGACACAGTCATGGACCTGTCCACCGGCGGCGACCTGGACGCCTGCCGACAGGCCATTATTGATCACAGCCCCGCCCCGGTCGGTACCGTCCCAATCTACAGCATGATCGTTGCTCGCCCGGTCGAGGAACTCGACCACCAGACCATCCTCAAGACCATCGAGCGACAGGCCCAGCAGGGGGTCGACTTCTTCACCATCCATGCCGGCATCCTGAAGGAACATCTGCCGTTGGTCAGTCGTCGCAGGCAGGGCCTGGTAAGTCGCGGGGGGTGCCTCCTGGCCAAGTGGATGCTCTACCACAATCGCCAGAACCCTATGTATGATCTCTTCGATGACATCAGCGCCATCATGCGGGAGTACGATGTGACTTACTCCCTGGGCGACGGCATCCGACCGGGATCCCTGGCCGACGCCAGCGACCCGGCTCAACTGGCCGAACTCCACGTCCTAGGCGAGTTGGTGCAGCGGGCTCGCCAGGCCGGCGTGCAGGTCATGGTCGAGGGCCCCGGTCACATCCCCCTCAACGAGGTCGCCTTCAACATAGAAACTCAGCGTCGCATCTGCGACGACGCCCCCTTCTACGTCCTGGGCCCCGTGGTCACCGACGTCTTCCCCGGCTATGACCATATCACCAGCGCCATCGGGGCCGCCGAGGCTGCCCGGGCCGGTGCCGCCCTGCTCTGCTATGTTACGCCCACCGAACATGTCAGCCTCCCCGGACCCGAAGATGTCAAAGCCGGCTGCGTCGCCTACAAGATTGCGGCTCATGCCGGCGATGTGGCGCGTGGCGTTCCCGGCGCGCGGCAATGGGATGACGACATGGCCGCGGCCAGGGCCGCCCTGGATTGGAGACGGCAGTTCGAGCTGGCTTTCGACGGCGAGGTCGCCTGCAAGCTGCGCGACCAGTCATTGCCGGCCGACGCCGACTACTGCTCCATGTGCGGTCGCGAGTGGTGCAGCCAGCGAATCAGCCGCGAAATCCACCGCACCATCCCCACCGCCCCCGCCGATTGATCGGGTTCCGATTTCGCGCCCAGGACGCCGGTAGTTGTGCCGCAAACCGCACTTCGCCCCGCCGGGGTGCCACGCCGCTTCGTGCCCGGGCCCCGACGGTTTTGCCGGGGACCGCGCCCGGTTGCTGGCTGACCTGCGCCGTGGCGCGGTGCGCTCCTTCCGCACCGGCTGTTGACGCATCGCTCCAGTGGCACCGGCACCCTCAGTATGCGGTCATCGATCCCGCGGTGCGCCAGTCGGCATATGGCTGGGGATCTCCGGGGTGCGGCGGGCGCCACACCCGCCATTCTTGTCAAGCAGTTGTGCCGGACCGCCTGGCCCCCGCCCTGTGGCTCCGGCCCGACCGTCCGCTGGTGGCGGCTCCGGGACCCGAGAGCAGGTGGTTATTTTTGCTAGCTGGCCGGCGAGCAACCCCTTGCTGCCAGCAGTTCTGCCAGCTTCTGCTGCGACGCTGCCCGGACCCGGTCGTGCAGGCTCTCCCCGTGGCTGTCCATGGTTACCACGCAGGGGAAATCTTCGACCCGGATTTGCCAGAAGGCCTCGGGCACGCCGAACTCTAGCTTGTGCACGTCCAGCACTTCCTTGACGCTATCGGCGATGAGGGTGGCAGCGCCGCCGACCGCGTGCAGATAGACCGCCCCGTACTGCCGGCAGGCTTCCAGGGTCCGCTGCCCCATGCCGCCTTTGCCGATGATGCCCCGCAGGCCGAAGTGCTTGATGACGTCGGCCTGGTATGGTTCCTCGCGGATGCTGGTAGTCGGGCCGGCGGCGACGAACTCGTACTTGCCATCCGGCCGCTTGCGGACCACCGGCCCGCAGTGGTAGATCACGCCGCCGGCCAGCCTTTTTCTCAGGATTTCGTACAAAGGCCGCTCACTCTCGGGGCAGGAGCCCTTGATGAAGTTCTCTTTCATGTACTTATGGGCCGCGTCGCGACCAGTGAACACTACGCCCGTCAGCAGCACCTGATCGCCAATGTGCAACCGACGCACGTCCTGCTCGCCAATCGGAATAGTCAGCCGGATAAACATTGATCAACCCTCAGCTTGAGGCGGTCAGACCCCACAACCCGAAAAGCCGTCGGCCCCGACTGGTCGCCGGCTTCCCACCAGCGGCATCTTTCTCGCTTCATCGACCACTGTCAGCCTTGCACGTCCTGCCATTGCGGTTCGATTATCGTCGCCTTGCCGTTTTCGACGGTCATCATCTTTCGGCGGTCTGCCCAGCACATGTAGGCGATGGACACGAAGAACGAGGCTGGCAGGCGATGCAGCTCGGCCATTTTCACGCCCAGAACAGTGGTCTTGCCGCCGAAGCCCATCGGCCCGATCCCGAGCTGGTTGATCTCGCGGTGCAGTTGTTTTTCCAGCTTATCCAGGGTTGGATCGGGGTTCCTGTCCCCCAATGGACGGAAAAGCTGTTCCTTCGCTTTGATCATGCCGGAGGCCCGGTCGCCGCCGATCCCCACCCCCAGCACTCCCGGCGCGCACCCGAAACCCTGGGCCCGATAGGCCGCGTCCAGAACCGCTTTGCGTACCCCCGCTAGATCCCGGCTGGCCTCGAATTCCTCAGATGGGATACTGTACTGGCACCCGCAGTTCTCCGACCCGCCCCCCTTGAGGATCAATCCCACCCGCAGATGCGCCTGGTCCCACTCCTCAAAGTGCAGGGTCGGGAAATCGATCCCGGTATTGTCCCCGCTGTTCTTGCCGGACAGGGCGCCGACGGCGTTCGGCCGCAGGTATGCCCGCTCGGTAGCCACCCGGACCGCACGGTGCACCTGCTCACGCAGCCTGCGCTGGGACCAACCCTCCGGGTGCCACAGGTAGAAGATCGGCGTGCCGGTGTCCTGGCAGATCGGCCGCCCGCTGGCCCGCGACAGACGGACGTTCTCCAGGATCGTCTGGAGCGCCCCCTCAGCCGCAGAACCCGGGGCTTCCTGCCGGCGGGCTTCTTCCAGAGCCTGCTCAACGTCCGGCGACAGATCAGTCGAAGTGGACCGGATCAGCTCCACTATGTTTTCAGTGATATCCTGCATCATCGCCTCGCGCTCGGGCAAGTACAGCTTACTCCACGCCTGTCCGTACCATTATGCGACCGCGCCGATTCGGGTCAACCAGCTTCCCACGCCGAGCGACCGCAGGCCGAGGCCCAGGCACCGTCGCCGCCTGCATGGGCCCGGACCCTGCCGCGGGCGCAACGCCGGTTGCGCGCCGGAATCATCCTCCACCATGCGCGCCTGCGTCGCCCGCCCACCCGGGCCACGGAGCCGCCTAAGTTCGAAACGTCGTCACGCTCCGGCCTCGGTTCGGTTCGCCGCTTACGCCTCGGGCTCCGAGTCGTCGCGCTTTCAACCAGTCCGTAACGATGGCGGTCGGGCTTGTCACACGGTCAGAGGTTCGACAAGCGTTTGGGCCCGGCTTTGCAGACCTCCTCGGGGCAACCGCTGGCGTAGAGCTTGAAGTTCTCGATGAATCGGGCTGCCAAGGCGTCGTACTTCTTCCAGTACTCGTCTTTATTGGCCCAGGTGTTGGCGGGATCCAGGACCTCCGGCGGTACGTCCGGGCAGGCGGTGGGAACCTCGAAGCCGAACAGCTTGTCTTTGCGGTACTTCACGTCGCTGAGTTTGCCCTCCAGGGCCGCGCTCAGCAGGCTTCGCGTGTGGTGGATGCTGATCCGTTTGCCGACCCCGAACGGGCCGCCGGTCCAGCCGGTGTTGACCAGCCAGCAGGTCACGCCGTGCTTGGCCATCTTATTGCGCAGTAGGTCGGCGTACTTGAAGGGGTGATGGACCATGAACGGGGCGCCAAAGCAGGCGCTGAAGGTGATCTGCGGCTGCACGCCCAGGCCGATCTCGGTCCCGGCGATCTTGGAGGTATAGCCGCTGATGAAATGATACATGGCTTGCTGCGGGCTCAACCGGGATATGGGCGGCAGCACGCCGGAGGCGTCGCAGGTCAGGAAGATGACGTTCTTGGGATGAGTGCAGGTCATCTTCTCGTCCACGACGTTGGGGATGAACTCCAGCGGATACGAAGCCCGGGTATTCTCGGTGATCCGGTCGTCATTCAGGTCGATCTTGCGGGTGGTCAGATCGTAGATCACGTTTTCCAGGATGGTGCCGAAGCGGCTGGTGCAGGCGTAGATCTGCGGCTCGTGCTCGGCCGAGAGCCGGATCACCTTGGCGTAGCAGCCGCCCTCGAAATTGAAAATTCCCTCGTCGCTCCAGCCGTGCTCGTCGTCGCCGATCAGTCGCCGCTTGGGGTCGGCCGAGAGGCTGGTCTTGCCGGTGCCGGAGAGTCCGAAAAACAGAGCCACATCTCCGCCGGCCCCGACGTTGGCCGAGCAGTGCATGGCCAGCACCCCCTCATTGGGCAGCAGGAAGTTCAGGATGGTGAATACGCTCTTCTTGATCTCGCCGGCATAAGCGCTGTTGCAGATGACGGCCAGCCGCTGAGCGAAGTTGATCAGGATGGCGGTCTCAGTGCGGGTGCCGTCGATCCGCGGGTCGCATTTGAAGGCGGGCAAGGCCAGGATGGTGAAGTCCGGCACATGCTGGCGGGCCTCCGCCTGGCTCGCGACCGACAGGAACATGTTGCGCGCAAAGAGGCTGTGCCAGGCTCGCTCGGTTATCACCCGGATGGGCAGGCGGTGAGCGGGGTCCGCCCCGGCATAACCGTCCTGCACGAACAGCTCCTTTCCATAGAGGTAGGCCTGGATGCGAGTCAGCAGCGTGTTGAACTTGTCCAGGCTGAAGGGACGGTTGTATTCGCCCCACCAGATCTGGCCTTCGGTGGAGTCTTCCCGAACGATGAACTTGTCGCCGGCGGCCCGGGCGGTGTGCTGGCCGGTCTCGACCACCAGCGCGCCCCCCGTGGTGAGATGTCCCTCATTGCGGAAGATCGCCTCTTCATACAGGGCGCTGACCGGCAGATTCCAGAATACCCGCTTCAGATAGGCCAGCCCGAGGTTGTGAAGCCCATGCTCACTGGCCCAGTCGCCAGCCTGCTTGGTCGCGGGGGTGTCGAATTCCAGGTATTTCATGAGCAGCTCCGTTTTCCGGTCGCGGCCGGGCCTGCAACCCCCCCTCGGCTTGAGACTGGTCGGTCACCGCCACCGACGGGGGTTGGCTCACCAGTCGCGGACCAGTTTGCGGTTTCCAATGTACAGCTCGTTCGGCGCTTCGGGGTCCAGCACCCACTTCATCCGCTCGATGCCCTCGGTGATGTCCTTGACCGTGCCGCAGAAGCTGATGCGCAAGTAGCCGTCCATCCCGAACTCGACTCCGGGCATCACCAGCACCCGAACCTTCTCCAGCAGGAGCTGAGCCAGCTTCTGCGAGCTCTTGTTATAGGCGCTGAAGTCCGCGAAGCAGTAGAAAGTACCGTCCGGTTTGTGCACCTTGACGCCCCGGAAGGTCTTCAGCCGGTCGACCAGCACGTTGCGATTGTTCTCCAGCGTCACCCGCAGGCTCTCCACGCTGGATTGCACTCCCGTCAGCGCTCCGACCGCGGCCTGCTGACACAGGACCGACGGCCCCGAAGTCTGATGACTCTGAATGTTGGTCATCACCCGGACCAGATTCCGGTTGGCGATCGCCCAGCCGATGCGGAAGCCGGTCATCGCGTACTGCTTGGACACTCCGTTGACCACGATCAGCCTGGAGTCCTCCGAGAGGTCCTTGGCGTACTTGTAGCAATTGATCGGCTGGCGACCGTCGAAGATCAGCCGATGGTAGATGTCATCCATGATCAGGTAGAGGCCGCGCTTCTCGCAGAACTCCACGATCTCGGCGATGAACTGCTCGGAGTACATCGCCCCGGTCGGATTGTTGGGACTGTTGATGATCACGGCCTTGGTATACGGGCCGACCTTCTGCTCGATGTCCGCCAGGCGGGGGTAGAAGCTCCCGTCCGAAGGGTAGACCGGCACCCCGACCGCTCCGCACAACTTGGCCATCTCCGGATAGCTCACCCAGTAGGGAGCCGGAAAGATCACTTCCTCCTGCGGATTGAGAATGGCTTGCAGGGCCACCATTATGGCCTGTTTGGCACCGCCCGAACAAATCACGTTCTCCGGCTCGACATGCCGCTCGTAGTACTCTTCGGTGTAGCGAATGACGGCTTTCTTGAGGGCGGGGATGCCGTCGGCCGGCGTGTAGCGGAGTTCGCCCGAGCCGAGCAGTGCCGAGGCAGTCACCAGCGCGTCGATGGGCGGCTTGCTCTTGGGTTCGCCCCCGCCCAGGTGAATGACCGGCTCGCCCTTGGCCCGCAGGATTGCGGCCGTTTCATTGAGTTTCAGGGTCGCCGATTCGCTGATCGATCTTCCAATCTGACTGATACTCATCGCATTGGGTTCCTAACAGCCGCCATAAGCGCCCTTTGCGGGGTCCCTGCCCCGTAAAAAACTTGATGCTAGCTCAAAAACTGTCCGCGGTCAACGCATCAGCGCTGTGACGGCTCGCTCGCCCAGTCGTGAAATCCCGCTTTGCCCACGACGACAGTCCCCGTCGCCCCCGGGACCAGCTAGCACGCAGCCACCCGAGCTTGTTCGGCGTCCGCCGGCGGGCTAAGTTAGCGGCTAAGGAACAAGCGGCTGAGGTCCGGCCGACGCGAGTCGACCCGGGTGCTGTTTGGTACGATGGGACGGGCCGTCCCGACGATGCCAGTGGGGTCATTGGTGCCCGGCCGGTCTGGAGCCGGGTTGACCATGCGCCTCCGGGAGTCTAAGCGATGATCACTGATAACTACCCGAAAACCCTCGCCCTCCGCGGCGGCGGCTTGGTGACCATCCGACTGCTGACAGCCAGTGACGAGAACCAGTTGCTGGCCTTTTTTCGGGCCTTGCCAGAGGAAGACCGGGTTTTCATGCGCGACGACGTTTGCGATCCGGCCACCGTCCATCGTTGGACCAGTCAAATCGACCTGGACAATGTGCTTCCGCTGGTCGCCCATGACGACCAGCGGCTGGTTGCCAGCGGCAGCCTTCACCTGATGCCCCACGCTTGCATGCGGCACGTCGGCGAAATCCGTTTGATCGTGGCCCGCTCGCACCGCGGTCGCGGCCTGGGCGGCCTGATGACCCGCGAACTGGTCGCCCTGGCCGAGGAGCGCGGGCTGGAGAAGCTCCAAGGCCAAGTGGTCAAGGACAACCTGAGTGCCGTAAGGATGCTGGAAGCGTTCGGCTTTAAGACCGTCGCGGTGTTGTCGGGCATGATCAAGGATCGCCATGGCTGGACACGCGACCTGGCCATTCTGGTGGCCGACGTGCCCAGTTTGACGCAGACTATGGAGGACTGGATTCAGGAGACCATGCCATCTGCCTACCGCGTACCCGGCGATGGCGCATAGACCGGTTTGATGCCACTGAAGGCGTCGATCGCCGAAGGGCTGGTAGTTGACCCGGCCAGCAGGTCGGGCGGCATCTGGCCCCGGCCGCACCCAAACTGCGACGGATCGGAATTGCAGCGGCGGGAGTGGGTTCCCGGGGTCAATGAGTTGCCAGGCCCGCCAGTCGACCGGCCTCAGGCCAGCTCAAGTGTACACGTCGGCAGCGTGGCCCGCGGTGCTCGATCTCGATCCAGCACGCCCGGTCTGGAACCGCCTGGACGACCCGGTCGGCCCATTCGACCGCGACCACCGCCGCCGGCTCCTCTAGCATCTCCTCCAGTCCCAGAGCCAGCAGCTCTGCCGAGTCGCGCAGCCGATATGCGTCGATGTGATAGAGCTTGAGTCGCCCGGCGTACTGGCGGACCAGGACGAAGGTGGGGCTGGTCACCAGGTCGTCATCCGGCAAGCCCAGGCCCGCGGCCAGGCCCTTGACGAACTGCGTCTTGCCGCTGCCCAAAGGCCCGGACAATGCCAGGCAGTCCCCGGTTCGCAAAATTTGCCCGAGGGCTTGGCCCAGGGCGAAGGTCTGGGCCGGGCTGCGGGTGGTACGAACCAGGTCGGGCTTCACCGGAAATGCTCCCAGCCGCAAGCTGCGATCGGCTCCTGTCGGCCGTCCGCCTGCTCCAGAAACAACCCCGACGGCTGGGTGACTCGTCCCAGCGGCAGCAGACCCAGGCGCCGGCACCGCTCAGGTCGCACCTCCGGCGGGACGGCGATAATCAGCTCGAAGTCTTCGCCGTCGTGCAGGGCATGCTCGCGGGCCGGCCGCCCATCCCGCTGGGCCAGCCGCAGTGCATCGGGGTGGATGGCGGCATCCAGCATGTCGGCCGGCACGACCGCCCCGCAGCCGGAGGCTTCGACAATGCGGGACAGGTCCAGGGCCAGCCCG
>CAYZXK010000068.1:0-3920 GCA_964482395.1 uncultured Planctomycetales bacterium | reverse complement strand
ATCTGGGCAGCGGCCTCATCGACTGCCCGGCGTTGTGCCTCATGAGCATCTGCCAGCCGGGCGACCGTCTCGAGCAGTGGAGCGGCCGGGTCGATCGTGCTCGGCTGGGCCGCGTCGATCTCCTTGAGGAGCTGGGCAGCCTTGGCCAGGACCGTGGCGCCGACGTCCTTGGGCTCGCCGGTCACCAGCCCGGCCAGCCGCTGGAGATCGTCGGACATGACGGAAAACACATTGCTGCGACGGGCGCTGGCTTCTTCGCTGTAGTAGCCGGTGGGGTTGCCGAAGCGGGTGTTCTTCTCTTCGGCCGCCCGAGCCCGGTTTTCGGCCGCCTTGTTCTTGGTCAGTTGAAAGATGAACAGGCCCAGGAATGCCACACTGAGACAGGCAAAAGCGATTAGTCCATACAGCATTCCCGGCTGACCGCCATACAGCCTCGTAGGACGACCCGCCATCGTCAGCTCCTGCAAACCCCGCGGCGGCCGCCCCCATCAGGCGGGAGGCGACCGACCCACCGGTGCTCGGTCCGCGCCCCGGGCGCGTCTGCTTCTGACCGCAGGAGTATGAGACCTGGCCGGTCGATTGTCAAAAGCGAAAACCGCCCGGGCGGGTCGGCCTGACGCTTGACTGGCACGGGGCTGGACCGGGATGATGGCGCTGGTCGGAGTGGGTCCGCGAGGCCGTCATGAGCAAGCCCGCCAAGCGGCTGAAATTCGAAGAGGCCATGCGACGGCTGGAGGAGATCGTCGAGGCCATGGAAAGCGGGCAGATCGGCGTGGAGGAGTCGATCGCCAAGTACGAGGAGGCTATGAACCTGGCGGCCCACTGCCGACAAATCCTCGATCAGGCCGAGCAGCGGATCCAGAAGATCCAGCTCGACGCCGCGGGCCGACCGCAACTCCAGCCTTTTGAGCCCGTGCCGCCGACCGCGTCCGACGAGGACGAGGAGACGGAAGTTGCCGGCGGGCAGGAGACCTGAAGGTTGCCGGCTGGCATGGCTGGCGGGGTCGGGCCTGACGACCGTTGCAGACGGGGGCTATGATGGGAGCGGGCTGGGCTGCCGCAGTCAGGATGCTGCGCCACGTCGGGGGCGGAGTCCTGGACGCCCTGCTTCCCCAGACCTGTGTCGCCTGCGAGGTTTGGCTGACGTCCGGGCGGGGAATTATTTGCCGGACCTGCATGTCCACGCTCACCTCAGGGCTGGACCGCCCCTACTGCTGGCGATGCGGTCGCACTCTGCCGGCCGCGGCCCTGCATGAGGGCGGCTGTGCCCGGTGCAGGACCGAGTCGTTTTGGAACCTGGCCGGGGTGGCCCGGGTTGGACGGTATGAAAAACCGGTTCGGCTGCTGGTCACCGGACTGAAGTACCATGGGCGCGAACGAAACGCGGAAGTGCTCGCGGACTGGCTGGCGGTCGCCTTGCGGAAATGTCGCTGGGCGGCGGAGCTGGACGGGCTAGTGCCGGTGCCAGTGCACTGGTTGCGCCGGGCCCAGCGTCCCTGTCATCACACCCGGTTGCTGGCGGAGGCCCTGAGCCGGCGGCTGCGCCTGCCGGTGCTCAATGCGGTGCGACGGGTAAAACACTCGCCAAGCCAAACCACCATCCTTACCCGGGCGGCCCGATTCCAGAATGTGAGCGGATGTTTCGCGCCCGCCGCCTGGTATACGCCACGCTGGTCGCGGCCGGTGGTGACCGGGAAGACCGTATGCATTGTGGATAACGTGATTCACAGCGGGGCGACGGTGACCGAGGTGTCGAAGGTTCTGCGTCGAATGGGCGCCAGGCGAATTTACGCGGCGGTGGTTGGGCGTCCGTCGGCCCCAGGGGATCCGCCTGCCGGCCTACCGGAGGACGGGCCCGAGGATAGCGGACCACTGGTGAGCGTGGGGCCGGACGGGGGCGGAGTGATTTACTGAAGCGCCTCCTGCGAACGGAGCAAAGCTGTCAGGGTCTGGCGTTTTTCGTTGGGCATGGGGCAAAGCGGCAAGCGGAATTCCTCAGCGCACCAGCCCTTCATTGCCATGGCGGTCTTCACCGGGATGGGGTTGGTGTCCAGCGACAGCAGCGCCTTGCCGGGTCCGTAGACTGCCCGATGGGCGGCCCGGGCGGCTGGGAGGTCATTGTCGAGCATGGCCTGCGTTACGGCCTTGACCGCTTTGGGCCACAGATTCGACAGGGCGCTGATGACCCCCACCGCGCCTAGACTCATGAGCGGCAGGGTCAGCGGATCGTCGCCGGAGAGAATGGGAATGTCGCAGGCAGCAGCCAGATCGGCGGCTCCGGCCACGCTCCCGGTGGCGTGCTTGACTGCGACGATGTTGCGGTGAGTCTCAAAAAGTCGCTTGATCGTGTCGACGGAGATCTCGACCGCGCTGCGGCCGGGAATGTTGTACAGGACGATCGGCAGATCCACGGCCCGGGCGATCGCCGAGAAGTGTCGGAACAGGCCCTCTTGCGATGGCCGGTTGTAGTAGGGTGCGACGACCAGCAGGGCATCGACGCCCCATTCCGCATTCTGCCGGGCCCGCTCGATGGTTCTGGAGGTCGAGTTGGTGCCCGCACCGGCAATCACCGGCACCCGTCCCCCAGCCAGCTTGACCACTCGGCAGATTACCTCCCGGTACTCGCCATCGGTCAGGGTGGGCGATTCGCCGGTGGTCCCACAGGGGACCAGGCCATCTACGCCGGCCTCGAGCTGACGCTGGACCAGCGACTCCAGGGCCGCGAAATCCAGGCGGTCGTCGCGAAAGGGAGTCACCAGGGCAGTGAGGGTGCCGCGCAAAGGAATCACGATCGTTCCTCCGGTATGCAAGTTGGCGTTTGCCGGCCGCCGCCGCCGTCCGCCGGGCGACCAGGTCTCGGCGGAGCGCAATCGGCATGGTCAGCTTGCTCGATAGCCCGCCACAGTCGTATCGCGTCGTGGAGAGCCCGGACATCATGAGTGCGGACATACTGCGCGCCGTGCAGGTAGGCCCACAGTTCTGTGGCCAGCGTTCCGCTTCCGCGCCGATCGACCGGGGCGGGTGCGTCCGGGGTGCCCAGCAAAGTTCCGATAAATGACTTTCGTGAGGTTGATACGCAAACCGGCAACCCTAATGCTGCGATCCGATCCAGATTCAACAGCACGGTCAGGCTTAGGCGCGGATCCCGACCCAGGAAGAAGCCCATGCCGGGATCGAGGATCAGCCGCTGCCGGGCGATGCCCGCGGCTTCCAGTTCGGCGATCCGGGTCCTGAAATAAGTGACAATCCGCTCGACCAGGCCGACCGGCTCGACCTCAGCCCGCTGGGCCCGCGGCCCCGGCGAGGTCGAATGCATAAGGACCACCCGGACCGGCCAGTCGCGGACCGCGGCCACCGCCTCCGGGTCACGCAGCGCGGTCACGTCGTTGATCATGTGGACACCCAGCTCCAGCATGGCCCGCATCACCAGTGGCTTGTGAGTGTCCACCGAAACCTGCACTCCGTCGGCCAGCAGCGCCCTCACCACCGGCGTCAGGCGGGTTATTTCCTCCTCCGCCGGAACGTCCTCGGCGTCCGGATGGGTCGACTCGGCACCGAGGTCGATGATTGCGGCTCCGTCGCAAACCAGTTGACGCGCGTGGGCGATCGCCTGGTCGACTCGCAGGTACCGGCCGCCGTCGGAGAACGAATCCCGAGTGATGTTGACTATTCCCAGAATCTCCACCGGGGTACCCAGACAGAATCGCGCTTTCCAAGTTGTGCCGGCTCGGGCATCATGTTACCAGGTTTCGGGCCGCTCGGCCCGCCGAGATGTGGGCTGGGTGGCGTATCCTTTCGTGTGTAATCTCGTTGCCGAGGCGTAGGAAGGGCGTATCCTCTGGCCCATATTGAATTAACAGACAAGGAGGACACGCCCATGAGGATCGTAGCGGCGGATTTGGAGCGGACGCCAGTTACCA
>CAYZXK010000067.1:0-7550 GCA_964482395.1 uncultured Planctomycetales bacterium | reverse complement strand
GTGTTGCTGTACATCAGTCGATTCAGGCGCGCGGCTACATCCGGAAGGGGTACGTCGGCCGTCAGGGCTACTCGCACGGCTCCCTTCAGGTGGGCCATCACCAAGGCGGCGGGCAGGCCGTGCCCGGTCACGTCGGCGATTATCAGACCGACCCGACCAGCGCCCAGGTCGAAGTAATCGTAGTAATCCCCGCCGACGACTTCGGAAGGTTCGTTGTGCCCGGCCAGGATGATCCGGCCGGCGTTCAGCGACCCACCAGGATATAGGCCTTGCTGGATGGCCCGGGCCTGACGCAATTCGGTGTTGACCTTCTCGGACTCTAAATAAGCCTGGAACAGTCGTAGGTTCTCCAAGCCGATCCCTACCTGGCGCGCGATCGCGGCCAGAAAATCGACGTCCTCCGGAGTGTAGGTCGAGGCTCGCGTGATCCGGTCGCCGTAGATCACGCCCAGAATCCGGTCCCGGTGGATAATCGGCACACAGAGGGCCGAGCAGATCGGGAAGCGTATCAGGCTCTCGCTGAGGTTGCCGACCAGGTCCAAGGCGGGGTTGTTCACCACTGCCCGCTGGCCTTCGATCAGGGCCCGGTTGATCAGCGTCCGGCTGACCTTGTAGGCCCCGGTCTCATCCCGCTGGATGTTGCGGGTTACCGGCAGTTCTGTTTCGCCACGCTGCGTTTTCAGGGCGATGAGCCCCCGCTCGAAACCCAGGGCCTCGCAGCAGGCGTCCAGGGCCTGTTCCAGAAGCTGTTTGGGCTCGAAGGCTCCGCCGATCCGTTCGGCCAGGTTCATCAGCAGGGTCAGCCGCTGCTCGCTGAGGTCTAGGCTGCGGGTTGACGGGAAGAAGCGTGTATTGTCGGTTTCTGACGGCAGATCGGGCGTGAATCGCACACCTTCGGGCGGAGCCGGCGGCGGCTGCACGTCCACCAGTTCCAGCTCGTATTCGCCGACCCGGATGCTGCGGAGAGCCGGGCGAATCGCGTTGTGAAACGGTTCACCGCCATCGACCCGGGTCCCGTTCTTGGAGCCCCGGTCGGCAACCATCACGCAGCCGGTCTGGTCCAGCCAGACCTGAGCGTGCTCGCGGGATACTTCCCCGTCGTAGGGAAGCACGACATCGCAGGTGTCGGCTCGCCCGAGCGTAATCGGCCGGGCGGTGATCTCGACGCTTATGCAGCGCCCGTCCCTGCGACGAACGATCAGTCTCGGCATCGCGTCTATCCGCGTGACAAACTGGCCAGGAACTCGATCAGGCCGGCCACACCCGCATACGGCACCGCCGCCAGGTTCCCGGCCGCTTCAGGTGACAGAACAAAATCAATACTCTGTTCCAGCGCCGCCAGGCAACCGTTCACCAGCAGAAGCCCGGCTGCCGAAACTAACAGCCGCAGTCGGTTGAGCCGATTTCCAGGGGCCATTGCGCCGCCCTCCTTGAGATCGCGCCGCCGCGATTTACTCGGGTGCCTCCGCAGGTCCTCCAATCCGCGCCACATGCGACCGCAGGGGGGTAAGCTGCGGCTGCGCACCGGAAGTCATTATATGACCCGCCGCCGGACAGCGCCCAGGAAGCCGGGTTTGGGCTGGCAGGCCGGACCGCGCGAAAGAACCGGCGGCCTCCATGCCGCCGCGGAAGACGACCCTGCCGAAGCTGCGTTTCAGCGCGTCTGGGGTCCGTGAGACAGGTTCCGCTCGATTTCCTCGAGCAGGCTTTGGACCGGCGCCTGGCGCGTTCCGGCGGCCGTCTTCCAGGTGACCGCGCCATTACGGTCCACCAGGTCTTGAATCCGCCGCACGGCCATCAGGACGGTCGAGTGCGGCTTATGACCGAACCCGCGTCCGATTTCGGGCAGGCTCATGGAGGTATGCTTGCGGATCAGGTACATCGCGATGCCGCGGGCGTTGGTGACGGTCCGGTCGCGGGAGTCGGAATGCAACGCGTCGCGGGTGACGCCGAAATGTGCGGCGACGATCCGTTCGATGTCCGCGGCTTCGGGCGGGCGTGAAGCGGTTACGTAGTCTTCGATGGCCTGACAGGCCAGCTCAAGGCGGATTGGTTCTTTGGTCAGCGTGGCCAGGGCGGCCAGTTTGTACAGGGCTCCCTCCAGCTCCCGCACATTGCGGGTGACGTGCCGAGCCACGTAGTCCAATACCTCTTCCGGCAGCTCGCACAGCATGGCCATTGCCCGACGACGCAGAATCTCCCGTCGGACGGCGAAGTCGGGTGGGTCTATGCGAACCACCATCGCCGCGATCAGCCGGTCCATCAAAGGTTCGCTCAGACTGGCGATGGCCCGCGGGTGGCAATCGCAGGAGAGGACCGTCGCCTTTCCAGCGGCGTCGATCGCGTTGAAGGTGTGGAGGAACTCCTCCTGGGTAGCGCGTTTGTTGGCCAGAAAGTGGATGTCGTCGATGACCAGCACGTCCACGTTTCGGAAACGCGCCCGGAAAAGATCGATCCGTCCGCCCTTGACCGCGTATATGAACTCGTTGGTGAATTCCTCCCCTGACAGGTATGACCATTGCAGGGTGGGATGGACCCGGCCCAGCCCGTTGCACACTCCTTGCAGCAGGTGGGTCTTGCCCAGTCCGCAGCCTCCATGGATCACCACGTGCTTGAAGGCCTCGCCCGGCGACTGGACAACCGCCGACGCGACCGAGAAGGCCAACTGGTTCGACGGGCCGGTCACGAAGGTTGCCAGCTCGCCCCGCAGCCGCGGACGGCCATTTCCCCCGGGCGTCGGCCCGCCGGTCCGCCGGGGCGGCGAAGCAAACAGTGGCGGACACTCCGGCGAGCCGCGGTGGCCAGCGGCCGGAAGGCCGGGAGCGGGCATGGTCACAGCGGGGGCCGAGCCAACCTTGATTTCGACCTTCGGCTCGGTGCCGATGACGTCTTTGGTGGCCTGCACCAGATGGGCCAGGTAATTTGAAGAGATCCAGTTTCCGATGAACTTATTCGCCACGGTGACTTCGAGCCGCTCGCCGTCCAGTTGCAGTTCGGTCGAGCTGCCGAACCAGGTGCGGTAACGGCTCGAACCAATCTGGTCGGCCACTTTCTGCCGGATAGCGCAGAGCTTCTCCGCTGCCGTATCGTCCACGGTCCACCTCGGAAACCGCCACCGGAATGTCTTTAGTTAACGAGCAGTGCCTGCGGGATCGACTGAAAAACTGAACTCCCTCTTACTCACACGCGAGCCGAATATTAACACCGCGCTAGCGACTTGGCAACAGCTTCCTTGCCAGCAAAACAACTGACAGGTGCGTAACCTGAGCCGCGATAAGCGTTCAGGTGCGTCAAAAAAATCTTTGCTCACAGGTTGTCCACCGCGTTTGTCGCTCGACTGCTGACAGCGCCGCACCGATCATCACAGCTTCCAGCGATAGAGCCACGCTTCCCTGAAAGCCACCGCAGTCAGTCCGAACTCAGCGTAAAGCCGCTTGGCGGGCTCGTTCCGATCGTCCACGACAACCGTCAGTCGACGAATTTGGCCGATTCGACATTGTTGAAACGCCCGGCGCAGCAGGAGCCGACCGATGCCCTGGCGCCTGAACTCCGGAACCACTCCCATGTAGACCAGCTCCAACGCCGATCTACGCGGTAAACGCGCCAGCAGCAGGCACCCCGCCGCCCGCCCGTTCACTGTCGCAACCTCCCAGAGCCCAGGATCAAAGCGCCCGCTGGCCTGATGCGAAGCCAGTATGTCGTCGATCGGACGGAGACCCGTCAGCTCCGGGCAGTCGCGACTGTCGCGGTAGGTGGCACTGACCACGTCGGCGAACAAAGAATGAGTCTCCGAACTGTAACCGGTCCAAACGACATCGGACGGTGGCTCCACCCAGGGGTAAATGGCGTCACGATCCAGGTACACCAGACGCGTCAGCCGGCGAAATCCGACTTGCTCCAGTAGCGTCCGCAGGCCCCCAGCCTCTGACTCCGACAGTACTTGCGCGTAATGCAGCCCCCGCGTTCCCAGACCGGCCAGCCCGGCCAAAGTTGTCGCCAACTGATCGCTCGCGCGGATCCCGTGCTCACCCGGGTTTGGCAACATCACGATCGCTGTCCGGCCTGGCATAAGCAGGGCCAGGAACAGCCCGGTGGGGGCCTGAGGTGGGCCGCAGCGCAGACCCTCCCATTCGACGGGAGTCTCCGCCAGATACTCCCGGAATCCGTCGACTAGGTCCCGGCCGGCTGCCGCCGGGCTGCCCGGCGAGGCTAGTATTATCCTGAGAGCCGACCGCAACTCCGAGGCGCTGAGTCGCTCGACCGGCATTATCACACTCCCTCAGGCCAGCATGGGTGATGAATTGGCCGACCGACGCCGGCCGGGTAGAATCCCCTGCGAGCCCTAGGCCCGATTGTGTGGAGGAAAAGCCTGGTATGCAAACCGCAGGTCTTCGTATCGTGCTGAGTTGGACCGTCTGTCTGGCGTCCATGCCGCTTTGGGCCCAGGCCCCGGAGGACGAGGGAAGGAACGGTCAGCCCATCCGTGGCGCTGCCCGAGCCGCCGGTCCGAGCCCCACTGCGACCGTGGGGCAGTCCGCGCCCGACTTCGAGCTTCCGGACTGCAATGGTAAAACCCATCGACTCTCCGACTACCGTGACAAAATAGTGGTCCTGGAATGGGTTAACCAGCAATGCCCCTGGAGCATCAAGGCGCAGTCGGTGACTAAGGAGCTGCGCAAGAAGCATCAGGCCGACGGCGTGGTTTGGCTTGGGATTGACAGCACCTTCGGCCGTAAGCCCGAAGAGGTCGTTCAATACATCAAGGAGAAGGACCTGGATATACCGGTTCTCATGGACGGCAACGGCCGCGTCGGACGCACGTACGGAGCAAAGACCACGCCGCATGTATACCTTATTAGTAGGGGCAAGCTGGTCTACGCGGGAGCGCTCCACAACAACCAGTACGATCAGAAGCCGCAGTCAGAGGTTCGCAACTACTTGGACGAAGCGTTGCAGGCGGTCTTGGATGGCAAGGAGATCCCGCTGCCGCAGACCACGCCCTGGGGTTGCTCAATCAAGTATGGCCCCGGGGGTGGGAAAGCGACCGCCGAGCCTCGAGCCAAACCAAAACAAAAGGACCAACAGGTTGAAGAGTAGCGCCCGGGCAACGGACGGGCCTGTGGTGAAAACGATCAGATCGGGCCGGAGACCGGTCGCCCCGCCTGCCGCGATTATGGGTGTCAGGGGCTGGGCGGTGGTCTTGCCAGCGGTCATGGCCGGTTGTGGCGGCGGCATCCACTGGCAGGGGCCGACGTTCCCGGAGGCCCGCGCCCGAGCCTGCCGCACCAACCAGCTTACCTTCGTTTACTTTCGCAGTTGGTACCTGGTTGAATGCACCGATTTCGAGGAGCGGGTGCTCAAAGACCCCGCAGTTCTGTCTGAGACGCGGGACATGGTTTGCGTGGCCCTGGATTTCGACTGGGATCGCCCCCTGGCCCAGCAGTGGGAACTCAACGCTGTCCCGGCCTTCGCGATCGTGGCTCCGAATGGCGAGGTCCTTTGTCGCCGGCAGGCGCCGATCACCCGCGACGAGCTTCTGGCGGCCCTCCGGTCTGCCAAAAGCGGTTTCGGCGCGGCGACCAAACCGGTTGGCGCGGCCCGATGGCTGTCCCGCTGACGGTATTCAATGCGGCTCTCCGGGCTTGGGCGAAGGCGAGCGTTTTCTTGACACCCAGGCCTGGCGGCCGGAGAGAAGTTTTTGGAACCGGTCCCGGCAATACGCTCCGGGGCCGCCACCCGTCGGGGGCCGGGTTTCGGGGCGCAAGCGCGAGCCCCGGCCCTGCGGGCAGCCTGGCTCGGTTGCGACGCCGATCCACCTTGCTAGAGTAGCGGTCCGTGCGGGTGCGGAAGTTGGTGTAACATGGCTGAGGGTTGCATACCGTCGTCGGAACTGCTGGACCTGGTCAAGACCGGCGGATACGACGCCCTGGAAGCACGCTGCCTGGAACTGCTGGACCAGAAGCGGCTCTCGCTTGCTGAGCTGGTCGACCCGGCGGCCGAGCTGGAAAGGTGTGGACAGGCCAATCGGCTGGCAGCTCTCACGTTAATGGTCTTTGACTACGTGCCGCCGACCACCGATCCACCGGCGGCCCTGGCGCTGACCCGGATCGCCCTGCTTGGCTCGCCCGACGACGAGCAGCTTCGTCGGCTGGCTGTCGACCTCTACCGGGTGGTGCACGGGCGGGTGCCCCAGTTCGAGGCTCTGCTGGAGGCCTCCGGGCTGGCCGCCGGCCGCGGGGTACGCAGCGCTCTTAAGCTGCTGGACTTGTGCTTGACGCTCCAGCCGGGCGACACGCTGATCAGCCGGATGGAGGACCGGGTAGCGGAGGTGCTGGAGGTCGACCATCAGAAGGGGCTGTTCACTTTGCGGCAGCCGGGCCGGGTGGTCGTGCTGCCGGCGACGGAGCTCGCCGCAACCTACGACCGTATCCCAGCCGACGATTTCCGCGTCCTGCGGCAACTTCGTCCCGCTCAACTTGCCACGCTGATCGATCAGGACCCCGTCGGCCTGGTGATCGGCATGCTCCAGGCTCATGGCGGCCGTATCGACTCTGACCAGCTCAAGCATGAGCTGGTGCCGCAACCCATCCTGGGCGAGGACTGGGCCCGCTGGTGGAGCGGGACGCGCGAGCTGCTTAAACGTTGTCCCCAGGTCGTGATGGAGGGCCGCTCGCCGGTAGTGCTCACTTATTGCGCGGCCGGGCGAACGCTGGAAGAGCAAACCTGGCAAGCCGTTCAGCAGCAAGGGGATCCGATCGAGTGCCTAAACACTCTCGAGGCGTATCTGCGTGAGAAGGCCGCGCGTAAGGAGCCACCGGACGCGGCTCTGGCCCAGCGCTGCGGCCAATACCTGATCGCGCGGGCCGAGTCGGTCCGTAGGCGGCGGCCGGCCGAGGGTCTGACCTGGGCCCTGGCCGTGAGTCACCTGAGGCAGAAGGGGTTGCCCGTCAACGGCGGATCGGGGGAGCTGGCCCAGGCCATCTTGCGCGAGGCGTCCGACCCGGGCCGGCTGCTGCGGTCGGTGGAGCACGAGACTCTCGCCGAGCCGGCCTTCCAGACGCTTCTCCAAGCCCGGCCCGAGGACTGGATAGAGCATGTCCTGGTCTGGCTGCCCGGTGCTCCGGCTCGACTGCTCGACAAGCTCTCCATGCATGCCATTGAGGCCGGTCGGGCCGACGCCGTCCAGGAGCTGATCGACGCGGCTCTGGCCGATCCGGTTCATCACCCCGAGATTGTGTACTGGCTTTGGAAGGGGCCCAAGCCGGTCGACCGCTTGCGCTTGCCGCCCGACGACCGGCTGTTCCGGGTGATTTTGGATACCCTGGCGGAGCTGGGCCGGGCCGCAACCGCCGAGCCGGCCGCCGTCCGCCTCTTCCGGCAGCGAATGAAGGCGGCCTTCGCGCTGCACGACTATCGGCGGGTCCGGCAATGCCTGGAAAAGACCAGCGAGGAGGCGGCCATCACCATTCGGCGGCAGTTGCAGCGGCTGGAAGGCTTGGGTACAAACGCGCCCGCCCGAATGCTCGAAATCCTCCGGGAGATTCATCCCA
>CAYZXK010000066.1:0-31800 GCA_964482395.1 uncultured Planctomycetales bacterium | reverse complement strand
AAGCGTTTCTCGATCAGTCGGCGAGGAGCCCGCCCCCTGCGGAAGCCGGGCACGAAGGCATCATGCATCAGCTCGGCGTAGTTGTGCTCCAGGTGGTCGGCGATGACCCGGCCCGGCACGGTGACGCGCAGCTCTTTGCGCAGGACGCCGATGTCCTTGAGCTGGACCTGGACCTCCTTTTTCAGCTCGTCCAGCAGGCGGGCCGATTCCTCCTCCACTTTCTGGAGGGCCTGACGGTCGACTTTGTCGGGGGAGCCGGGTAGGTCCATGATGCACTCCCGCGGCTGCCGGGGCCGGTTAGCTCAGGTCCCCAGCAACTGGCTCACATCGCCGCCCAGCAGCAGGGTCACCAGAATCTGCAACACGGTGATCAGGACATTGGTGAACAGGCTGGCGAAATTGACCATGCCCAGGCCCTGGAGGAGGCCCAGGGTCAACCCACCGCGGGACACGATTACGCACCATTTCTTCAACTTGATTTGCCTGCGACTCATGATTCCTCTCCGGCAGGTCGGTCCTGCGGCCAATCTGTCCAGGTCAGTTTCAAGCAAGGGCTGTACGTTACGCGGCCCGGCCGGCATGTCAAGGCGGTCGCCGGGAACTGCGAGCGGCACCGGCTTGCCGCGCGGGGTCGGCTCACCGGAGCTGATACGGGGGAGCTCCACGGCCGTCGTAATCGAACTCGTATTCATCGTACAGTCGCCGCTGGTCCGGCAGGTGCAACCAGACCGCAAGCAGGTAGCGCCCGGCCGGAAGCGGCTTCTGATCCAGTTGAAGGGGAAAAGTGAAGAACCGGGACAGTCGGTCGCGATAAGTCCGCAAAGCCTTCTGCGAATCGACCCCGATGGTCCAGGAGGCCACCTGGGTTCCGATCTGCTCGCCCGGGCGGCGGGCCTGCAACTCGAAGCGGAAGGTCCCGACCGCCTTGGTCAGGTCGTCCGCCCCGTCATAGGCCGCCAAGACCACCTCCAGGCCGTCGGCCTCCCCGTCCCCGGCGAAGCTGACCGGGCGCGTGAGATACCGCTGAATCTCGACCCGGGCGGGCAGGATCAGGTCCAGATACGCCGCGGCGTCGGGGTTGGCGACAGTGCCTGCCCCGGGCGTGGTACAGCCGGCGACACTGAAAAGCTGCAAAGCCAGGGCAGAGATGGCCCAACTCCAGGCCAGGCGGCCTCCGAGTCGATTTCCCACGCTCGCATGTGCGGCACGCATGCCCGGAGTATAAGCGCAGGAGCGGGGTGCAGGCCAGAACCTAGGCCGCTCAGTAAATCAGGCCGGGCGACCCGGCCGCCTGCGGTAGCGGCCCCTCCGCGTGGCCTGGCGACCAAGACGCCCACCCCATCCTGACGCCCGCTCCGCCCTGATGGCCGGCAGAGTCCTGCCGGTGCAGCTAGCGTCCGAACATCGCGCACACTCATAGTCAGGGGCCAGTTCCGGTACACTGAAGCCATGAATGATGAGTCGACGCAGGCAGGCAGTCCGGGCAGTCGGCAACGGGCGATTGTGCTGCTTTCCGGCGGTCTGGACAGCGCCACGGTGCTGGCGATCGCCAAGGCTGAGGGGCTGGAGCCGCTGGCGCTGAGCTTCCGCTACGGGCAACGCCACCTGATAGAGCTCGAAGCGGCCCGGCAGGTTGCGGCCGCAGCCGGGGTGCACGAGCACCTGGTCGTCGAACTGGATCTGAGGTCGATTGGCGGTTCGGCGCTGACCGCGGACCTGCCGGTGCCCAAGGACCGCGATCTGCAAGCCGCAGAGGTTCCTGTAACCTACGTCCCGGCTCGCAACACGATCTTCCTGGCCTACGCCCTGGCGTTGGCCGAAGCCCGCGGGATAGGTGACATATACATCGGGATCAACGCGATCGACGGCAGTGGATACCCGGATTGTCGGCCGGAGTACCTGGCCGCGTTCCAGCAACTGTCGGCCCTGGGGACTCGGGCGGGGGTGGAGGGAAGACCCGCCCGGATCCACGCCCCACTGATCAACTTGAGCAAGGTCAAGATCATTCAACGCGGGCTGGAGCTGGGCGTGGACTATGGTTTGACCCGCAGTTGCTATGACCCCGACCAGGCCGGGCGGGGATGCGGGCACTGCGACAGTTGTCTGGTGCGGCGGCGGGCGTTCCGGCAGCTTGGGCTGGTCGACCCGGCGCCTTATGCGGACCAGTGAAACCCGTCAGGTTATCGGACCCCGTATTGGCCGGCGGCGGGCAGTTATCCCGGCCAATTGGAATTCCCACGCCTGACAGCCGATCTGGCGGACGTGCGCCAGTCTCAGGTCATCTTGCCGCCGGCGCCCGCTGAAAAGGCCCGCCAGGCACCGGTACCGGCTGGGCCGCCACGCCGCAACCGGCCGGTAGCTACCGTGTGCAGCGACGCGGCCCGGACGGCGCTGGGGGCGTTGCGGCGGACCGCCCTGATGTCATTCGACGCACAGCAGCCGGCCGAGCGGGGCGGGAGTCCACGTCGTCCGTGGGCAGGTCGGCGGTTCGGGCACTGGCTGAATCGGCCGCGGCGAATACTGCTGACGCTCGGGCTGGTGTGGGTGGCGGCGATTTTCGACCTGGGTTTCACCCTGGCTGAATGGGGGACGGCGGACTTCGTGGAGATGAACCCGCTGGCCGCCCGGTTGCTGGCCGGCTCGGCTCACCTGGTGGTGGCCTTCAAGTTCGGGCTGCTGGGGATCGGGACGGTGATCTTGCTGGCCCTGAGGCGGCACGGGCTGGCCGAGCTGGCCTGCTGGTTTCTGCTGGTATCCAAAGTCTACGTGGCTCTGCGCTGGTACTCATACTTCGACTGCGTGCTGCACGATTACGTCAACCCCTTGATCACTCCGCCGGGGTGAGGCGAGCAGAGGGCCGCCCGACCACACTGCGGGCCGCAGCCTGAATGATCGGCGATGCAGAAGCAGCCGGCTCAGCGCCGCCGGCTCCACCATAAGCCGGCGGCCACCGCCCCCAGCAGGACGGCGCTGGTCGCCTCGCAGATTCCGCTGAGGATGTCGGCCGGGAAGTTGGGCAGCTCGGTGCCGCAGGGCCAGACCGCGGGGTCGTAAAGGGTGGCTCCGCGGATGCAGCCGTCGGCTTCAGGACAGATGGTGACGCAACCGGGGTCGAGAGTGCCGACCACCCGGACCGCGTCGCCTACGTGGAAGCCGGCGGCCTCGGGAATGACATATTTGCCGCCCGCGGCCTCGAACAAGATACAGCCGGACCCGCGCGACAAGGTTCCACACTCGTCGATCTCGTACAACTCGGGGGCCTGGCTCTGTGCCTCAAGCCGCGGCCCGGCGAGAAGGACGGCGCCTAGCAGAGTCATGTCGATCAGTCGCATTGACGGCCTCCAGTCGGGTTTTCGATTGCCCGGGAGGTATCGGCCAGGTGAGGCTGAGCGTCAGCTTGGACGCGGCCGGGCATAGATGCCGCGTTCGCAGGCCACCACGAAGCACTCCGCGTGGGCTTTGAGTCGCTCCCAGGCCTGACGGATGACTTCGGCTTCCTCGGGGGCGATCACTCCGTCATTTTCGATGCTGCCGCTGATGTCCGCCAGCAGGTCGCCGAAATCACCGACCACCTGCTGGGTGATGCCCAGCAGCTCCTCTTCCTTCGTGCCGACCGGGGGTTTCGGATTGGGCACAAAGAAGCCGTCGGCGACGTTACACAGCCAGTTTATCACGCGTTGGTCGCGAGTCAGTTCGTAAAGTATCTTGATGCGATCCAGGGGGTTATGGGCTCCAGAACCGTCGGGATTCTCGGCGGGGGGCTGCTGGCACCACTTGTAAACGAGGGCAGCGCTCAGGCCGAGTTTGGCGGCCACGGCCTTCACGCCCACCCGCTCGGTGGCGGCCTGCAAGACTTGCCAGGATTTCACGCCGCACCTCTGACCGGCCACAGCAAACCGGGCGGAAAAGTGACGCCCTTGCTGCCGCAAATCATTTTGAGAGGGCGTCGATCAGGCGTCAACAGCTTGCAGACCTACGGTGGCGGCCTAGAATGCGGCCCGGAAGAATGTGACAGTATCTCGGCCAGAGCCGCCCACCGCAGCGGGCGCGGCTGCCGCCCGCGGAGTCGGGAAGCGTGGCCGGATTCCAGAGCCGAGGATGGCCAATCGGCTGGAGTGTTAACAGGATATGGTCCAGATCGATCCGAAGTGGGTGGTGATTGTTTCCGGTCTGCCGCGCTCGGGCACCTCGATGATGATGCGGATGTTGGACCAGGGCGGTGTGCCGGTGTTGGTGGACAACATTCGTGCCGCGGACGAGGACAATCCGCTGGGTTACTACGAGTTCGAGCCGGTCAAGAAGACCAAAGAGGATCCTTCCTGGCTACAGCAGGCGGGGGGCAAAGCCGTGAAGATGATCTATCGTCTGTTGTACGATCTGCCGCCGGGGTGGGAATATCGGATCATCTTCATGCAGCGCCGGCTGCAAGAGGTGATCAAGTCGCAGGACGTGATGCTGAGTCGACGAGGCAAGGACTCGGGGAACCTGAGCCCGGACAAGCTGCTGGCCCTGTTCAAGAAGCAGCTCGCCGAGTTCGACCAGTGGGTGAAAAAACAGCCGAACTTCCGAGTTCTCCAGGTGGACTATAATGAGATGGTTCGTGACCCGCGACCGGCGGTGCAGGCGGTCAACCAGTTTCTGGGCGGCGGCCTGGACACCGAGGCGATGTGCAAGGTAGTGGAGCCGTCGCTGTATCGACAGCGGGTCGAGTCCTGAGGTTTCGAGGAGAACAACGATGGCCTACCAGACTCCGCCGCTGCCGTATTCCTATGACGCCCTGCAACCTTACCTGGACGCGCGTACGCTGGAGTTTCATCACGACAAGCACCATGTGGCCTACACCACCAATCTCAACAAGGCCCTGGAGGGGCACCCGGCCATCGCGGCCCGGCCCATCGAGCAAGTGCTGCGCGAGATTAACAGCGTGCCGGCCGAGATCCGCCAGGCGGTGATCAACCACGGCGGAGGACATTACCACCACAGCTTCTTCTGGGAGATCATGGGGCCCGGCAAGGGAGGGCAGCCGAAGGGACCGCTGGCCGACGAGATTGCGAAGACTTTCGGCGGCTTCGAGGCGTTCAAGGATCAGTTCACCAAGGTCGCGATGGGTCGGTTCGGCAGCGGCTGGGCCTGGCTGTGCGTCGAGCCGGGCGGGAAGCTGGCGATCTGCGACACGCTCAACCAAGACTCCCCGCTGTCCAAGGGCCACACTCCGATCCTGACCGTCGACGTGTGGGAGCACGCGTACTATCTCCAGTACCAGAACCGCCGGGCGGACTGGATCGCCGCCTGGTGGAATCTGGTGAACTGGGACCGGGTGGCGGAGCTGTTTGCCGCCGCCAGGCGATAAGCCTACCTGAAATCCTGCGGGCGGAACGACTCTACTGGGCGGCCCCGCCGACCAGCAGGGCCACGAACGGGTTTATGTCGGCAAAGCCCACCGTGCCGTCGGCGTTGATGTCGCCGTTGGAGAAGGGGCAATCCGGGTAGGCGGCTTGCCACGCGGCGGGATTGGTCAGAAGCAGCACAAAGGGGTTGATGTCGGCGAAGCCTACCTGCCGGTCGCAGTTCAGGTCGCCGCGGGGGTAGCCCTTGAGGCCCAGGCTGTGTCCCCGACCGGCAGCCAGGTCGGTGAAGTCGGCGTTGGGCAGCGGGACATTGCATTGGCCGTAGTCGTTGCGTCCCCAGGCCACGATGGAGCGGTCGGCCTTGAGGCCCAGCGTGTGCAGGCCGCCGGCTGCGATCGCCGCAAACTGAGTGTTGGGCGGGGGCACGTTGCACTGTCCGTAGGTGTTGTCGCCCCAGGCTATGATCGAGCCGTCGGCCTTCAGGCCCACGCTGTGGAGGCTGCCGGCCGCGATGGCGACGAAGTCGGCGTTGGGGTAGGGGACGTTGCATTGACCGCAGTTGTTCCTGCCCCACGCGACCACCGAGCCGTCGCTCTTCAGACCCAACCCATGGTAGTAGCCGGCGGCCACAGCCACGAAGTCGGCGTTAGGCGCGGGCACATCGCATTGCCCGTATACGTTCGAACCCCAAGCTACAATTGTGCTGTCCGCCTTGAGGCCGTAGCTGTGGTCACCGCCGGCGGCAATCGCGATGAAGTCGGCGTTCGGAAGCGGCACTTCGCATTGGCCGTGGTCGTTTCGACCCCAGGCTACGATCCAGCCGCCCCGCTTGAGCCCCAAACTGTGATGCGAGCCGGCGCAGACCGCGGCGAAGCCGGTATTGGGGGCGGGCACGTTGCATTCGCCGGCCCGGTTATCGCCCCAGGCGGCGACCGCGCCGTCGGCCTTCAAACCCAGGGCGTGATGGTAGCCGGCTGCTACCGCTACGAAGCTCGTATTCGGCGGCGGCACATTACACTGGCCCCAGTTGTTCCGCCCCCAGGCCAGGATTGAGCCGTCGGCTCTGACGCCCAGGCTGTGCCAGCCGCCGGCGGCGATGCCAACAAAGTCCATATTCGGCTCGGGTGTGTCGCACTGTCCGAAAGCATTGCTGCCCCAGGCCACGATCAAGCCGCCGGACTTCAGCCCCAGGCTATGGCTGGCTCCCGCGGCCAGAGCGACGAACTCGGTGTTCGGCTCAGGCAGGTCGCATTGCCCAAACCGATTATCACCCCAGGCCACGATGGAACCGTCGGCTTTGAGGCCCAAGCTGTGCGAGCCGCCGGCCGCAATCCCTATGAAATCGCCGTTAGGTGACGGAACGCTGCACTGACCGTACTGATTACCGCCCCAGGCGACGATTGAGCCGTCGGACCTCAGGCCCAGGCTGTGGTAGTCACCAGCAGCAATGGCGATGAAGCCGTTGTTCGGCGGCGGGACGTTGCACTGGCCAGACTGGTTATCCCCCCAGGCGACGATCGAGCCATCGGACTTCAAGCCCAGGCTGTGCCAGCCGCCGGCGGCGACCGCGATGAAGCCGGCATTCGGGCTCGGGACATTGCACTGACCCAGTTGATTCGCGCCCCAGGCGGCGATCGAACCGTTGGCTCTCAGGCCCAAACTGTGGTCGCCGCCGGCGGCGAGGGCGATAAAATCCGAATTGGGGGCGGGGACGGTGCACTGGCCGAATTCGCCGTCGCCCCAGGCAACGATCGAGCCATCGGCCTTCAGACCGAGGCTGTGACTCTGGCCGCCGACCGCGGCCAGGAAGCCGGACCGCAGGTCGACCCCGACGACCTGGTCGCCCCAGCCGACCACCGAGCCCTGACCGTCCTGGGCAAGGGCCGCCCGGGGGATCAACGTGGCCGCCAGCACGAGGATCGACCTATGAACCAGCCCGACCATGAATTGCCTCGCGGCCGCCCACGTGGGCAGACTACCCCGAATATAGACAACCGGGGCGGCGCCAACAACGAAATTCTCCGCCCGGCTAAAACGACGTCCGAAAAAAGGGCCGGGAACCGCCAGGCCTGACGGCCCGGGAGGCGCGGACCTCGCGGCCGGGGGCGCGGGTGGCCGGCGTGGGCCAGATTGACACTTGCTCGTGTGGGCCGCTAACCTTGTGTAAGCGGGTTAGACACGGACGCGGTTAAGCAAATGGGTGCCGATGGTGCCCCATCGAGTTCCGATCCGGGCAGGGGGGGCACGCGGACGGTCGACTGCCCAGATGGCAAACGGAAACTGCCGCGGCTGAGCTACATCTTCGCCGCCGCCGTCCATGAGCTGTTCCAGGCAGGAGCCTGGCGCGGCCTGTATCGGGACGGGCTGAGCCGGTGTCAGATTCTTCTGCGCACGCTGATGACGCGAAACGGTCGGCATTCGGTCGAGCAGCTTGCCGAATTCCTGGGCATTTCCGCACCGGCCGCCACCAAGAGCGCCCACAAGCTCCAGCGGCTGGGGCTGATCGCTCGCGGCCACTGGCGAAAGGACCGTTGGGCGCGGCGGCTGTCGATCAGCCCGAAGGGGCGGCGGCTGGTTGGGCGATTCGAGGCCCGCCAAGCGGCCTGTTTGTCGTCGGTGTGCCGGGAGCTGGGGCCGCGGCCGACTCGGCAACCTGCGGCCCTGCTGGAAGAGTTCATCCTGTCGCTGGTGGAACCGGTCCCCGGTCAAGCCTGGGTACTGTCTCCGCTGCGGCGGTTATATTGAAAGCGACTGTCCGGTGGCCCGGAAGCTGGGCGGCTGACCTTGCCAGGCGAGCCCCACCCAAGGGCGACCGAGTCCGGCAGGCGGCCGGTCGGGAGCCACCCGACGGCGAAAGGCCATGGGGACCGTTCAATGAAGTACTGGCGTAAACCACTGGATTTCGAGCGGGTCAAGGTGCCCCGGGGGCAGGTGCACATCGTCGTCGAGCGCTGCAAGGGCTGCGGCTTCTGTGTGGAATACTGCCCCAAGGAAGTCCTGGCGATGTCCGAGGAGTTCAACCGGAAGGGCTACCATCCGCCAAAGGTGGTCAAGCCGGAAGAGTGCGTGAATTGCAACCTGTGCGAGATGATCTGTCCGGATTTCGCCATCTACAGCGTCCCGGTGACCGATGGTCAGCCCGCCGCCGCGTCCGGCTCGACCGAAAAGCCGGCCAGCGGCAGCCAGGACGGGGGCATGAGGGAGGACGACAAGTGAAAGCAGACCCGGCCGGCGTCCTGACCGGTGCCCATTATCTGGACGGTGATTTCGCCTGCGGCGAGGGGGCCATGGCGGCCGGCTGCCGGTTTGTGGCCGGCTACCCGATCACCCCGTCGACCGAGGTGGTCGAGCGGATCGCCCGGCGGTTCCCCTACATGGGCGGGGTGTTCATCCAGATGGAGGACGAGTTGGCCAGCATGGCGGCAGTGGTGGGGGCCTCCTGGACGGGAACCAAGTCGATGACCGTCACCAGCGGGCCGGGCTTCAGCCTGATGATGGAGAACATCGGGCTGGCCGCGATGATGGAAACGCCCTGCGTGGTGGTCAACGTGCAGCGCGGGGGCCCCTCCACCGGGCTGCCGACGATGACCGGCCAGGCCGACATGATGCAGGCCCGCTGGGGCTCGCACGGCGATTACGAGATCATCGCTCTGAGCCCGCAATCGCCGCAGGAGGCCTTCGACCTGACGATCCAGGCCTTCAACCTCTCGGAGCTGTACCGGGTGCCGGTCCTGCTGATGATGGACGAATGCGTGGGGCACATGACCGAGAAGGTCGTGATTCCGCCGGCCGAGCAGATCGAGGTGGTCCCCCGCCGCCTGACCAGTCGGCCACCGGAGGACTACTGGCCCTATCGCTTGAATGGACAGTGCATTCCAGAATTCGCCCGGGCCGGCGACGGCTACCGCTTCCACAGCACCGGACTGACCCATGACGAACGCGGCTACCCGGTCATGAGCGCCGCCTGTCAGGACCAGTGCGTCCGCCGGCTGGTAAGCAAGATCCGGGACAATGCCGACCAGATCGTCCGCTTCGAGGAGGAGCAGACCGACGGGGCCGACGTGGTGGTTGTCACCTACGGGATCACGGCCCGGGTCGCCCGAATGGGCATCGAGCTGGCTCGCAAGCAGGGCGTGAAGGTGGGGGTGCTGCGGCTGATAGTGGTCTGGCCCTTTCCAGAGCGCCGGGTGCGGGAGCTGGCCGGGAAGATCGGAGCCTTCGTGGTGCCGGAGATCAATTTGGGCCAGATGGTTTTGGAAGTGGAGCGCTGCGCGGCGGGGAAGGCGGCGACCGTTCCGGTGCCGCATGCCGGTGGCAGCGTGCACGACCCGCGCGATATCTGCGAGGCGATTTTGAGGGCAGCCAAATGACCAGCATCACGGACCAGACCGAAATCGCGGCCCGAGCTCATCCGATGGCACCCTTTCTCCGCATGGACCGGATGCCGCATATCTGGTGCCCCACCTGCGGAATCGGCACGGTGATGAAATGCTACGTCCAGGCCCTAAGGGAGGCGGAAGTGGACCTGGACAAGGTCGCGGTGGTCTCTGGAATCGGGTGTACCGGGCGGGTGGCCGGCTACCTGAAGCTGGACTCCTTCCACAGCACCCACGGCCGGGCCATACCCTTCGCCACCGGGCTGAAGCTGGGACGGCCGGAACTGCTGGTTACGGTTTTCTCCGGCGACGGGGACCTGGTGGGCATCGGCGGCAACCACTTCATCCACGCCGCTCGGCGCAACATGGATCTGCTGGTCATTCTGGTGAACAACTTCATCTACGGGATGACCGGCGGGCAGAACGCACCCACCACCCCGGTGCAGGCCCGCTCTTCGACCATGCCCTTCGGCAATTTTGAGCGGCCGTTCAACCTGCCCCATCTGGCCGCAAGCTGCGGAGCCACCTACGTCGCCCGCTGGACCAGCCTGCAAACCCGGCGGATGACCCGAACCTTCAAGGAGGCCATCGGCCGCAAGGGCTTCCGCTTCATCGAGGTGATTACCCCCTGCTCCACGCTTTATGCCCGCTTGAACAAGCTGGGCACCGGCTTCCACCTGATGCAGTACTACCACGATAACGCTGAAATCCGGCATGGGGCCGACACCCGCGAACTGGACATCGACTTCCAGGGCAAGATCATCTGCGGCAAATTCGTCGACCGGGAGCAACCCACCTTCACCGAAATGATGGACGCCCATTATCGAAAGACGCTCGGCGATAAGTACGTGCCCATGCCGCCGGAGGGAGGTTGGATTCATGAGTAGGACCGAGATACGCATTACCGGCTTCGGGGGTCAGGGCGTCGTGCTTTCCGGGTATATCACCGGCCGGGCCTGCGCCATCCACGCCGGCAAACACGCCACCATGATCCAGAGCTTCGGACCGGAGGCCCGGGGTTCGG
The DNA here is from genome assembly GCA_964482395.1 of uncultured Planctomycetales bacterium. Lineage (GTDB taxonomy): Bacteria > Planctomycetota > Phycisphaerae > UBA1845 > Fen-1342 > CAYZXK01. Next base: position 21,052 of record CAYZXK010000066.1, on the reverse strand, counting down.
CGTGCAGCGCGACCCTGGTGGTCTCAGACGAGCCAGTGCTTTATCCGTACATCCAGAGGCCGGACATCTTCGTGGTGATGTCGGCGGAGGGCTATGAGAAGTACGGGCAGGAGCTGAAAGACGACGGCGTGCTGATCTATGAGAAGGACCTGGTGCAGCCGGTGCTGAAAGAAGGACAGCCGGCTTATGGGATTCCCTCCACCCGGGTGGCCGAGTCGCTGGGACGGGCCATCGTCCAGAATATCGTCATGTTGGGCTTCTTCGCGGCGGCCACCAAACTTGCGACCCGCGAGCAGTTTCGGGAGGCGGTGAAGGCTTCCGTGCCGCCCGGTACCGAAGATCTCAATTTGAAGGCTTTTGACGCCGGTTGTGCCTATTTCGACGAGCACTACGGGCAGGCCCGGGTGGCGGCGGCCGCGCCCGCCACACACTCTTCATGATCCGACGCCCCCACAGCCACGAGGTAGCAGGCCATGACCGCGCCGGGTAACGAGAATCCGCCCGCCGCCGGCGACCGCAAACGCGCTCTGGTGATCGGCGGGGGCATCGCCGGGATTCAGGCGGCCCTCGACCTGGCCAATGCCCGCATCCCGGTCACACTGGTCGAAAAATCCCCGAGCCTGGGTGGGCGAATGGCCCAGCTCGACAAGACCTTCCCCACCATGGATTGCGCGATATGAATCCTCGGGCCAAAGGCCATGGATGCCGGTCGGCATCCCCTGATCCAGGTGATCACGAACGCCGAAGTGGTGAGCTGCGCCGGCGAGCCTGGCAGTTTCACGGTCCGCGTGCGAAAGAGCCCACGGTATGTCCGCGAAGACCGCTGCGTCGCCTGCGGACTGTGCGTGGACGCCTGTCCGCAAGTCGCCGGCAACGAGTTCGACGTCGGACTGAAGGCCCGCAAGGCGATTTATCGGCCGTTCCCCCAATCGGTGCCGGCCGCCTACGTGATCGACCCCGAAGCCTGCCTGAATCTGGGCGGCTGCATGAGCGAGAAGCAGCGGCAGCGACTGGAACGGGTCCAGAAAGCCAAGCACCGCAAACGAGCCGACTATCTACCCCACCTGCTGGTCTGCGGTCACTGCACGCGGGCCTGCAAGGTCGACGCGATAGATTTTGACATGACGCCGGAAGAGTTCGAGCTGGACGTGGGGGCCATCCTGGTGGCGGTCGGCTTTCAGGAGTTCGACGCCCGCAAGCTCGGAAACTACGGCTACGGCCGCTTCCCCAACGTGGTTACCAGCCTGGAGCTGGAGCGGATGCTGAACGCCTCCGGCGTCACCCAGGGGCACGTGGTCCGCCCCTCCGACCTCAAGACCCCCCGGCGGATCGTTTTCGTGCAATGCGTCGGAGCCCGGGGCGAAGGCGGCCGCCCTTACTGTAGCCGCTTCTGCTGCATGAACGCGGTCAAGGATTCGATGCTGGTGCGGCAGCATGATCCGGCGGTCGAGGAAGTCACCATCCTCTACACCGACCTGCGGGCCTTCGGCAAAGGCTTCGACGACTTCGTGCAACGCTCACGCGACCTGAACAGCGCGACCTACATCCGCGGCCGCCCGGCAAAGATCGAACGCATCCCCGAAGACGACACGCTCGAGGTCTTTGTCGAAGACACGCTGGACCACCGTCAGCGGCGAATCCCGGCCGATCTGGTGGTATTGTCCGTCGCGGCGGCGCCCAATGAGGGCGCCATCAAGCTGGCCGAGATTCTCGGCATCCAGACCGACCAGTACGGCTTCATACGGCGGGCCGATCCGGCTATCTCCGCGGTCGAGTCCACCCGGGAGGGGATTTTCGTTTGCGGCAGCGCGGTCGGCCCGCAGGTGATTCCAGACTGTGTAGCCCAGGCGTCGGCGACTGCGGCCCGGGCGCAGCTTTTTCTGACCGGGCAACGCGTCGAGCCGGCCGAATCTACCGCGGCGACAGAAACCGGGGTCCGGAATCGACCCCAGAGCCCCAGCGCCCGTGAGCCGGAAGCGAGCCCGGGTGCCAGCCAGGGGCAGCCGGCAGCAAGCCCCATGGATTTATCTGGGCCGCCCCGGGTCGGCGTCCTGATCTGCCACTGCGGGATCAACATCGCGGGCGTTCTGGATATCGAAGACCTGGTGCGGCACGCCGCCACGATCCCTGACGTCGTGGTGGCCCGGGACAACATGTTCGCCTGCTCTTCGACCGGACAGGAGATGCTCGTGGAGCTGATCCGCGAGCACCGGCTCAACCGGGTGGTGGTCGCGGCCTGCACCCCTCGGACGCACGAGCCCATCTTCCGTCAGACCTGCGCCCGGATCGGGTTCAACCCCTATCTGCTGGAGATGGTCAACATCCGGGATCAGTGCTCGTGGGTGCACGCGGACGAGCCGGTCGCGGCCCAGGAAAAAGCCCGGGCCCTGCTCCGCATGGGCGTGGCCCGCGCGCGACACCTCGAGCCTTTGCAGGAAGGCGAGGTCCCGATGACCCACGCCGCCCTGGTCGTCGGCGGCGGAATCGCCGGCATCCAGGCCGCAACCGATCTGGCCGAAGCCGGCTTCCCGGTCACCCTGGTGGAGAAGACCGATCGACTCGGCGGCCGGCTGGCCGAACCGAATCTCAAGTACCTGTATCCGAACCTGCGAACCGCGGCCGAGGTGCTGAACGAGAAGGTCCAGCGCCTCTGGAACAGCGGGGCGCGGGTGCTGCTGGGCACCGAGGTCGAGAAGATCACCGGCTTTGTCGGTAATTTCGAAGTCCGGCTCAAACCCGCGGAGGCGGGCACCGCCGTAGGGCAACCCAACGACGAGGCTCCACGGAAGGTCGGGGCGATCATTCTGGCCTTCGGGGCCGATCTATACCAGCCGAGCGGCCAGTTCGGATATGGGCGGCTGCCCAACGTGATGACCAGCGCCGAACTGGAGCGGCGATTCTGCCAGGAGGGCGACGAACTGCGGATCGACGGCCGCAAGCCGCGGAGCGTCTCGTTCATTCTGTGCGTCGGCTCGCGCGATCCGGAGGGCTTCACCGGCTGCTCGCGTTACTGTTGCCCGACGGCGATCAAGCAGGCCATCCACCTGTGCCGGCAAGGCATCGACACGACTGTCTTCTTCCGCGACATCCGCACCATCTCGACTGGGGCCGAGGAGATGTACCGCCAGGCCCGCGGGATGGGCGTGCTGTTTGTCCGCATCCCGCCCGGCACCAAGCCCGAGATCATCGGCCGTGACCGGGCCGAGGCCATCCGCTGCTTTGACGACCTGCTGGGCCGACCGCTGGAGGTGCCGACCGATCTGGTGGTCCTCAGCGTGGGCATGCGGCCGCGCCAGCCGGAGACCGCCCACTTCCACGAATTGCTCAAGGCCAGCCTGGGGCTGGATGGCTTCTTCCTGGAGCGGCATCCCGAGCTGGCCCCGGTCGAGACCGCGGTCGAGGGCGTGCTGCTGGCCGGCACCGTTCAGGGGCCGAAGGACATTGTTGACACGGTGGCTCAGGCTTCGGCGGCGGCCGCCAAGGCCGCGGTCTTCCTGGCACATGACCGGGTGAAGCTCGATCCGGCGGTGGCGGTGGTGGATGAGCGGAAGTGTCGAGCCTGCGGGCAGTGCGTGGAGATCTGCCAGTTCCAGGCCCCGCAACTGGTCGAGACAGCCCCGGGCATCTATGCGGCCCGGATCAACGCGTCCTTGTGCAAGGGTTGCGGCACCTGCGCGAGCTGGTGCCCGTCGGGAGCGATCACCGCCCGGCATTTCACCGATCGCCAGGTGCACGCCATGATTGACGCGCTGCTGGCCGAGGAGGTGGTGTCGTGACCGCGGCGGGCGAGCGAGCAGCGGCCATGCAGTCCGCCGTCGGCAGCCCCGACGGGTGGCATCCCAACATCGTGGTGTTCGCCTGCAACTGGTGCTCGTATGCCGGGGCGGACACCGCCGGCGTGTCGCGGATCGCTCATCCGCCGCACTTCCGCATGATCCGGGTGATGTGCTCCGGTCGGATTCAGCCCGGGTTCGTGTTGCGGGCCTTCGAGAAGGGGGCCGACGGCGTGCTGGTCTCGGGCTGCCACTTCGGCGATTGCCATTACATCTTCGGCAACCACCGGGCGGTCGAGCAGTTCGAGAAAACCAAAAACCTCGTGCGATTGCTGGGGTTGGAGGACGGTCGGCTGCGACTGGAGTGGATCAGTGCCGCCGAAGGGGCCCGATTCGCGCAGATAATCACCGAGTTCACCGAGCAGATTCGCGCTCTGGGACCCAGCCCACTGGCCGCGTCGCCCCGGACGGCGGCCGCCAGCGGTCCCTGAGAGTGGAGGCAAGCGGAGCGACGCCGATGGCGGAAATGGCAGAGCTGGCCAAGAAGACGCGAGCCTGGGCCTGCTACGACTGCGGCAAGTGCACGGCGAGCTGTCCCATCGTGCGGGCCGGTGCCGCATACAGCCCGCGGCGGCACGTGCTGGCGACCAACCTGGGCCAGCGGAAAGAGCTGATCGAGAACGGGTCGCTGTTTGTCTGCCTGACCTGCGGGTTGTGTGACGGGCGCTGCCCGGCCCAGGTCGAGTACACCCAGCTCGTCCAGAAGCTGCGCGAGCTTTGCTATCGCCAGGGCGTCGAGCCGGAATGCCCCCATGGCGGAGCGCTGCAATCCGTGATGCGAATGATGGCCCGGGGCGGCACCCAACAGAAACGCCTGGAATGGCTCACGCCCGACTTGAAGACCGACCCGCACAAGGGCGAAGTCTTCTACTGGACCGGCTGCACGATGTATTACGACGCGTTTTTTGGCGATAAAGGGGCGCTCGCCAGCGCTTCGCGCTCTGCCGCTGGCGGGCTCCCGGGCGCTTCGCGTTCCGATGCCGGGGCGCTGGCTGGGGCTTCACGTTCGGATTGGGGGATCAATACGCTCGGCGGGACCCGGGCCGCGATCCGCCTGCTGAACCGGCTGGACATCGTGCCGGTGGTCTGCCCGCAGGAGCGCTGCTGCGGACATGACCTGCTCTGGAATGGCGACCGGGCCAGCTTCGAGCAGTTGGCCCGGCATAACGTTCAGCTCGTGGCCGAAAGCGGAGCGACGACGCTGGTGGTTTCCTGTGCCGAGTGTCTGCGGACCTGGAAGCTGGACTACGCGCCGTTCTTCAATGGCCCGCCGCCACGCATCCTGCATATCAGCGAACTGCTGGTCGAAAAGAAGGCGAATCTGAAGCTCAAGCCCAACGGACCGCGCCGCGTTACTTTTCAGGACCCCTGCCGGCTGGGGCGGCATCTGGGGATTTACGATCCGCCGCGGCAGGCCCTGGCGGCGGTGCCCGGGCTGGACCTGGTGGAGATGCGGCGATCGGGCCCGCGGGCCTTGTGTTGCGCGGGGGGTACCTGGTCGAACTGCGACCGATTCGCCAAACAGCTTCAGATCGAGCGACTGCGCGAGGCCCGGGGGACCGGGGCGAGTACATTGGTGACCGCCTGTCCCAAGTGCCAGGTGCACCTGCGTTGCGCGATGAAAGACCCCAAGTGCGGGGGGGAAATCGAGATGGAGATGCGTGATGTGGCGGAGTTGGTGGCCGACGCGCTGGAATGAAGAGGCAGATCGCCAGCCGGGGGCCGCGCTGGCAACGGGGCCTCAGCAGAACAGGCAGGGCAGAAAATGATTGCAACGCCCTCAGATGGTGAACTACGCATCGGCGTGTTCGTGTGTGACTGCGGACTGAATATCGCGGGCTCGGTGGATTGTGCCGCGGTGGCCGAATATGCCCGGACGCTGCCGGACGTCGTGTGTGTGGTTCGCAACAAGTACACCTGCGCCGATCCCGGGCAGAACGAGATCAAGAACGCCATTGCGCAGCACAGGCTGAACCGGGTGGTGGTGGCCTCGTGTACGCCGCGGCAGCACGAGCCCACCTTCCGCAAATGCGTGCACGACGCCGGGCTGAACCCATACCTGATGGAGATGGCCAATCTGCGCGAGCACTGCTCCTGGGTACACACCGGCGACCGGGCCGGAGCCACCCGCAAGGCGATGGACCTGGTGGCCAGCGCGGTGGCCCGGGCCAGATTCCTCCAGCCGCAGGAAGAGATGACCGTGCCGGTGACCAGGCGTGCCCTGGTGATCGGCGGCGGCGTGGCGGGGATCGAAGCCGCCCTGGAGCTGGCCGACGCCGGCCATCCGGTGGTGCTGGTCGAGAAGCAGCCCTCCATCGGCGGGATCATGGCCCAGCTCGACAAGACCTTCCCGACCATGGACTGTTCGATATGAATTCTCGGGCCAAAGGCCATCGATGCCGGTCGGCATCCCAGCATCGAGCTGATGACCTTCAGTGAAGTCGAGGAGGTCTCGGGCTACGTGGGCAACTTCACGGTCAAGATCCGCCGCAAGGCCCGCTACGTCGATCCGAAGCTCTGCAACGCCTGCGGCGAGTGCGCCAAGGTCTGCCCGGTGGTGCGGCCGGACGAGTACCAGATGGGGCTGTCCAGCCGCAAGGCGATCTACATCCCGTTCCCGCAGGCGGTGCCCTGCTCCTACATCCTGAACATGGAGGACTGCCTGGGCAACAACCCGATCGCCTGCGGCAAGTGCGCGGATGTCTGCGAGAAGAAGGCCATCAATTACGACGACAACGACCAGATCGTCACCCGCCAGGTCGGGGCCATCATCGTCGCGATCGGATTGGACGTCTACGATCCGACCGAGCTGGACGATTACGGCTACACCCGCTTCGAAAACGTGATCACCTCGATGGAGTTCGAACGCCTGATCTGCGCGGGCGGTCCCACCGGCGGGCACTTCGTCCGCCCCAGCGACCAGCAACGCCCCAAGCGGATCGGGTTCATCCAGTGCGTCGGATCGCGCAATCCGCGGATCGGCCGGCCGTACTGCTCCAACATCTGCTGCATGAACACCATCAAGGACACGCTGCTGCTGGCCGACCACTATCCGGACGTCGAGAACACCGTCTTCTATCAGGACATCCGGGCCTTCGGCAAATCCTTCGAGGACATGTTCCAGCGCTCCAAGGAAGCCGGCACGCGCTACATTCGCGGATTGCCGGCCGAGATCGAGGAGGACCCGGCCACTCGTAACCTGGCCCTCACGGTCGAAAACACCACTACCGGCAAGCTGGAGCGGCACGAGTTCGACATGGTGGTGCTCTCGGTCGGCGTCCAGCCGGCCAAAGACCTGCGGAAGATTTGCAGCCTGCTGACGCTCTCGCGCACCTCGGACGGCTTCTTCATGGAGTCGCATCCCAAGCTCAAGCCCGTGGACGCGCCGACCCGCGGGGTGTTTTTCGCCGGCTTCTGCGAAGCCCCCAAAGACATCAAGGACTCGGTTTGCCAGGCCGGAGCGGCGGCCTCGCGGGCTGGAGCCCTGCTCAATGCCGGCCGAATCCAGATCGAGGCCGTCACCAGCCGGATCGACGAGGCGGCCTGTAAGAAGTGCGGCCAGTGTGCGGCGGTCTGCCCGTATGGGGCCATCGTGTGGCGCAAGGGGGAGGTGGCGACGGTGATCGAGGCGGCGTGTGCCGGCTGCGGCTCCTGCGGTGCCACCTGCCAGTTCGGCGCCATCAGCATGCGCCACTTCACCGACGACCAGCTTCTGGCCCAGGTCCGGGCGATCCTGGCCGACAACCCGCAAGAGAAGGTCTTCGTGTTCGCATGCAACTGGTGTTCATACGCCGGCGGCGACATGGCCGGCATCTCCCGCATGCAGTATCCGGCCAGCAACCGGGTGGTGCGAACCATGTGCTCAGCCCGCGTTTCCGAGGAAATGGTGCTGGAAGCCTTCCGCTGCGGGGCACCGGTCGTGCTGGTCTCCGGCTGCCATTATGCAGACTGCCATTACATCAATGCCAACCGGCAAACCGTCAAACGCGTGCAGCGTCTTTGGGACCGGCTGGAAAAGGCTGGCGTCCGCCCCGAGCGGCTGCAACTGGAGTGGATCAGCGCCGCCGAAGGCCAGAAGTTCGCCAAGGTCATGCATCAACTTGAGGAACTGCGTAAGACCGTGACGCTGGAGGAGATCGAGCACACACGGCAGGCGTTGCAGATTAAGCCGAAGAAGGCCGCCCCGGCCGAAGCCGCAGCCGTCGCGGCAACGTAGACGTGTGCCACGCTGACTTGGAGGTATGTCACTGCTCTGGGAGCAGTGGCCGGTGACGCGGGAGAACCGACCCATGGCCGCCAAAACACTGGAGACTTTCCGCTGCATGATGTGCGGGCATGAATACCAGGAGCCGGTCGAGCCGGGCGAGGACAAGGAGCGCTCCTGCCCCAAGTGCCGCTCCAACAGCATCCGGCATCTGAAAAAGAAACCTCCGGAACCGAGCCATGGCGCCCCTGGCGCGGCGTGCCAAAAGAGCAAGGAGTAAGGTCACGTGTCTATCCCCTCGGACCAGCCCGAACCGGTCGTGCGGGTGAACTTCGACTTCCGCCGCGAGCTGGCCCGGAAAGTCGAGGGGAATCTGGCCAGCTACTGCTATCAGTGCGGGGCCTGCGTCGGCGACTGCCCGGCCGCGACCTACAGCAGCACCTTCAACCCGCGTGAGATCATGCTGAAGGTCTTGTACGGGCTGGGGGAGGAGCTGCTGCGCGAGAATTCGGTGCTGTGGCAGTGCGTGAACTGCTACAACTGCCATGAGCGCTGCCCGCAGGAGGTCAAGCCGGTCGAAGTGATCATCTCGCTCAAGAACATGCTGGCCGACCGGGGCATCTACCCCGAGGCGGTTCGGAAGATTATCGAGACCTTCGAGCAGACCGGTCGCACCACCCCGCTGGGCCCGGTAATCGACCGGCAACGCGAGCGTTTCGGCCTGCCGCCGCTCTCGCCCGTGCCGATGGACGAAATCCGCAAGCTGCTCGAACCCGACGCCGACCAGGGGGGTTTCACGTGAAACGCTTTGCGTTCTTCCCCGGCTGTCTGATCCCGGCCCGGCATCCGGCGATGGAGTTCGCCATTCGTCAGACGCTGCCCAAGCTGGGCATCGAGATCGTCGACCTGGAGGGAGCGTCCTGCTGCCCGGACCCGATCTATTTCAAGTCCAAGGACAAGCTGGCCTGGCTGGCAGTGGCGGCCCGGAACCTGTCGCTGGCCGAGGACCTGGGCCTGGACGTCTTCACCAATTGTTCGGGTTGCACCGCCACCCTGTCGGAAACCTATCACCTGCTTCAGGACCCGGACCTGCGGGCGGCCATCAACAAGCGGCTGGAGCGGATCGGACGGCAGTATCGCGGCACCAGTCGGGTGCGGCATATCGCGACCCTGGTTCGCGCCGAGGCCGGGTATGATGCGGTCCGCCAGTCCGTGGTGCGGCCGCTGACCGGTCTGAAGGTGGCCATTCACTACGGTTGCCACCTGCTCAAGCCCAGCCGAATCATGCAGGTGGACGATCCGAACGACCCGACGCTGCTGGAAAACCTGGTGGCGGCGTTGGGCGCGACGCCGGTCCGGCACCGGAACTGGTATTTGTGTTGCGGGAAGGCTTGCCAGACCGACCAGATTCCGGCCAACATGATGCGCGATCTGCTGGGCACGATCGCTCAGGAGCAAGCGGATATCCTGTGCATGATTTGTCCGACCTGTTTTGGTCAGTTCGACCACGGGCAGATGAAGGTGGCCAAGGAGTTCGGCGAGGACTTCCACACGCCGCCGATCTACTATTTCCAGCTCCTGGCCTTTGCCCAGGGCGTGCCGTACGAGCAGCTCGGTTTCGAACGGCAGCGGTTCAAGCCCGAGTGTCTGTGCCGGTACCAGACGGGTGCCGACCACGGGGCGAAGAGTGCGCGGGCTGAGGGGGGGCGGCCGTAGGGTGCGGCCAGCATGCCCGCTGGGCATCAGGTGGCGGCGGCCCGCCCCGGCAGCTCGAACCTGCGGCTAGCCGCCAGCAGAGTCCGCGTATATGGGTGATGGGGACTGCTGAACAGCTCAGTAGTGGGGGCCTGTTCGACCAGCTTGCCGCGATGCATGACCGCCACCCGGTCGCAAATGTGCCGGACCACTCCCAGGTCGTGGGCGATCAACAGGTAGCTAAGGCCCAGCTCGCGCTGCAAGTCGACCAGCAGGTTCAGGATCTGGGCCGCGGTCGACAGATCGAGCGCCGAGACCGGCTCGTCACAGATGATCAGGCTGGGCTCCAGGGCCAGGGCCCGGGCGATGCCGATCCGCTGGCGCTGCCCCCCGGAGAATTCATGCGGGTAGCGATCCAGGTCGTCTGGCCGGAGGCCGACTCGCTCCAGGAGCTGGGCGACGCGTTGGCGGCGCTGCCGCCGACCTCGCACCAGGCCGTGCACAGTCAGGGCTTCGCCGATGATGATTTCCACGGTCAGCCGCGGGTTGAGGCTGCTGATCGGGTCCTGGAAGATGATCTGCATGTGGCGGCGGAGGCGGCGGAGGGGCTGGGGCCGGGCGCTGAGCACGTCCTGGCCATTGAAGATCACCCGGCCGGCGGTAGCTGGGACCAGACGTAGGATGGTCCGGGCGAGCGTGGATTTGCCGCAGCCGCTTTCGCCCACCAGCCCGAAGGTCTGGCCGCGATCCAGCTCGAAGCTGACCCCGTCTACGGCTCTTACGACCTGGCGGCGGAGCAGGCCGCCGCAGGCGTAAAAGTAAGTCCTGAGGTCTTCGACCTGTAAGAGCATCGGGCTTGGGGCGCCGGGCTCGGAAGGCGGCTCCGGCGGCTACTTGGCGGCGGCCGCGGCCTGCATCTCGGGCAACCGGGTCGCCGCCCGCTCGTAGCGTTTACGGAACTCGGCCGGCTCCAGGCGGGCGGCAGCCGCCAGCTTGGCCAGCATTACCGGGTTCTCCAGATCGCTTCGCTCCAGGCGGATCTGGTAAGCCCGCCCCACCATGTATTCATCGGAATTGATGTCCACAAAGCGGGTGCGGGTGCGGTTGGTTTCCGGGTCGACCAGGTCGTTGAGGTCGACCGCTTCCAGGTTGCCGTTCACCAGGGCCACCATCACGCCCGACTTCTGCACCGCCGACTCGGAGAAGAGCCGGATGCTGTGATAGCCCAGCGCCCGGCCGTAGGCCATATCGTAGGGGGTTGGATCCGCCGAGCGGAGCTCGTAGCCGATATTGTGGGTGACCAGGGGAAGCGACTCCCCGCGGGCCTTGAAGCGGGCCTGCAACTCGCGCTTCAACAGCTCCAACAGCGGCACTTCGGAGAGTCGGAGGTGGCCGGCGGCGTCGAGCGGGACCTCGCGACCCAGCAGGCGTTCGAGTTCGGCCTGATCGCCGAGCCGGTAAGCCAGGCCCTCGGCCAAGACGGCCACGCCATCGCAGCGGCCCAGGACGGCCCGCTTGAGGATGGCCCCTTCCAACACGTCCACGATGGCCTGAACGGTGCTATGCTGCTCGAATTCCTCGGGGATGAGGGTGATGGTGGCCCCAGCGGCTTGTCCGATGGACATGGCCAGCCACCCGGCACCGCGTCCCATGGCGCTGACCAGATACCAGCGGCCGGTAGTCTGCGAGTCGGTCATCAGGTTTTTGAGGAGCTGGGCGCCCACGAAACGGGCGGTCGAGAAGCCGAAGGTGGGCTGGTTCTGCGGCAGCGGCAGGTCGTTGTCGATGGTCTTGGGCACATGGACCACCCGGAGCCGGCCCGCCCCGGCCTCGGCCAGGAACCGGGCGCTAAGGGCGGTATCGTCGCCCCCGATGGTCAGCAGGCAGTCGATCCCCAGTTCCCGCAGTCGGCCCAGGGCCAGCGACACCTTCTCAGGATTGGCCACCGCCCGCTTGGTGGTCTTGAGGGCCGCCTCGTCGAGGAGGTTGGTACGGGCGGTGCGAAGGATGGACCCGCCGTCGAAGTGGATGCGGGCTACCCGCGAGATCTCCAGGCGGACCGAATGGGTCGGCGGGTCGAAGTCCTCGGAGCAGAGGTGGCGGAACCCGTCGTAGAAGCCGACCACCTCGAAGCCGCAGTTGATGGCCTGGATGGTGGCGGCCCCGATCACCGCGTTGATGCCGGGTGCCGGTCCGCCGCCGACAATGATTCCCAGTCTTCGTGGTCGCATGGTCGTTCACCGCTATTCGACTAAATCGGACTCAGTTAGTATGGTAAGCGTCCGGACGACGCTTTCCATATTATCGGCCAAGGCCGTCGGTGGTTCTTGGCCACGGGCCGCGAGCCGTGGTCCGTGGTCGGCCTCCGGGCCGGTTGGCCTGTTGCTCCAGCGCACCGGACACAATATACTCGCAGTCCGGAATGGAGGATGCTGATGACCGGCAAGGTGAAGCAGAAACCTCACAAGGGCCTGCGCAAGCGGCTGACCATAACGGCGACCGGCAAGCTTTGCTATAAGAAATCGTTTGCCGGGCACCTGATGAGCACGAAATCGGGGCGACGCCGTCAGCGTCTGCGTCGGAAGGGGATTTTGACGGGAGCGCTTGCGGACAAGGCCCGCCGGGCCCTGGGAGCCGGCTAGAGCTGTCCACCTGCCAGAGGAGTAAACGGTATGCCACGTGTTCGACCCGGTCCGGCCACCCGCCGGCGACACAAGAGAGTGCTCCGAGCCACCAAGGGGGCCCGCGGGACCCGGAGCACTCTGTTCCGTCCGGCCAAGCAGACCCTGCTGAAAGCCCGGACCTACGCTTTTCGAGATCGACGGGCACGCAAACGGCAGTTCCGGGCCCTGTGGATCATTCGGATCAGCGCCGCCTGCGAGGCGCGGGGAATCTCTTACTGCCGGTTTATCCGGGGGCTGAAGAAAGCCGGCGCATTCCTCAATCGCAAGATGCTCAGCGAGGTGGCCATCGGGGACCCGGCGGCGTTCGACAAACTGGTTGAACTGGCCAAGGCGCACGCCACGGCGGCGGCCTAAGGCCGGCCGGCCAGTCCGGTCGGGCGTTCGGCAGCGGGTGGAAGATGGGCGCAGCCAGAGATAGCGAATCCGGCCCCGACCAAGGCTGGATTGTGCATGTTCCGACTCTGGACGGGGCCCAGATCGCGATCAAACGCCGGGTGAGCAAAGGGGACCAGCCGATCGTCTTCATACACGGGCTGGCGGTAAACGCCGACCTGTGGGACCTGCCGGAGATTCAGGGCCGCGACTTCCATTATCGCAGCCTGGCCAGTCTGGCGCGCCAGGCGGGCTACGATGTGTGGCTGGTGAACCTGCGTGGGCACGGGGCCCCCCGGATGCTGAGTACTCCGCCGCCGGGGCAAAACGACTGGTGCCTGGACCATTTCGTGCTGTACGACCTGCCAGCGGTGGTGACCCATGTGGTGGCCGAGACCGGTCGTCGGCCGTTTGTGATCGCGGCCAGCATGGGAGCCATGGCCCTGGCCGGCTACCTCCAGGGAACCAGCCTAGTGGAGGAGGGGAACGGGCAGTACATGGTCGCCGACCCGAACCTGGCGGCCGTCCGACAACAGCATTTGGCCGGCTGCGTCTTCGCGGAGTTTCCGGCCGCCCTCCGCTGGCCAGATTCACTTTATGACCGGGAGGGGCGCCTCCAGTGGCGGGCCCTGCTGCGCGACTGGTGGCGGACCGACGGGGACGTGAACTACCCGTTCGAGATGCTGGCCCGCTGGGGCTGGCTGCAAGCACTTCTGCAAGTCGCCGGAGAGGTCCCCGTGCGCTGGCTGGCCGGCGACAGCCAGGGCGAACCCTGGTATCGCAAGCTGCCCAAGCCCGTCGCGGACGGAATCGAGCAGTTGGAACGCGCCGCGGTGCAGAAGATGTTGCAGGTCGCGGGCACTTTCACCGGCGCCACCAACCACCGGGCGGAGGTGATGCTCAGCGGCCGAAGGTTCGTGTTGGATAACATCAAGGCCGGCGTGCTGCGACAACTGGCCAAGTGCGTCCGGTACCGGGCCTTCATCAGCGACCTGGGGAGGCCCGACCACGTCTACTCGGACCATTACGACCTGATCACGGTTCCGACCCTGGTGGTCCACGGCGGGCGGGACCGCATCGCCAACGTCGAGGTCACGCGGTCGGTTTTCTTTCAACGGATTGCCAGTACGGACAAGCAGTTCCTCTTCTACGAGGAAATCGCGCACGGCGAATTGGAAGCCGCCCCGGTAGCCAGCCAGAAGGTGTACCCGCAGATCATGGACTGGCTGGCAGGCAGGGGCGCATGAAAAAGCCGGGAGCGAGGGCCGCGCTCCCGGCTCGCGATGTCCGGGCGGTCAATACAGTTTGGCGCTTCGAATCCCTCCGAGCTCGCCTGGCGACTAGAAATTCACATGCAGGTCGTAGTTGGCGGCCAGCATGCGGGCCTTGCTGAGCGTGATCCAGGGGTTATCGCTGATCTTGGTCACGTAGAGCGGCTCATTGCCGACGATGTTGAGGGTCGGGGAGCGGCCTTCCGCGATGCCGTCTTCCGGAACCCGCAGCAAATGCCCGTTCCACTGGCAGATGTAGGCCCCCGGCTCGTTGATGTTCTCAAAAGGATACACGGTACCGCAGTTGCCGTACCGATACGGTTGGGTTTGCGGATTCATGGTGGGTGTGGTGGTCATAAAGACTGCCTCCTAGAAAGCTGCATCCGTTGGCCCTGGTGAGCGAACGTCAGACCTGCCCGCACACCGGTCATAGGTCCCGTCAACACTTGAAGTCTGGATATGGGTGCATCGGGCAAGTCGGCGCCCGTTCTTGAGCTGGGCGCAAAAATTACGCGTGGAAAACCCGGCACAGTCGGCAATAAGGCAGTCACAAGTGGCGGTCTGGACGTGCTTTTGGGAAGGTGGAGGCCCGGAAGGCGGCTTGGCACATCAGCCGCGGCCGCAGGTCAGCGCGACCGCTCGGGCCGGGCTTCCCGCTAGGGACCGGTTGAGCCGACCAGGCGGCGCTGGATCCAGTTTCGGGCGGCCTGAAGGGCTTCGGGCAGTTTATCGGGCCGTTTGCCGCCGGCCTGGGCCATGGTGGGCGGGCCGCCGCCGGCACCGTCGATGATGGGGGCGATAGTTTTTATCAGCTCGCCGGCCTTGAGGCCGCGTCTGACCAAATCGGGGGTCATGGCGGCCAAGAGGAGGGCTTTGCCGCCGGTATCCGCTCCCTTGCGATCGCGGCTCGTACCGGAGGTCGCATCATGGTCGCCGCCGGGGCTTGGCGGCAAATCGGGCTCGCTGCGCACGGGCCCCCGCTGGCGCTCGGGGACCGTCCCGGCTCGCCGGGGCTGAGGCTCGGTGACTGCCGCCGGCGCGGCCTCACGTCCGGTACCGAGCCCGGCCGCCACCTCCCCCGCCTCCGGCGCGACGCGAACGCCCAAGAGCACAGCGGCCGAGCCGCACTTCTGCTTGATCAGGTCGGCGGCCATCTTGAGCTGGTCGATCGGGACGTCAGGCATTTCCGTGACCACGACCGTGGTCGGACCGATGGTTTGGACCGTTTTGCCGCCGGCAGGTGGCTCGGACGTGGCGGTGGGCTCCAATAGTGCGGCCACGTGGCGTTTAACCAGCTCGGCCGCGTCCGCCGCCTCGGCTTTTTGTTGCCGCTTGACCAGCTCCTGAAGCTGGGCGACCAGATCGCGTAGCCGGGCCCGGTGACAGATGCCGATGGTTTTCTCGGCCATCTCGCGCTGAAGCCCGGCCAAGGCCGCAGCCACCATCTCAGGCGGAGCCTGAAGAAGCCGCTGGGCCCGCGCGATCAATTCCAGTCCGCACTGGTCCACGGCCCTGGCGGTCGAGCCGGTGACCGCGACGATCCGTCGAATGCCCTTCGCGACGGCCTCTTCGCTCACCAGAACAAAGTGTTCGATGTCTCCGGTGTTCCGCACGTGCGTGCCACCGCACAGCTCGATCGGGAAGTTTCGCCAGCGTGGGTTGTCCGGATCGGCGACGAGGTCTTCGATCTTCACGCCGCAGGCCACGACGCGGACCAGGTCCGGGTATTTCTCGCCGAAGACCGCCCGAAGGCCGTTGATCTTCAGGGCCTGCTCCTGGGGGACTTCCCGGGCGTGGACCGGCAGTTTCTCCGCGATGCGGCGGTTGGCCAGCTCCTCGACGCGTCGAAGCTCGTCCGGCGACAGCGGCTTGGAATGCGAGAAGTCGAAGCGGGTCTTGTCCGGATCGACCAGTGAGCCTTTCTGCTGGACATGGTCGCCGAGCACTTCGCGCAAGGCCCAGTTCATCACGTGCGTGGCGGTATGGTTTTTCATCGTGGCCCGGCGGAGGTCGGAGACCCGCAGCCGGCAGGGTCCGACGCCGGTGATCTGGCCCTCCACCACCGTGCCGGCGTGAACGATGACTTCGAAAGGTGCCTGGTCGCAGGGGCGGGCGACATACCGGGCCACGCGGCCGATGCAGGCTCGGCCGGTGTCGGTGATCAGCTCGCCGACATCGCCGACCTGGCCGCCGGCCTCGGCATAGAAACAGGTCTGCCGGACGGTGAAAGCGATCTGCTCGCCCGGCTTGGCGGGGTCGGGGGCCTGGCGCCCGGAGCTGGTGGCGAAAGATGTGAAGTATGTCTGGCATTCCGGTGGATCAGCGTACTTGAGAGAGTCGTCCGTGGGTTCCGAGGCCCGATCGGCGGCGAGCTTCTCCTGTTGCAGACAACTTTCCGACAGACACTCGCCACAGACCCGGGCCCGCTGGCGCGCGTCCTCCATCAACCGCTCGTACCCGGCGATGTCGACCGTCAGTCCCGTCTCGCGAGCCATGATCTGGGTCAGGTCAATCGGGAAGCCGTAGGTGTCATGGAGCTTGAAGGCATCTTCGCCGCGGATCTGACCGTGGTGGCGCCGGCGGGCGAAGTCCGCAGCTTCCTGGAACAGCGCGATTCCGCGGTCGAGTGTGCGTTCGAAACACTCCTCTTCCTCGCGGATGATGTTCTGCACCGCGTGGGGATTCTGCTTCAGTTCTGGAAAGGCCGCGCCCATCACATCGACCACTACCGGCACGAGGTGGCACAGGAACGGTTTGCGCAAGTCGAGGTACTGCCAGCCGAAGCGGACCGCCCGGCGCAGAATCCGGCGGAGGACGTAGCCGCGGCCTTCCTTGTCCGGGACGGCTCCGTCCGTGATCGCGAAAGTGAGGCAGCGGATGTGGTCGGCGATCACCCGGCAGGCCTCGTCCCGCAGGTCACCGGGGATGAAGCGGGCGTAACGGTTGGCGGGCGAGACGCCCACACCACCCGCCCGAATCGGCAGTCTGCCTTCTTCGCTTCCCTTGCCGCTGGCGAGACGGTGAGGCTCCCCCTCGCGGCTTCGTGGCGTCGTGGCTTCGTGGCTCTGGCCGTAAGTATGCCCACTGATCCTCTCGATCGCCTGGATTATCGGGACGAACAGGTCGGTCGCGTAGTTGTTGTTGTGGCCCTGGAGGACGGCGGTGACGCGTTCCAGGCCCATGCCGGTGTCGACGTGGCGGGCCGGCAGAGGGGTCAGCCGGCCGTCCGGGCCGCGGTTGAACTGGATGAACACCAGGTTCCAGATTTCGATCACCCGCGGGTCGCCGGCATTGACCAGGGGGCCGCCGCTCCGGTCGGGAGTCAGATCGACGTGGATCTCGCTGCACGGGCCGCAGGGCCCGGTCTCACCCATTTCCCAGAAATTGTCCTTCTTACCGCCGGCGTGAATATGGCTGGGGTCGATGTCGGTGACCGACGCCCACAGGTCGCGGGCCTGAAGATCCGGCTGGAGATTCTCGGCCTGATCGCCGCCGAAGTAGGTCGCGTGCAACCGAGCGGGGTCGATCCCCCAGGCGCTGGTGAGCAGCTCCCAGGCCCACTCGATCGCCTCCTTCTTGAAGTACTCGCCGAAGGACCAGTTCCCGAGCATCTCGAAGAAGGTGTGGTGGTAGGTGTCGTGGCCGACGTCGTCGAGATCGTTGTGTTTTCCGCCGGCCCGGATGCACTTCTGCGTGTTGGCGACCCGCAGGTGCTTGGGGGCGGCCAGGCCCAGGAAGTAGGGTTTGAACTGGTTCATGCCGGCGTTGGTGAAGAGCAACGTCGGATCGTCCAGCGGGACCACCGGGGAGCTGGGCACCAGCGCATGGCCGCGCTGGCCGAAGAACTCCATAAACTCCCTACGAATCTGAGCGGCAGTGCGAGTCACGATTGAGGTTCCTGCGATGGTCGGGGCGGCCGCGACTTCGGCCGCCGGGCCGACCCTGCATTCTACGCATGGCACGCGGGATTAGCAGCCGGTGGACGACCGGGGGGCGGCAAATGCCGCCGTTCGACCGGGGCAAGGCGGCGAGTATCAGCGACGGCGTCGCCAGTACCGGATAGTCGCCCCGCCAGCCAGCATCAGCAACAGGGTTGCCGGCTCGGGGACCGTGAGGGTAGAGGTGCCGGACGCGGCGGGATTGGACAGGCTGTCGCTGGCCAGGCCGTCAATCAGTTGGGCGGCGGCCTGCTGGTCTCCGTCCAGCACGGTTTGCAGCAGCAAGGAGGCCAACTCGGGCTTGGCGGCCGAGTTTATCTGGGCCTGAAGGCCCGCCAGGGCCTCGCTCACCGCGTCGTTGATGCGATCAATGGGGGAGCGCGGGAACACGCTTTCCAGGTCGGAGGTGTCCACCCCCAGGGCATTGAGCAGGGCCAGAGTCGCATCGTAATAGATATTCCCGCTCACCCGGATCGGTCCGATATCGAAGTTGGTTTCGTCCTGGTCGCGGACCACCACCCCGTCGATGAGGAACTCCGAGTCGGTGTTGCCGACGTTTATGGTCAGGTCGTAGAAGCCGGCCCGGTTGATCTCCAGCGAGTTGGCCATGGTCAGCACGCCGCGAAACTCCGCGTCCTGGGCCCCCAGCTTGGTCCGCATGTTGTACCCCAGGTTGGCGGCGACAAAGTTGATGCTGGCCGACCAAAGACCGGCCGTGTTGGTGTAACCGGCGGTGGCCTGGACGCCGCCCTGCAAGGCCAGGTCGCCAATCGAACCCAGATGAAGCACCTCGGTGCGCCCGCGCGAGTCGGGGCCGAAGGTGCGGTCGAACTCCAGCCGGTAGCCCCCGCCCAGCACGCCATTGGGAACGATCCGCAACCGACCGGAGCGGGAGCCGTTAACCCGCGTTCCGTCGGCGTTGGTAGAGAGCGGGCTGCCCAGGGGGGTAGCCAGCAGGTCCAGGCCATAGAAGACATTCTCCCACAGATCAGCGTTGGCGACGGCGACCGCCGCGATCGCCGCCAGCAAAGTGGTCAGAATCCCGCGTTTCATGGCGTGCTCCTCCGGCTCCCACGGGGCCCGCGCCCGGCCGGGCCCCACGAGCCATAACCATACGCGGCCGCGGGCGGCTACGCAACCCGGACGAGACCGGCTGGTATCTTCTTATCGGAGAAACCATCCCTGGGGTCCAAAGCCGGGCATGGCGAAGCCAATACGCCTATAATGTTAGCCGGCTCGGGTTCTTACGCGGGCCGGGAGCAAGTTTTATGGGTCACGAATGCCTAACCGCGGCAAACCGGTCGGGTCTGCCAGGTTGATATGAGTAGGCTGATAATCAGCGAGCTGCGCAGGCTGGCGATAATCGGGCTGGGTCTGGCCCTGGTCGGGTCTGTCGCCAGCGGCCAGGAGACCAGCAGCAAGCCGTCCACCCGGGCAGCACCGAGCAATCAGCAGCGACTGGCCGACCTGCTGGCGCTGATCGAGGGGCCCAACCCGCCGGAAGTCCGCCGGGCGATCGCCCGCGAGCTGCTGCTCCAGGGGTGGCCGGAAACCCCGCCCCGGCTGGTCAGCTTGCTGGGCGGCTCTAACAGCGCCGCCAAGTCCGCGGTGGCGGCCGCTCTGGCGGAACTGCCGGAGCACTTGGACCCGGCCTACATCGAACCGCTGATCGGCATGCTCTCGGACGGGGATGCAGCGGTGCGACAGGTGGCCGGAGTAGCCCTGGCGGCATACCCCGACAATGGCGTGACCGAACGGCTGCGGAACCTGGTGCTGGATGGAAACCGGCCGCGAACCGCACGGCTGGCGGCCATCGCCGCCCTGGGTCTGATGACCGAACGAGAGGCGATCGAAGTGCTGGTGGCGGCTTTGAGCGACCCGGACCCTGGGCTGGCCGAGGCCGCACTCTCAAGCCTGTCGGAAGCCACCGCCATTGAGTTCGAGGATTCGGGCGCGGCTCTGACTTGGTGGCAGGAAACCAGTTCGCTTTCCTCGGAAGCCTGGCAGCGGAGACAGATCGAGCGGCTGGTCCGCAAGGACCGCGAGACCCGGCGGCGTCTGGAAGCGATCGAGGCTCGACTGGCCAAAGCTCTGGAAGCGACGTTCCTCCGGGCCGCGGACTCGGAGCGGGGCACACTGCTGGCCGGGTACCTGGCCGATCCGAGCCGGGCCATACGTCTGCTGGGACTGCGGCTGACCCAAGTGCACCTGTCGGAGGGCAAGTCGGTACCGGCCGAGTTACAGGACCGGATTCGAGAATTAATGAGCACGGGGGAGCCGGTGGAACGGGCTGCGGCGGTGCAGACTGTGGCCAGCTTCCGGCAGCCGCGGGACACGCAGCGGTTCATTGAGATGCTGGGCACGGCGCAGAGCCGTCAGGTTCGGCTGGCCCTGCTGAACGGGCTGGGATACGTGGGTGAGGCCGAGGCGGCGCCGATCCTGCTGGAGGCCCTCAACGACCCGGATGAACAAGCGGTCACCGAAGCGGTGGGGGCCCTGGGAAGGCTGGCCGAGCGCGGGGTTCTGCCCGCAGAGCTGCGCGACGCGGTCGTGACCGGACTGCTGGCGGTCTTCGATCGGAGCCAGCCCGGGGCAGTGACCCTCCGGGAGCGGCTGCTGTGGGCGATGGGCAATCTGGCCGACCCGCGCTTCGGACCGGCGCTGATGGCGGGTCTGGAGCGGCCGGAAGCCGTCGCAGTCCGCTTGGCCGCCGTCCGCGGCATCGCAACCTTGAAAAACCCGGAGTTAGCCGAGGCGCTGGCCGCCGCCACCACCGATCCGGATCCCGGGGTGCGCAAGGCAGCGGTGGAAGCGCTGGCCGGCCTGGCTCCACTGGGAAACGAGCGTGCGATCGGCGCGCTGTGGGACCGGTCATCATCGGCGGAAAGCGAGGAGGGCATCCGTCAAGCGGCCTGGCGCGGCCTGGTGGAGGTGCTCTCCAAGAGTGCGGTGGAGGACATCGAGCGGTGGCAGGGGCGTCTGGCGGGCAGTTCGTCTTCGGAGGAACATCGACGGGCCGCGGAGCTGCTGGAACGTCTGGCAGGCGGCGCGCAGG
>CAYZXK010000065.1:0-12488 GCA_964482395.1 uncultured Planctomycetales bacterium | reverse complement strand
GAATGGTGCAGCCCATGTCCTGGTGGAATCGGGTCAGTAACCTGTTCCGAGTCGGATCCGGCCGCGGGGGCGGCGATGGTTCCCCGGCGGCCATGCAGCCGGGGCAGCGGGCCGACCACGGGCGGGTGGCCACGGCCGCTGTACCTGAGATGCCTTTGGTCCGCTGGTGGCGTCGGCCGCCGCGGGCGCCGGCTCGGGAGGCCTCGCTGAAGCTGACCGAGCTGGCGGATGCGATGGAGGAGCATTTCCGTCGACAGGATCAGCGTGCGGCGGAATTGGCCGGCTGGCTGGAGCGGATGGGGGGCACGTTGGAGCGATTGGCCGCGGCCCAGCAGGCGCAGGGCGAGTTCCTGCGGTCGATCGCGGGCCATGCTGAGGCGGCCAGCAAGCATAGCGCCGCCCTGGCCACGACGCTGGGACGGGTACCGGAGTCGCTGCTGGCTCAGGCCGAAGCCATCCGCACGGTGGCCCGGCAACTGGAGATCGGCCACGAGGCTGACAACCAGCTTATGCACTCTTTGCAGCAGTTTGGGCGGGCGGTGGACACGCTGGGCTCTTCGGGCACCGCTCAGGTCGAGGTCTTGCAACGTCTGAGCAACGCCCAGGGTCAGCAGCACGAGGCCTTTGCCGGACTGGTGCGGGAGCAGGGCCGTCGATTTCTGGCCCTGGCGGTGATAGCCGCCGTCCTGGCTCTGGCCGCCTTGGCGGCCTTGGCTGTGACGATCTGGCTGCAAGCGTTCGGACGCTAGGCAGACGGTCGGGGACGATGCCTGGCGTCACAGCAACCGGCCTGCCAGCCGGTCACCGAGCTGAAACGGAATGAAGGTCGCACTGGTCCAGATCAATCCCACCATCGGGGACATCGAGGGAAACACCCGCCGAGTGCTGGATGGGATGTCGCGTGCGGCCCAGGCCGGAGCCAGCCTGGCGGTGTTTCCCGAGCAGACCATCATCGGGTACCCGGCCCGGGACCTGCTGTTGCGGCGAGAGGTCATCGAGGCGAACCTGGCGGCCCTGCGGCGGATCGCGGCCGCCAGTCACCAGGTGGCGGCCCTGGTGGGCTACGCGGACCAGAATACACGCGGCTACGGCCGACCCTTGCTTAATGCCGTCGCTCTGGTGCGCGAGGGCCGCGTGGTGGCTCGCTGGCAGAAGCGGCTGTTGCCGACCTACGACGTTTTTGATGAGGTGCGGTACTTCCAGCCGGGCGGACCGCAGCCGGTGGTGGAACTGGACGGCCGTGTGCTGGGCGTGACCATCTGCGAGGACATGTGGTCGCGCGAGGAGATGTTGGGGCTGCCGCTGTACGACTGCGATCCGATCCGCGATCTGGTTCAGGCCGGCGCGGAACTGATCTTCAATGTCTCGGCATCGCCGTACTTTCTGGGCAAACACCAGTTGCGGTTGGCTCTGATGGCGGATCATGCCGCCGGCAATGGTGTTCCGATACTGTTCGTGAACCAGGTCGGAGGGAACGACGAGCTGCTATTCGACGGGGCCAGCAGCGTGGTCGGGGCGGACGGCAGGCTGCTCGGTCAGGCCCGGGCTTTCGTCGAGGATTGCCTGCTGGTGGACCTGGAAGACCCTGGCAGCACCCGCCACGAGCCGCAGCCGGTCGGCATGGCCAGTCTGCACGATGCGCTGGTGATGGGGCTGCGGGATTACGTTCGCAAATGTCGGTTCGATTCGGTAGTGGTCGGATTGTCCGGGGGGGTGGACTCGGCGGTAGTGGCGGCCCTGGCGGCCGCGGCGCTCGGTCCTTCGAACGTGCACGGCGTGGCTATGCCCAGCCGCTACAGCAGCGAGCACAGTGTGGCCGACGCCCGGGAGCTGGCCGAAGCCCTGGGTATCCGCTTCTCGGTCATTCCCATCGAGCCGATGCATGCGGCTTTCGAGACCAGTCTGGCTCCCCATTTCGACGGGCTGGCCCCGGACGTGACCGAGGAGAACATCCAGGCCCGGACCCGCGGCGCGCTGCTGATGGCTTTGTCCAACAAGTTCGGCAGCCTGCTGCTCACCACCGGCAATAAGAGCGAGCTGGCGGTGGGCTACTGCACCCTATACGGCGACATGGCCGGCGGACTGGCGGTCATCAGCGATGTCCCCAAGACCATGGTCTATCAACTGGCCGAGTACATCAACGCCCGGGCCGGCCGGACGGTCATCCCCCAGCGCACCCTGGCCAAGCCGCCCTCAGCCGAACTGCGACCTAACCAAACCGATCAGGACACGCTGCCACCCTACGACGTGCTGGATCAGATCGTGGATCGGTACGAGGTTCGTTTGCAGAGTCCCCAGCAAATCGTGGCCGCGGGGTTCGATCCGAAGATCGTGGCGGAGGTGATCCGCCTGATCCACCTCAGCGAGTACAAACGGCGACAGGCGGCCCCCGGGTTGAAGGTTACATCCCGGGCCTTCGGTTTCGGTCGTCGGATGCCGATCGCCGCCCGATATCCGCTATAGGCGGGCCGGGAGCGGCTACCTACCATGCTCCCGAAGCCTTTCAGTGGCGGTTCAGCTCCCTCCAGTCCGGGTGCGGCAAACCTGCCAGGTCGATCAGTCGCAGGTCCGCGGTCTTCCAGCCTTTGGGCTGCCGGACGAAGGTCAGCGACCAGGTGGAGGGAACGTTCCGGGCGAAGCCCTCTGCGGAGACGTCGGCGGAGTAAACGGCCCGAGCCACGAATCGGTCCGCTTGCGACTGCTCGACTCGCAGCGACAGACGGTCCAGCCATCGCACGCTGACTTCGCCAAGTCGGCGCCGCGCGAACTCGATGAACGATTGCCGATCGAATTGACCGGATCGGAACTTAGGGGCCAGGGCCGCTTCCAGATTGGTGGTTCGCGAGGCAAGGATGTCCCGCTCGATGGTGGTGAGAACGCGGGCGGCGTGCTCGCGGCGGGTGACGACCAGGGATTGGATAGCCAGCAGGGCGGTGGTTGCGGCCAGGCCGAAGACCAGGGGGCGCCAGCCCCCGCCTCGCCGCCAGTAAACCAGCAACACGAACAGCACCGGGCCGCAGATGCCGGCCAGGGCTGCCCGCGACTCCAACAGAGCCCAGGTGATCCATTCCACGCCCCCATCGTGCCGCCTGGTCGGCGGTTTGCAACCCGGCCGGGAGGGCCGGTCGACCGGACCCGCCACAGGCTGGTCGGGACCCAGTTGCCAAGCCGACTTGCAACTGCTATAAGAAGGTTTTCTTCAGCCCGGCGACGCTCGACTTTCAGGTAGGGCAGCCTGGGCGGAGAATTGGCCCATGTGCAGTTACGCCTCCCCGCCCCGGCGGGTCGTCCCGGCCGCGAGCGGGCGTGGCCCGGCACGGGCGGATTGTCCGACCAAGCTCAGCAGGAACTTGCTACGTTCAGGAGAATGCGATGCCGCAACCGACGACCACCGACACCAGCCCCCCCCAGCGAATGTTCTATCCGCCCGCCGACTTCGTTAAACGGGCGTACATCAAATCCATGGACGAGTACCAGCGGATGTACGAGCGGTCCATCAAGGACCCGGACGGCTTCTGGGGCGAAATGGCCAACGGCTTCTACTGGAAGCAGCGCTGGAGCAAGGTCCGCGAATACGATTTTCGCGGGTCGATATCAATCAAGTATTTCATTGGCGCCAAGACCAATATAAGCTACAACTGCCTGGACCGGCACCTGGAGCAGCGCGGCGACCAGGTGGCGATCATCTGGGAAGGCAACGAGCCCGGCGAGGACGCCAAGCTCACATACCGCCAGCTCCATGCCGAGGTATGCAAGTTTGCCAATGTGCTCAAGAAGTTTGGCGTCACGAAGGGGGATCGGGTCTCGATCTATATGCCGATGATCAAGGAGCTGCCGATCGCGATGCTGGCCTGCGCTCGGATCGGAGCCGTTCATTCGGTGGTCTTTGGGGGCTTCAGCCCCGACTCGCTGGCCGACCGGATCGTAGACTCGGGCTGCAAGCTGCTGGTTACCACGGACGGCGTCTTCCGCGGGGCCAAGGCGGTGACGCTCAAGGCCAACGCCGACGAAGCCATGGACCTGGCGGCCAAGCGTGGCGTAACCGTCAAGACCTGCATTGTCTACCCGCGGGTGGGTAGCAAGATCTCCACCAACATGAAGCCCGGCCGCGATCACTGGTGGCAGGACCTGATGAAAGACGCCTCCCCCGACTGCGAGCCGGAGTGGATGGACTCCGAAGACCCGCTCTTCATCCTTTACACCTCGGGCTCGACCGGCAAGCCCAAGGGCGTGTTGCACACCGTCGGGGGCTACATGGTCTTCACCGCCGTCACCCACAAGTACATCTTCGACTATCACGACGGCGACATCTTCTGGTGCACCGCCGACATCGGCTGGGTGACCGGGCACTCCTACATCGTCTACGGCCCGCTGTGCAACGGGGCCACCACCGTGATGTTCGAGGGAATCCCGACCTACCCGACCGCCAGCCGATTTTGGGACGTGGTCGACAAGTACAAGGTCAATCAGTTCTACACCGCCCCGACCGCCATCCGGGCTCTGATGCGCGAGGGCGAAAAGTGGGTAGATGGGCACGATCTGTCCAGCCTGCGACTGCTGGGCACCGTGGGCGAGCCGATCAACCCCGAAGCCTGGATGTGGTATCACCGGCACGTCGGCCGTGAGCGCTGCCCGATCGTTGACACCTGGTGGCAGACCGAGACCGGCGGCATCCTGATCACCCCGCTGCCGGGTGCCATCCCGACCAAGCCCGGCTCGGCCACCCTGCCATTCTTCGGGGTCAAGCCGGTCATCATCGACGAGCAGGGCAAGATCATCGAGGGTCCAGCCTCGGGGGCCCTGTTCATCGCTGAACCCTGGCCGGGCATTATGCGAACCGTGTACGGTCAGCATGAGCGATTCCGGGAGATGTATTTCAGCCGCGTGCCGGGGTACTACTTCACCGGCGACGGCTGCCGACGCGACGAGGACGGCTACTACTGGATCACCGGCCGAATCGACGACGTCATCAACGTCTCGGGGCACCGGCTTGGCACGGCCGAGGTCGAAAGCGCCCTGGTCTCGCACCCGGCGGTAGCCGAGGCCGCAGTGGTCGGCTACCCGCACGAGATCAAGGGGCAGGGCATCTACGCCTATGTCACCCTGAAGGTTGGCCAGGAGTACACGGACGCTCTCAAGGAGGAGCTCAAGAAGCACGTACGCAAGGAAATCGGCCCGATTGCTACGCCGGACGTGATCCACTGGGCCCCCGGCCTGCCCAAGACCCGCAGCGGCAAGATCATGCGGCGGATCCTGCGGAAGATCGCCGAAGGGCAGGTCCAGGACATCGGCGACACGACCACCCTGGCCGATCCGAGCGTGGTGGACAACCTCATCAAGACCCGGCAGGTGTAGGGTTCGCAGACCGGGAACTGGATGGTGGGCGGGCGGCTTAGAGGCGCGGTGGGGGAGAGAGAGGCGTTTGCGCGCGATCGTAGACGCACCGGGAGATAAACATGTCGAGTGGAAGTCCGTCGAGTCCGGCGATCGAGGCGGCCGCGCCCCGGCCGGTCATGAATCGCTGGTGGGTAGTTGTGGGGGCTATTTTGATTCAATTATGTCTGGGTGCGATTTACGCCTGGTCCGTGTTCACCAAGGCGTTGACTGTGGACCCGTTCCACTTCACGGCTACGCAGACCCAGGCCGTCTTCTCGGTGGGCCTGGCCACCTTCGCGGTCTTCACCATCATTGGCGGACGCTGGCAGGCGGCCACCAGTCCGGCCATGGTGGCCCGCGTCGGCGGCCTGCTGCTGGGCCTGGGCTATGTGCTGGCCAGGCTGGTGGGAACCTCTTTCCCCGGCCTGCTGGTGACCATCGGGCTGATCGGCGGGGCGGGTATCGGCCTGGGCTACGTCGTCCCCATCGCCGTCGGCGTGAAGTGGTTCCCTGACAAAAAGGGGTTGATTACCGGCCTGGCGGTGGCCGGATTCGGATTCGGGGCTTTGATCTGGATCGAGCTGGCCGACCCGGGCGTCGGCAAGCTGATCACCCGTCTGGGAGTGTCCAACGTCTTCCTGGTTTATGGCGTCGTCTTCTTCCTGCTGGTGATGCTGGGTTCGATCTGGATGAGGAATCCGCCCGAGGGGTGGTTGCCGCCGGGTTGGTCGGCAGCCGGCGGGAAGACCGCCCCGGCGGGCACTGGGCCAGCGTTCGATCCGGCTCAGATGCTGCGGACGCCGCAGTTTTACATGCTGTGGTTCATGTTCATTGCCGGGGCTCTGGCCGGGCTAATGGTGATCGGCATCATCAAGCTTTTCGGCACGGACGCGCTGCAAGCCCGGGCCGGGATGGACGAGCAGAAGGCCGCCGCCACGGCTGCCGCCGCCATGGGGGTGTTTTTTGCGATCTTCAACGGCGTCGGCCGAATCGCCTGGGGCGTGATCTCGGACAAGATCGGTCGCAAGGCGTCTCTGGTGCTCATGTCCGCCTTGCAGGGCGTCATGATGTTCCTGTTCTTCTATATGGGCGGCGTGACCGGCCTGCTGTTTCTGGGGGCGGCGGTGATCGCCTTCAACTTCGGGGCCAACTTCGCGCTCTTCCCGGCGGCGACCGCGGACTACTTCGGCAACCGGAACGTGGGCAAGAACTACGGGTGGATGTTCACAGCCTACGGCGTAGGCGGCATTGTCGGGCCGATCATGGCCGGGCTGTTCAAGGATGCCGGCAAGGCCGCGGTGCAGGCGGCCGGCAGCAAGACGGCGGCTCTGGAGGCGGCCCTGAACGCCTGGCACCCGGCCTTCATCATCGCCGGCATCGCCTGCCTGGTGGCGGCGGCGGTCGGCCTGGCCCTGCGCACTCCCAAGTTGCCAGCGGCCCCGCCTCCGTCAGCGCAGGGCTCCGGTTAGAAGCCGAGCCGGCCGCTTCCCGGTCCGCAGACTTGAAGACCGTGGCCAAGTTGCGTGACTGGGCGGGCCGAAGCATAGTATTTCACGCGTGCTCATGACCACTGAGAAGCTCCAAGAGGCGTTGCCTGAGATCGTTCGTCGCCTGGGGGCGGCGTTCGATCCCTGCACGATCTATCTGTTCGGGTCGTGCGCTTATGGTCAGATCGGGCCCGACAGCGACGTGGACGTACTGGTCGTGGTTCCCGAGTCGCCACTGACTTTCTTTGAACGCGGGGCCAAGGCTTATCGCTCGTTGCGGCACATCGGGGTGCCGGTGGACGTGATGGTCTACACCCGTGAGGAGTTTGACCGGCGGGCGGAGCTGCCGGTCTCCTTCGAGCGCACGGTTCGGGAGAAGGGGAGAGTACTCCATGCCGCCTGAGCTCGCGGAGGTCCGGGCGTGGCTGCTCAAGGCTCGCAACGACTGGTCGCTGGCCCGCAAGGCACTGAACCCGCCGCCGGGCGAGCTGGACCTGTCCGCTTTTCATTGTCAGCAGGCGGTCGAGAAAACCCTGAAAGCCTACCTCGTAAGCCGGTCTATCCGCTTCGAGAAAATCCATGATCTGAACGAGCTTCTGGACTACTGTGCCGCCAGCGACCCCGGATTTGAAACCCTACGCGACTCAGCAGCGCCTCTGACGCTGTACGCCGTGGCATTTCGCTACCCCGGGCCGTGCGAACCCCTGCGGGAGGAAGTCGAGTCGGCGCTGCGCGTCGTGGCGCAGGTTTGGGGCTTCGTCGCGGCTCGTCTTCCGGCAGATGCTGTTCCACCCCTGGACTGGGAGTCCTGATCAATGCCAAAAGCACGTTTCGACGTCACCGACCTTTCGGTCGCCCCTGACGGCAAGAAGAAGATTCTCTGGGCCGATCGGGATATGCCCGTGCTGGCCCTGATTCGGGAGCGGTTCGAGAAACAGCGGCCGCTGCGCGGCATCCGAATGGGCTGCTGCATGCACGTGACCAGCGAAACCGCCAACCTAGTGCGGACCCTCAAAGCCGGCGGGGCCGAGGTCGCGCTCTGCGCCTCCAATCCGCTCAGTACGCAGGACGCCTGCGCCGCCAGCATCGTTAAGGATTTCGGCGTGTCGGTCTTTGCCCGGCGGGGCGAGAGCGTGAAGGTATTCTACGACCATGTGAACGCGGTGATCGACAGGCGGCCGCATATCACCATGGACGATGGGGCCGACCTGGTGAACACCCTGCACACCAAGCGGCAGAAGGAGGCCCGCAATATCCTGGCCAGCATGGAGGAAACCACCACGGGCGTGATCCGCCTGCGAGCCATGGCCCGGGAGGGAATCCTCAAGTTCCCGGTGATCGCGGTCAACGACGCCGACACCAAGCACCTGTTCGATAACCGCTACGGCACCGGACAGAGCACCATCGACGGAATCGTTCGGGCCACCGACCTGCTGTTGGCCGGCAAACACGTGGTGGTGGCGGGCTACGGCTGGTGCGGACGCGGCGTGGCCATGCGGGCGCGCGGAGCCGGCGCGATCGTCACGGTAACCGAAGTCAGCCCGCTCAGGGCGCTGGAAGCCGCGATGGACGGCTTCGACGTCTGCCCCATGAACGAAGCCGCCGAGTTCGGCGAAGTATTCATCACCGTGACCGGCAACAAACACGTCATTCGCGCTGAACACTTCCGGAAAATGAAGGACGGCGCCATCGTATGCAACAGCGGTCACTTCGATGTCGAGATCGACATCCCGGCCCTGACCAGGTTGTCAAAGCGGGTCATACGAGACGTGCGGCCAATGGTGACGGAATTCCAGATACCGCTGCGCCGGTCCGCGCTAGGGCGTTCTGGCTTGCGGGCCGTACCATGCAAGAGCATTTACCTGCTGGCCGACGGGCGGCTGGTGAACCTGAGTGCCGCGACCGGCCATCCGGCCAGTGTAATGGACATGAGCTTTGCCACCCAGGCCCTGACTGCCGAGTGGATTGTTCAGCGGGCCGGGAAGCTGCCGGTGGCGGTGCACGATGTCCCGCACGAGATCGAGGAGCAGGTCGCCCGGCTCAAACTCCAGGCCATGGGCCTTCGGATCGACCGGCTGACGCCCGAGCAAAGGCGGTACTTGGCCAGTTCGGGCGAAGGCACCTGAGCCGCAGGGCGGCCCCGGCGGTGGGGCGGTCGAGGTGGCCGGCGCAAAGCCGGCGCGTCGGCTGTAGGACCGGTGGCAAACGGGCCGTATACTAGCCCTGTGGAGCTCAGTTATCGCAGGGAATTGATCGTGGTGGCACTGGGGGGCAATGCCATTTCGCGCCCCAACCAGGAAGGGACCATTCCGCAGCAGTTTGAGAACACCCGCTACACGGCGGAGTTTCTGGCCGACCTGGTGCAGGAGGGCTACCAGCTCATCGTCACCCACGGCAACGGGCCCCAGGTCGGCAGTGTCTTGCGACGAGTCGAATTGGCGGCCCGCGAGGTTCCCCGCATGCCGCTGGACATGTGCGGAGCCCACACCCAGGGCGGAATGGGTTTCATGATCGCCCAGTGCATCAACAATGCTCTGCTCAGACGCCGGCTGCGCCGGATCGCCACCGCGATTGTCACCAGCGTGGAGGTGGACGCCGACGATCCGGCGTTCAGCAGGCCCTCCAAGCCCATCGGCAGCTTCTACCGCAAGGACAAAGCCGAAGAACTGATGCGCGAGCATGGGTGGGAGATGGTATACATCCCGCGGCAGGGTTACCGCCGCGTGGTTCCCTCGCCGGCCCCCAAGGCAATTGTGGAAATCGAGTTCATTCGACGGCTGGTTGATGCGGGGGAACTGCTGGTGGCGGCCGGCGGCGGCGGGATCCCCGTGACCCGTGACCCCGACGGCTACTGGCGGGGCGTCGAAGCCGTCATCGACAAGGATCGAACCGCCGCTTTGCTGGGGCGCACCCTGGATGCCCCCGTCCTGCTGATTGTCACCAGCGTCCCGCAGGTCGCTCTGGACTACGGAACGCCGCAGGAGAGACCGCTGGACCGGCTAACCGTCTCGCAGGCTCAGTGCTACCTGGAGCAGGGCCAGTTTCCGCCCGGCTCGATGGGTCCGAAGATCGAGGCTGCAATCGAGTTCCTGCGTGATTGCAAAGCCGGCGACGCTCGGGTCATCATCTGCGACATCGAGCACATGGCCGATGCGCTCAAGGGGCGCAGCGGCACGCGAATCGAGCCGGACGCGTAGATGAGGGCTTCGCCAGCGCGACGAGCCGACCGGACCGAGCTTGCAGGGTGGGGCCGGGCAAGCTACCGGAGCCCGGCAGGGGCTGGCGACCGCCAGAACGATTCCGGCTCCTTCTTCGGGTCATTGTCGGCCGGACCGCTTTCTGGTCGCGCGGGCGGCCGGAGGTTATGCTGCGCACCTGGATTGCTCGGCGGGCGTCACCGAGCCGGGCGGCGGCGATGATCAGGTGGACAGGATCAGGCGATGAATAGGCTAGGCTGGGCACGAGTCGGTCTGATCGGTGGATTGGGGATCTGGGCGATCCTGGCGGGCTGCAAGCGGCAGGAAGCCGCATCGCAGCCGGCGGGGACGCCCTCGGCCGCCAAACCGGAGGCGGTGACCAGCCCAGCCGGGCCTAAACCGCTGGTCTTGCCAGAGGTCGATGACAGCATTCTGCCGGTGGCACTTCAGATCAAGATTGCAGCCGCCCGGCGTGAGGCCCTGCGGATGCCCGACGACGTGACCAAGGTGGGCGACCTCGGGGCCTTGTGCTACGCGCACGGGTTCCCCAGCGTGGCGGTGGCGTGCTTCAAACGTGCCGCCGAGCTGGCTCCCGAGGAAATCGCCTGGTGGTACTATTTGGGTTTGTCGTACGAGCGGGCCGGAGACCCAGGCCAGGCGACGGCGGCGTACGAGAAGGTCCTTTCCATCCGACCGAACTACCGGCCGGCCCGGACCCGACTGGCCGCTTTGCTGATCGAAAAAGACCCGGTCCGGGCGCAGGAGTTCTTCAAAGGGGCGGCCGCGGGGGACCCAAACGACCCGGCGGGCACGACCGGGCTGGGGTTGTGCGCTCTGGCCGCCGGCCGGCTGGATGAGGCTTTGGAGCTTTTTAACGAGGCCCTGAGAAGCGCGCCCCGGTATGGCCCGGCCCACGCCGGGCTGGCCAAGGTACTCGACGCGCAGGGGAAGGTCGATCAGGCCGCGGTGCACCGGCAGAAGGCGGTTGGGGACGAGCGCCTGCGTCCGCTGGTGGACTGGCTGGAGCTGTCTTTGTTGCAGCGGGGCCTGGACCTGCCGACCCTGACCGAGTCGGCCAAGAACCTGGCCGAGAAGCGCCAGTGGGCCCAGGCTGAGCAGATGCTTCGCGAGGCCCTGGACCTGGACGAGTCTCGGGTGACCGTGCGGACCAGTCTGGGCGAATTGCTGGGCCGGCAGGGGAAGCTGGACGAGGCGATCCGCGAGTTCGAGCATGTACTGAACCTGCCGGAGGGCAAGGACTACGCCCCGGCCAAGATTCATCTGGCCTTCGCGCTCATTCTGCGCAAGGAATATGACCGGGCCGAGAGCCTGCTACGCGAGGTTCTCTCCCAGCACCCCGATGACGTCGAGGTGCTGCGCCGTTTCTGCGCGCTGGCGCTTCAGCAGGGCGATCCGGAGAAAGCGGTGCCGGTGGTGAATGCCGGCCTGGCCGCAGCCCCTGGCGATGCCGAGTTCCACGAGCTGGCGGCCCATTGGCTGAAGGACCTGAAGCGGCCGGCCGAAGCCCGGGCGGCTTTGGAGAAGGCCATCCAGTTGGAGCCCGGGCTGGCCAGCGCTCGCCATACGCTCGGTGCCTGGGCCCTCGCGGACGGTGACAGTGCCACTGCCAGGCGGGAGTGGACGGAAGCCATGCGGGTGGCCCCAACTTACCTGCCGCCTCGTTTGGCTCTGTTGCGTCTGGCGCTGGCCGGCAAGGATTACGAGCAGGCCGAGCGGCTCGCTCGCGAAGGGCTGGAACTGGTTCCCGACTCGCCGCTGTTGGAAAACGCCCTGGCTTGGCTGCTGGCGACCTGCCCGGACCAGAGCCGTCGGGATTCTCAGGCGGCAGTCGAGCGGGCTGAGAAGGTCTGCCAGGCCACCAAGCACAGCGAGCACGCGTTCCTGGATACGCTGGCGGCAGCATATGCGGCCGCCGGCCGCTTCGAGGAGGCCCGGAAATGGATCGCCGAAGCCATTCGGCTGGCCGAGAGTGCCGGGCAGGCCGAAGCGGTCGCCGAGTACCGGACGCGCCAAAAGTTGTATGAAGCCGACCAGCCGTTCTACGAGTCCCAGTAGGCCGGGGGCAGGCGGGCCGGGGCGGTCGGAAGACGGATGGGCCGTGGCTGAGAACCGACGGAAACCAGAGCATGGCGATCCAGTTCCTGTGCAGCCAGTGCGGTCAGCCCATTGAGGTCGATGACGAGCACGCGGGCCGGACTGCCGCCTGTCCGTATTGTCATCAGGTCGTCGGTGTACCGCCGGAGTCGACCTACCGTCCGGCTTCGGCCGGGTCCGCCCGGCCGGCGACGGGTACGGCGTCGGCGGAATCGCCGGGCTGGTCGGCCGGCCCGGCCCGGACTGAGCCGGGCGGGTTGCCTGCCCGGCACCGGGTGGCTCTCACTTTCGGCTCATATGCCCTGGTTTGCAC
>CAYZXK010000064.1:0-37220 GCA_964482395.1 uncultured Planctomycetales bacterium | reverse complement strand
GAAAAGAATGGCTCGCGATCCAAAAGCTGGCCGCCGGCGATGCGGCCGGCCCATTCCCAGTAAACCGCGGCATCGCTCCTCGGATTGGCAGCCAGCGGGCTGGACGCCAAATACTCTAACAGCAGAGCAAGCCTCAGCCCGGCCCCGGCCAGCAGGATCCCGATCAGCACCGGCCAGAACCACGCGGGTCCCGCTGCCTTCCCGCCCGACGACTGCCCTGGCGAGCCGATCATCTGAGCCGCTCCGGAGCTATTCCGCGCCGCCGATTATCATCGACCCCGACGCCGCTTCTGGTACTCGGCGGTCACCCTGGATCGCAGGCCGCCCCGCGGATTCCAGTCGGTTTCCACCCGGATCCAACGCGGGCGCAACGCCCTGACCAGGTCGTCCAGTATGCGATTGGTGACCGCCTCGTAAAAAATGCCCTGGTCCCGGAAAGCCTGTAAATAGAATTTCAGGCTCTTCAGCTCCACGCAGACCCGGTCCGGAACATACTCCACCGTCACGGTCCCGAAATCGGGCTGACCGGTCAGCGGGCAGCGACTGGTGAACTCAGGCGCGACGTGCCGGATGAGGTAGTCGCGTTTGGGGTTGGGGTTGGGGAAAGTCTCCAGGCGGGGTTCCGCGCATCCAGCCATCATGCTCCTCCAAGCAACCCTATCCCCCGGCCGACCACTTCCCCGAAAAAGCGCACTCGCACCGCCGGCGGGGCCCGCCGCTCTGGGCCCGGACCCGGTCCCCTTTCGCATTGCGCTCTTGATCCTGCCCGCCCGGCCGGTTGCCGGCGGGTGGCGCTACCTGTCTGATAAGCCCGACCGCCGGAAACTGCAAGCACGCCCGGCAGTTCAAACCGAGGGCCAGAACAAATGCCCAGGCGGCCCGGCCGAATTCCTTTCGGACGGCAACAGCGCACGAATTGCCGGCCGCGTTCCGGATCGACGCGGTTTTTCTAATTCCCGTAGCCGCGGCACAGATTACACTTAGGTGCCATGGAGACCAGCGGCGGCATTCTGGGCCGGCTTTTCGAGAAAGTACTCGGGTACATCACCCTGGGTCTGATCGTGCTATGCGGCCTGGCACTGTGGCGGATCGGTCCGGAAGGACGGACCGCGATCTGGAACGCCATCTGGCGGACCGCGGTGTGGCTGGGGCTGGCGGCCGGCTTGCCCTGGCTGACACGACTTTTCATAGCCCGGGTGCTGGAGATCGGCTCCAACTGGGCCGGCGCCGCGCTGCTGGCCGTGCTGACTGGCATCGACCTGCTGGTTGGGCGACTGCTGATGCAGGGCTGGCCGGACAGCCTCTGGGGCTGGATCGCCGCCCTGACCGCCCTGGCCATGGCCGGGCTGTATAATTACCTAGTGACCGAGTACTTAGCCGAACAGGCCGGCGGGTAGGCACCTGATGACGACCAAATATCAACCTGGCCTGCGGGTCAGCGAATACCTGCTGGAAACCTGCC
This sequence comes from uncultured Planctomycetales bacterium, assembly GCA_964482395.1. GTDB lineage: Bacteria > Planctomycetota > Phycisphaerae > UBA1845 > Fen-1342 > CAYZXK01. The sequence continues at coordinate 35,758 of CAYZXK010000064.1, read as the reverse complement.
TGGGAGCCGGCACCTTCGGCCAGGTCTGGCAGGCTCGCCACCACATCTGGGAAAACGAGCGGGTCGCCATCAAACTCCCCACCGAGCCGCAGTACGTCCGCTTCCTGCAACGCGAGGGGATCATGGTCCATGGCCTGCGCCACCCCAATATCATTCGGGTGATCGGCCTGGACCCCTACGCCGAAACCCCCTACCTCATCATGGAACTAGTGAAAGGGCCCTCGCTGCGCGAGGTGATCCGTGACCATCCGGATGGAATGGCCATTACCACCGCCCTGGTGGTGCTGCGCGGAGTGTTGGAGGCCATGGCCGCGGCTCACCAGGCCAATGTCATCCATCGCGACCTCAAGCCCGGCAACGTCCTGCTGGCCTTGGACGGCCGGCCCCTGACCTCGCTCCGGGTCGAGGACGTCAAAGTCGGCGACTTCGGCCTGGGCGTGGACAACGCGGAGACCCTGCGTTCAATAATCGAACAGTCCGCCTCGATCGAGCGCGATCAGCAAAGTACGATCATTGCCGGGACGCTGGCCTACATGGCCCCGGAGATTCGGGAAGGGACGGCTCTGCCGGGGCCGCGCGGCGACCTTTATTCGATCGGGGTCATCCTGTTCGAGATGCTGACCGGCAAGCGACCGGCTGGCGCCGAGCTGCCGAGTACACTGCGGGCCGACGCGCCCGCAGCCCTGGACGAGGTTTTCCGCCGACTCTACGCCCGCTATGAGAACCGCTACCGGGATGCCCCGGCCGTGCTGAGCGATCTGGAAGCCCGGCTGGCCCCCCGTCCGGCTCGTCGCCCGCCGGTCCCGGCCGGCTCCTTCCAGACCCCCGTCACCCGGACGGCCGAGTGCCCGGCCTGCCACAAACCGGTCCAGGCGGACGACCAGTTCTGCAACCACTGTGGGACCCAGCTTGTGGCCCGGATCCGACGGTGCTCGGCCTGCGGAGGTTACCCAGGGCCACAAGATCGGTTCTGCATCTTCTGCGGGGCGGCCCTGCCCAGCTTGGAGTAAGCAGCGGTGTGCCTGGCCGACGGCGGCATCGTGTTCGTCTGGGTGGCTGGGGTCCTGCTGATCGGACTGGTCGGCTTCTTCGTCGTCATCCTGGGCCTGGCGGCGCGTTTTATCCGCCGCCTGTTCAGCATGATTCTGGGTCACCACGGCCCCCCGTCGCAGGACGCCGTCTCCAGACCAGGCGCGCAATCCCCCTGCCGCAACCTGCGCTGCGGGTACCTTAATCCGGCCGGGGCCCGATATTGTGCGCGTTGCGGCAGCCGCCTGGACGGGGTGGCAGACGTCAACAGCTATGGATGAACGCAGCCGTCATCGTCAGTTCGAGGATCAGTTCCTCCAGCAGCTTCGGACCCGGGCGGCCGAGCTGCTCCGCCGCGGCCTGCCGGCCGATTACTTCCAACTCGAGCAGGTCCCCGACGGCGTGGACGGGGTACGGGCAACGCTGGTGCGCCTGGAGCGATTCGACCGCGATTTGCTCGAGCAACTGCCGGGGACCCGAGCCGTCCAATTCTCATTCCGGCGCCGGGTTTTCGGACCTTTCCATAAAACAGTGGCTCGGCTGAGGGCTCAGGTGCTGGCGCCAATCGAGGCCCTAGTCGACGGACGGCCTCCCGGCCCGGTCGGACGCGAGCAGGTACTGGATGCCCTGGCCCGCTACGAGCTGCTGCCGGAAAAACAACGCCCCAGCGGAGTGGTCTTTGCCAGCCCCACCGGTTTTACGCCGCAGGCCCGGGCTCTGGTTCATTCCGCAGAGCGCCCGACTCTAGTACTGATGGGCGGACGCAGTGACGGGGGCTGGGATGTGGAGATGCCCGAGTCGGTCCGGCAGGGACCCTGGGCCCGCCTGTTCGAGCTGGAGTCGCAGGACGAACGGCTCAAGCGTTTGCTTTATCATTTGAACAAGAACCTCAGTCGGCTTGAATCCACCGGGCTGTCCGTGCCGGAGCTGGCTGAGCAGCTCGGCCTGAGCAGCGGGGAGGCCGAGCGCCTGGTGCGCCAGGCCTGCCGGCAGGATTCCCGCTTGCTGACTGTGGTCCATGAGGGGACTATTCACGTTTGTCGCAGCCCCCTGGCGGACGAGGGCAATACCATGAGCCTGCGAAGCTGGATTCGAAGACTCCTGCGGCTGAAGCCCACTGTCCCCGAACAGGTGCGGACTCTGACGGCTCAGCGGGTGCAGCTTGAGCAGCGCCGACAGGAGGTGGATCAGCGGTTGTCAGCCCTGGAGGCCGAGGAGCGACAGGCGCTCCAGCAGGGGGCCGCCGCCACCACCGACGCCGAGCGAAAACAACTCGCTGCCCGGCTGATGCGTACCCGGCGCGAATTGCGGCGGGTGCGGGCTCAGGCCAACCTCTATACGCAGCAGATCGACGTTCTGGGCACGCATATCCACCATCTGACGTTGGCTGAGCATGGCAGGCGAATCGAGCTACCCAAGGCTGAGGAACTGACCCGTCAGGCGGCGGAGGCGGAGCAATTGATGGCTGAGCTGGCCGCGAATGCCGATCTGGCCGCCAGCATCGAGGTCGGAGCCACTTCTCCACTGATGGCGGAAGAAGAGGCTGCCATTCTGGAGGAATTCAGGCAGGCCGCGGCCGCCCGCACTCCGGCCCCGGCCGCCCAGGCGGCGCCCGGCGACAGCCCGCCGGCCAAAGAACCTGCGCCGCCCGCAGCCGAAAAGGGCCGGGCTGCCCGCCCGGAGCTAGGTTGAATGCGCACGTGCAACCCTGCCACCGACCTCAAAACCCGAAGCGCCGGCCAGCGCGGCCGATCCAGGCCGCTGCCCCGCCTGAAGGTCCCGAGCAGACCGGCCCCGCCGGGCAGGCCGGGACAGGTACAACGATAGGCAAACCACCATGAACTTCTTCGAATGGCTGACGAGCAAGCGCAAGAGTCTGTCCGGCATGAGCGTCTCCGAGCTGCGGGCCCAGGAAATGCTGCTGGCCAGCGAGCGGGACCGGATGCAGGCCCGGATCCGCAAGCTGGCGGCCGACAAGCAGAAAATCGTCGAGCAGGGCGCAAAAGAGAAAACCCCGGAGATGCGCCGGACCTATGCTCAGCAGTTCGATCTGCTACATGCCGAGCAAATGATGGTGGCCCGGCAGCTCAACATCCGCAGCAAGGAGCTGCTGACCGTGTCGCGACTGCGGATGCTTCGGGAGAATTTGCCCGCGGGCCGGACCTGGGCGGTCGGCCTGACCATCCGCCCGGCCGACCTGACGCTGATCGCCCGGCTGATCGAGAACGAGCAGATCACGACCGAAATGTACCAGCAGCGGCTGGACGAGATTCTGGCCCTGGGGGCCCAGGCCGAGGAAGCGGCTGCCAGCCTTTCCCCGGCCGGCCAGGAACTGCTGCGGATCTGGAACGACATGGACGCCGGGCTGATCAAGGACACGCAGGCCGCCTTCGACGAGGCCGAACGCCGGGTGCGCGAGCGGGGAGCGGAGGTGTAGCCGGAGCGGACCTTCCCACGAGGTAAGTATGGCCCTCTTCAAGTCCAAGGAAGAACGCCGGCTGGAACGCGACATGAAGATCCGCCAGGGCATTCGGCGGATCGAGAAGTCCATCGCCGAGCAGAACAAGTTCGCCGACGAGTTCATCAAGAATGCCCGACAGGCCAAACAGATCGGCGACCAGGCCGCCTATCAGTTCATCCGCAACTCGCTCAAGAAGACCGCCACCATCAAGCGGATGCTCGAACGGCAACTGCTGGCGGTCAAGAACGCCCTGCTGATCAAACGCCAGGCCGAGGCTACCGCCGACTTCGCAATGGCCATGAAAACCATGGCCGCCGAGGTCAGCCGGCTGTATGGCGATACCGACCTGCTCAAGACCCAGATGGATTGGGAGCGGGCCATGATGCAGTCGCAGTCCATGGAGGAACGGATGGCGATGTTCCTGGAGGGCCTGGAAGAGTCCGCGGCGGCGGACGTCTCCCGGGCTCCCGCCGAAGCGGTCACCGACGAGGAAATCGACCGCATGATCGAGGCCGAGGAGCAGGTCGAGCAGGCCCGCGAAGCCCAACAGATGAGCGCTCTGCGGGCCGAACTGGCCCAACTCAAAGGCCAGGGACTGAAGGAGACCAAATAGATGCCTTCTGGATCCGACCGGCACGGCAGGTCCGGCGGCCGACCCGCCGGCCAAGCACACGCGGCCTGGGGCCGGGCTGAGCGGGTCGGGCAGTTGGTTATCGGACGTATTCCCACTGAGGCCCACGCCTGAATGCCCGCCACCTTCGCCACATTCAAGCGTCTGAAGGACAAGGGACTGGCTGCCCTCCGGGCTGGTGACTACCTCGGCGCCCGACCCTATCTCATCCAGGCCGCCGAGTGCATGATCGAGATCGCCGAGGAAAACACCGACCCCAGGCAGCGGGCCGAGCAGGAAGCCTACGCCCGGGAACTGATCGAGCTGGCCAAGGAATGCGACCGGCGAATCGCACGGGGCGAGGCCGGCCGACCCTCCCGCGGCGAGCGGGCCCGGGAAGATGCCGACTCCGGAGCCCGACCCGAGGACTGGATCGTTCGCGAGAAACCCAACGTCCGTTTCGCGGCGATCGCCGGCCTGGACGAGGTGAAAGACGAAATCTGCCTCAAGATGATCTACCCGTTCCAGCATCCCGACCTGGCCCAGCGTTACGGCATCAGCGTCGGCGGCGGCCTGCTGCTCTACGGCCCCCCCGGAACCGGAAAGACCATGTTCGCCAAGGCCATCGCCTGCGAGCTGGACGCCACCATGTTCGTCATCAGCCCAGCCCACATCATGAGCAAGTGGGTTGGCGAGGCCGAACAGAACGTCAAGAAGCTCTTCGACGCGGCCAAGAGCGAGAAGAAATCGGTGATCTTCATGGACGAGGTCGAGGCCCTGGTTCCCCGGCGGCGCGACCAGCAATCGACCGTCATGCAGCGGGTGGTGCCGCAAATCCTCCAGGAAATCGAGGGTTTCGACCGCAAACCCGACCGGGCTCTCATGTTCCTCGGCGCCACCAACGAGCCCTGGAGCCTGGACCCGGCCATGCTGCGACCCGGCCGGCTCGACGCCAAGATTTACATCCCGCTGCCGGATGCCGAAGCACGCTTCAAGCTCTTCGAGATTTATCTGGGCAAGCGCCCGCTGGCCGACGACGTCGACCTGGCCAAGCTGGCGGAGATGACCGCCGGCTACAGCGGGGCCGACATCAAGGCCATCGCCGAGCGGGCCGCGACCCGCCCGTTCCTCGAATCCATCGCCGGATCTCCCCCGCGTAATATAACCATGGCGGACCTCCAGGCGGTGATCGCCGACACGCCGCCCTCGGTCAGCCGCAAAGACGTGGAGAAGTTCGAACGCTGGGCCGCGGAGCAGTGAACATGCGCTCAGTCGGGATCGCCTACGGCCTGTGGGCCTTGTGCATAGTCGGCGTCGCCGGCGTGCACCGCTTCTATGCCGGCAGGTACATCACCGGAACCATCTGGTTGTTCACCTGGGGCTTACTCGGAATCGGCCTGGTGCTCGACCTGTTTCTCATCCCCGGTATGATCGAGCGCAAGAACCGCGAGCTGGCCGGCGTCGGAAGCTGGCAACTCCCGTAACGCCGGTGCTCCCAGTCCGGCGCCGGTAGCGTGCCGGCCTGCATTCGGGCCGGACCCTACTTGGACTGACGTGTCAGACCAAGGCGTAAGGAGAACCGAGGCCCGCCGATGACTCGCGAGTTGGCAACCAACCTGACCGACCCGCAGATCGTGGCCTTGTGTTGCAGGGGTGCCGATTGGCCGCGCAGTCGCTTCTCCCAGACGCCGATTCCCGAAGGATGGATGGGGTTGCTAATCAAGCCCGACGGCCGACGCCGTTTCCTGCCCGCCGGCGACGACCCCCGCCCGGACGCCACTGACATTCTGGTCCTGGTGCGGAACCAGCCGAACGCGGTCCCGCTGGATGTCACGGACGTGCCGGCAGCCGATGGCCACCTGGTGCGGGCCGGGGCCGAACTGCTGCTCGCCTGCCCGGCCCGCGACGACGAGATCGCCAGTCTGCACCGGGCCCTGCTGGCTGACGGGCTTCTGACGGCAACCGCTCTGGCAGAGGCGGTGAAGGCATCCGGAGCGGACGCGGCCCTGAAGGGCCTCATCCGCAGCCACCCGGCCCGCGAATTGGTCACAGGCGACTTCCGCCAGGAGCTGTTTGGCCGGCTGCGCGACGAACTGAAGCGTTTCCTCTTCTCAGCCGGCCTGGTACTCGAACAAATCGGCCAACTGACGTTTTCCAGCGAGAGTCTGGCGCGGCAAGAGACCCTGCGTCTGGCCACCCAGCGTCGACTGGAGGAGCTGCAAGCTCGCGACATGGTGGAGCGGGCCGCCTTGGCGGCTACCCAGCGTCGCCTGGACGATCTCGCCGGAGTCCTTTCGAAGTTGAAGGCGGCGGCCGAGGTCGACGGCACTCTCCGCTGGCGGGACCTCTTGCCCACCCTGACGCCCGGTGAACGAGGCCGGCTGCTGGAAAGCCTCTGGCGAATCACTCCCAACCGCACGACCGCTCAGGCCTTGGTCGTGATTACCGACCGGGAATGTGTGTTCCTGGATCCGGCCGACCCGGAGCGCATCCTCCGTCAGCTCGCACTTCCGGGCGAGCTGGGCGGCCTCCGCTCCGTCACCTTCGACCCCGCCACTAACCTGCTGCTGGTCGGTGCGGCATGCGGGGTGTACACGCTTTGTCCCACGACTGGGCAGTTATGCCGTACCTACCCCGTCCCGAACCGCCCAACCCCACGCACCGGTTTCAACGCGGTCGCCATTTGTGGAGCGCGGGTGGTGGCCTCCCATTCCCAACTGGGAGCCTGGTCGTGGGAGCTATCGGACCCGGCCGAGGCGCGACCTATGCTTGAGCCGGCCGGCGGTGTCCCGAAGACCATCCGGGCGGCCACGGCCCAAGACCCCCAGCGGGTGCTGCTGGCCGGCGATAACCTGGTACTGGCCTACGATTTGACCGGGCAGAAGCTGTGGCAATCGTCGCCGACTGACAGCAGTATCCATTGCCTGGCAGTCCTGGAAGATCGGCTGTTCGTCGGGACCGCACGCGGCACCCTGGCCTGCTGGGACCGCAGCGCGGAGCAGTGGTCAACCGTTTATCGGACCTCAGCCCCGATCGAATCCATCGCCGCCCGGCGCTGGGACGACCTGATCGAGCTGGTAATCCCCGCCGGAATGGAAGGCGTGTGCGCGGTCTATCCCGACGAGGGCCTGGTATCGCGGCTTCTGGACGTGGACGTGCCGGTGCGGCGGACCTGGGCTTGTGACGATGCTCTGCTGGCTTTGTCTGAGCAACGAGACCGGCTGATCTTGCTGAACGGCAGCCTGCCGGCCCGCCGCGGACGCGAAGTGCCTGTCGCCCGGATGCTGGGGCGACTGGTTCAGGACGCCTGCATCCTGGTGGGGCGACCAGAACCCTTGGGGGCATTAAATGCCTGATTTGCCCAAGACCCGCGCCGAACTGGCTCGCCTGATCGACCACACTTTGCTCAAGCCCGAGGCCACCCAGGAGCAGATCGAGCGCCTGTGCGAGGAATGTCTTCAGTGCCGCTTCGCCGCCGCTTGCGTCAACCCGTACTGGGTCCGGCTCTGCGCCTCCCGACTGGCCGACAGCCCGACCGTGGTGGCCAGTGTGGTCGGGTTTCCGCTCGGTGCTTCCAGCAGCGACGCTAAAGCCTATGAAGCCACCGGCGCGATCGAGGATGGGGCTCGCGAGATCGATATGGTGGTCAACCTGGGTGCCCTGATCGGCGGACAGACCGACGCGGTGGTGCGCGACATCGAAACCGTGGTCGAGAGTGCCCGTCGGGTTGACCCGGACGCGGTCATAAAAGTCATCCTCGAAACCCGGGCCCTCACGGAGCAGCAAATCATCCTGGGATGCCAGAGCGCCGCCCGCGCGGGAGCGGATTTCGTCAAGACTTCGACCGGCTTTCACCCGGCCGGCGGCGCAACGGTCGCTCACGTGGCGCTGCTCAGGCGGCATGCTCGCGGTCTGAAGATCAAAGCCGCCGGCGGCATCCGCGACCTGCCAACCGCCTTGGCAATGCTGGAAGCCGGAGCCGACCGCCTGGGTCTGTCCGCCAGCATCCACGTCATTCTGGGCCTGCCGGCCTGAAGCTCCGCCGCTACCCGCTGCCAGGCCGGGCGATTGGGGCGCGAGTTATCGACCTGGCTCGGTCGGCTCTGGCTTAAACTCGGGAGCCGGAATCTCGCGTAGCGCGGCCAGCACGTCGGTCGGCTCGGCCCGCTTGCGGTAGTCCGCGTCGAGGAAGGCGTAACAGATGATTCCGTCGGGACCGATAACGTAGGTCGCCGCCAGCGGCAGCTCGTTCGAAGCGTCGCCGTTGTACTCTCGCAGATCGGCGCCGATCAGTTCGGCCACCAGGTTGGGCGGCATCTGATAGACGAGCCCGTATTGCCGGGCCACTCGGTTGCCCACATCACTGAGCACCGGGAAATCGAGCTGGGCCAGCTCCCGGGTCATCAGCGAGTTTTCCGGGGTTTGAGGACTGATGGCAACCAGCGTGGCCTTCAGCTCGCGAAGCTGGGGCCAGACCTCGGAGTAGGCCCGGAGCTGGACCACGCAATGCGGCGACCACCCGCCGCGGTACCACAGCAGGACGACCGACCCCGCTTCCAGCAACTCCGCCAGACTGATCGTCTGGCCGTCGGCATCCGGGAGCTGCCAGAGCGGCGCTGCCGCCCCCACCTTCAGTGCCCGCTCGAGGATCCCCGACTGCCTGAGCTGCTGAATATGATCCTCCTGCAACCGGATCTTCTGCGGCAGATTCGAGGCCTTCCAGCTCGCGTCGTAGGCCTGCAAGCGGGCCGCCAGTGTGGCGGGAACAGCCGCCCGCGCGGCGTCGGGTCTGGAGGCACCGGGGCCCGGCTCCGGCCGGGCGCAGCCCCCGCTGGCCAACCACAGTCCCAGACCGGCAGTCAGCCAGACTAATCGGCATCTGGCGTCCACACACCTGACAATCGACATGACTGATTCCTCCGGGCCGCGCCCTCAGGCATCCAGGTACAACTGATATTCGTACGGGTGGGGCCGAATCGCCATTGGCCAAGCCTCTTTGCTCCGCTTGCTCTCGATCCAGGTCCGAATGAAATCCTCGCCGAAGACTCCCCCCTTGAGAAGAAAATCGTGGTCCTGCTGGAGAGCGGTCAACGCGTCGTCCAGCGAGCGCGGCACCGAAGCCAGCCGGCTGTGGAACCCCCGATCCTCTTTGCCGATGTCCACGTCGAACGGGCCGAAGTTGTGCTGGCCGGGGTCGAGCCGAGTCTGAATCCCGTCCAGACCAGCCAGCAGCATTCCGGCCAACGCCAGGTAGACGTTGCAGGTGAAGTCCGGCGGGCGATATTCGATCCGCTTGTCCTCGGGGTGAACGGCGTATTTCGGCACGCGAATGGCGGCCGACCGATTGGCCAGTGAGAAAAACAGCTTGACCGGAGCCTCGTAACCTTCCACCAGCCGCTTGTATGAATTGGTGGACGGGTTGGTCAGGGCGGTCAAAGCCGCCCCGTGCTTGAGCAGGCCGCCGACGTAGTGCAGCGCCAGATCGCTCAGGTGGGCATAATTGCGGCGCTGCTCGTCGTAGAACAGCGGCCGGCCCTGCCTGGTGAGCCTCTGGTGCACGTGCAGGCCGTTGCCGGCCTCCCCGAAAATCGGCTTGGGCATGAAGGTGGCCAGTTTGCCGTGTTTGCGGGCCAGGTTCTTCACCACGTACTTGATGATCATGGCCTGGTCCGCCGCCTCCAGCAGCGGCGTCAGATTGACCTCGATCTCGCACTGGCCGCTGGCGCCCACCTCATGGTGATGGTACCTGACCGGAATCCCCATGGATTCCAAGGTCAGGGTGATCTCTGAGCGCAGATCGTGAAAGTGTTCCGTCGGCGGCACCCGGAAATATCCGCCCTTGTGCGGAATGGCCGGCGACAGCCCCTTAGGCGTGATCTCCGAAGACTCGATGTGGACCAGCGTGTGATAGGGCTCATGCACGATGTCCACCCGGTCCAAAACGTGAAACTCGAACTCCGGTCCCATCCAAGCCTGGTCGGCGATCCCGGTCGATTGCATGTACGCCACCGCCCGGGCGGCGATCCCACGCGGGTCGCTCGGGAACGGCTCGTGGGTGTCCGCGGTCACCGTATCGCACAGGAAGCTGATGGTGGTCTGCTCCCAGAACGGGTCGAGAAACGCGGTCTGCGGCCGCGGGACGGCATTGACATCCCCGGCCTCCACCGTGGTGAAGCCCGAACCGGACGACCCATCGTAGCCCACCCCTTCCTCGAAATGCCTGGCGGTGAATTGCCGGGCCGGAATGGTCAAATGCATCCACTGACCGGTCAGCCCGACGATCTTCAGATCGACCATCACAATCTGCCGGTCTTTGATGTACTTCAGTGCCTCCGCAGCTGATCCAAACACGGTTGCCATCTCCTTTCTGTCGGCTCCATAATAGCCGGGCGCCCCGGACCTTGCACAAGCTGGCCGAGCGCCAATGGAGCGCGCCGTGTCTGCACGCCGGATTGCGGCCGGAGCCCTTCCCTGGTCACTGCTCATCTACCTGGCACCCCCTTGGTGCCTCGCCCAGCAACCCCGCCTGGCCGACGGGCCCATCCGCGGAGGCTATCTGGACGTCAGGGACACGGCCCTGGCCGAGCCGGCCGCGCGGAGCGGATTGAACACTTTGCTGGTCAAGTTCCCTCGTCTTCGCCCCCCGCCAGACACCCGGGCGCAAGAGCAAATCGAATACTGGTCCGGGCAGTGCCGGCGGCTGGGACTGGACTTGTGGGTCTGTTTTCACGTGCTTGGTGCTCACGAGACCGGCTGGCTCAGTGAATATCGCCGCTATGTGGACAAGACCGGCCGGCTCCAGAGCCATACCCCCTGCCCGGCGGACCCCGGATTCTGGCGGGAATCGGTATACAACCGCTTGATGGGCTTAGCGCAACTGAGCCGGCAGTATCCCATCACGGGCGTCATCCTGGACCTCGAAATGTACGCGGCCGACTTCTCAATCTATTACGACGTCTGCTACTGCGGGGAGTGCGTCGCCAGAACGCTCCGGGCCGCTGGTCGGGATGTATCGCCGCCGTACCCCGACTCCCGAGCCGAATGGCTGACCGGCCTGGGGCTGCTGGAAGTCCACCGGCAGCAGGTCCATGAAGCGGTACGTCGGCTAGCCGAGCAGGCCCGGGCCGCGGTTGAGCAAGTCGCGCCAGACTTGCGACTGGGCGGGCTGTGCCTGGACCTGAAAACGCCGGTAGTGGAAGCCATGTTGGCGGGGCTGGGGCGGGAAGGTCATCCGGCCTACGCGTTCAGCGAATCAACCTACCATGCCGGCTACGACCCGCAGGTGGACCGGATCAAGCAGAGGATCAGGGACTTGAAGGCCAATGCGGTCCTGGTCTGCGGCCTTTGGCAGAACAAATTCACTCCGGCGGCCCTGTCCGCCCATCTGTACTTCTGCGCCCGGAACTCCGGCGGGTATTGGATATACACTCTCGAAGATTTTGGCGCTGGCCGTCAGTGGTCCCTGCCCGCTCCGCCGGAGCAGTATTGGGCCGCGTATCGGCAGGCCAATGACGAACTGGACCGGCTGGCCGCGGACCCGAGTTATCAGACCAGTCTCAAGATCGAGCCCTTCGTGCTGCCGCCCACGCCGCTGACAACCGCCGGGGTGAAACGGTTCCATCTGCGGCCTTGGTTGGAACCGACCGATCAGCCGGTGCCTCCGGTCCAGTTGCGCAAGCAAAACACGCTGTACTTCTATGCCCGGGCGGGTCAGCGCGTCCGACTCTCTCTGACCTTAATTCAGTTCGGCCCGTATCACGATGGCGGACAGTACCTGCTGGTACCGCCGGTGGGGCAAGCCGAACTCCGGGGTGACCTGTTGGAAACCGGGCGAGCGGTAGAACTGGAATACCGGGCGAAGCAGACCGGCGTTCATGCCCTCGTGCTGGGCTCGGGCGACAATGCCATCCGGGTCGAGGGTCGCCAGCCCTACGCCATCGCGGCCGAGCCCGACGCACCCGCCCGCTTCCTGATCGTCATCCCAACCCTTTACGTCCTGGCGCGGCCCGGGCAGCGCCACGTGATCCTGAAACTGGAAACCCCGGGGGAGGGCGAGCGGGTCAAAGCGGTCATCAGCACGGGCGGAAAGGTCTGCCACGAGCTGATCGTGCCCGGTCCGCAGACGGCTCTCATACCGATCGAACCGACCTCCGAGGATCGCGTGGTGGAAATTCAGATTTTCCGCGTGCCGGGCGTGGTGATGGAGGATTTCTCGATCGCAGTGTTGGACGGGGCCTATCCGCTGGTGGCGCCGACCCGTGAGGGCTTGTTGTCCGCGGGCCAGTGACCGGGCTACTCCCACCGAATGCTCAGCTCCCATCCCAGCTCGCGGTAGAACCCGACCAGCAGCCGTTCAGCCTGCTCTTTGGCCTGGGCCACGAAGTCGGCATCCTGGACCGCCCGCTCAACCTGCTCCTGAGCAGCCCTCATCGCGTCGGCCAGCAGATCGGCCCGCGGATCGGCAAACGGGTTGATCAGGGCCAGTCCGGTTTTGCGCAGCTCATAAACCCGGGTTCGTCGGTGGTCGACGCGGGGCCGGTCGGCATGCGGCGTAGGAATCACCAGGGTCGCGGTCCGTCGCCGGTCGTCGCGGTCGACAATCTGGACCCGATCCAGATCGACCACCATGTCCGCGTCGCCTTTGACCAGGACGGCCCCGCTGGCGCCGGCCGTGTTGCCCTGGATGATGTCGGCGACCTGCACGCGCAGCACGGCCAGCTTGGCAATCCGCCGGACCTCTTCAATGCGCGGGCCGGCGGTCACGAACCGGCTGGCTGAAGTCCGCTGGCCAACGAAGTAGCCCGCCCACATCAGGCCCAGCACGCCCCCGGCCATTAAAGGCCAAGCCAGGATGCCGGGCACTTTGATACCCTGGCTATCGGTCATGAGCGCTCCCGGGAACCTCAGCCCTGATCATGCGCCTGACTGGCCGGGTAGACGGAGTGCCAGCGCGGCGGACCGCCAGTACAGGCACAGGCGTGGATCTTCGCCGCCACCACCAGCCCCGCCAACACCAGCCCCCAAGCGATCATCGATCGCAACCGTCCTCGACGCGCCAGCATCGCAAACATGGTACCCACTTGCCGCCGACTGGTTACGGCCGCCCGGCTGGACGGCTCTCACTGGGGCACCCGGTACAACGCCACATACAGCGGGCAACGCTGGATCAGTTCCGCGTGCGTGCCCACATCCACGATCCGGCCCTCATCCATGACCGCGATCCGCTCGGCCATATCCATCACGGTATGCCGGTGGGCGATCAGGAAGGTGGTTTTGCCGTGGCGCAGCTCGTTAAGGGCGGCGTGGATCTTCCGTTCACTGTCGGCGTCCACTTCGCTGGTGGCCTCATCGAAAACCAGAATCGAGGCCGGCTTGAGGAACGCCCGGGCAATCGCGATCCGCTGCCGCTGCCCGCCGGAAATCGAGGCCCCGAATTCGCCCAGCACGGTCTGATACTGGTCCGGCCACTGCTCGATGAACTCGGCGGCATAGGCCCGCCGGGCTGCGGCCCGAACCTCCTCCAGACTAGCCTGCGGATTCCCGTAAGCGATATTCTCCAGCACCGTGCGGGCAAAGACCACCGGACGCTGCGACACCACCGCAATCTGCATCCGCAGGTCGCGCAAGCTCAGCTCCCGCACGTCGATGCCATCAACCATCACCCGCCCGGCCTGCGGCTCGATCAATCGAGGCAGTAGCCTCACCAGTGTGGACTTGCCGCTCCCGTTGGGGCCGACAATCGCAATGCATTCCCCCGGCCGCACCTCCAGCGAGACCTCCTGCAAGGCCGGCGGCTCCTGCCCCGGCGTGTACCGAAACCAGACCTTTTCGAAGCTCACCGCCCGCGGACCCGACCCGCTTAGCCGTCTGGCGTTCGGTGCCGACCGCTCCTCCGGCTGATCCAGAAACTGAAAGATCCGACCACTGGCCGCCCCGGCCCGCTGAACCATGTTGTAGACGTTGGCCACCTTCCGGATCGGATCCAGCAACGCTGCCAGCAAGGCGACCATGGTCATGAAATGCGCCGGGCTGATTTCCCCCTGGAAAGTACGGCTGGCCAGCCAAACTATGCCCGCGCTGGTGACCAACACCCCGATCACCTCGATCAGCGGCGAACTGAAAGCCTCGATCCAAGCCAGCCGAAGAAGCTGCTTGAGCATGCGGCGTTCGACCTGCCACATTCGCCTTCGCTCGTAACCCTCGGTGGCGTAACCCTTTACTATGTCGATCCCCTGAAGAGTCTCCTCCAGCCCGCCCAGCATCACCCCATAGCCTTCCAGCAGCCGCACGGTCGCCTTACGCACCTTCCGCCCGAAGTACCAAAGGAGGGTTATCGCCAGCGGGGCGATAACCAAGACAACCAGCGTCAGCCGGGCATCGATGGCTATGGCCACCACCAGCACGCAGAGGGCCTTGAGCGGCTCACGGGCCACCTTGCCGAACAGCGTGGTGATGCCCATGAAGATCTCGCGGGTGTCCGACATGAATTGATTCACCCGACCGGACACATCGCCGCTCAGCTCGATCATCGGGACCCGGAGGGCCTTGCGGTACATGCGTCGTCGCAAATCCATCATCATCAGGTTCGAGGCATTTAAGACTAGATATTGAGATAAGCAGCGGAAGCCGTTTCCCAGCAGGTTAACGCTCACCAGTCCGCCCAGGAGGATCAGCAGCGTGTGCATGCGATCGGCGGGCTGGTTGCCCTCCGGCAGCAGCCGGGCGGCCCAGCCCAAGGCCGGTGCGTACCATTTCCCGCTCTGGCTGGCACTGCGGATCAGGCTATGGTGCAGGCTCTGCTCGCCGACCACCACCTTCAGGACTGGCAAGATTCCGCCCAGGCTGGCGGCATAGGTCAGGGCCACCCCGACTCCCAAGACCATGCCCAGGATCATTTTACGGCGGTGGGGTCGGACCAGCGCCAGGGCTCGCCAGAACGCCCGTCGGACTTGGGGCTGAGAGAGCTGGGCCTGGGTACGCTGAGCGATCAGGCCGGCAGGCCCGCTAGCTGACTGAATGGTGGTCATGGTCTGCCGGTATTCTCCGCGCCGAAAGGGGTTACGTTAGGACGCCATACGCCGGGCGTGGCGGGGCAACGATAGCAGGCCGGCTGGCCGGTGGCAAGGCGGGCCCCGGCTGTCAGTTTGGCACTGCCAGCCCGACAGTAGCGGCGGCAGGGGCGGCGGTGGGGCGAGCGGACGTTTTCTTGTAAGCATCGCCAAGGTCGGTGGTTGCGGGCGATCAGCCCTTCCATGACTTCTGGCACACCATTTGCAACTGCTCCCGTATTGAAGGGTATTGCCGCGCCGCCGCGATCCGGAGCGGCACACTCCCTTGCCTGAGAGATGACTTAATTAAGCAAAGGAGACCTCTGCATGGCGGTCAAACAACTCGCGTTCGATCAGGAGGCGCAGCAGGCGATCCTGGCCGGCGTGGAAAAGCTCGCCTCTGCGGTCAAGAGCACCTACGGTCCCCGCGGCCGCAACGCCGTCCTCGACAAAGGATGGGGCTGCCCCACGGTCACCAAAGACGGGGTAACCGTGGCCGAGGAGATCGAACTGCACAACAAATATGAGAATATGGGGGCTCAGCTAGTCAAGGAGGCCGCCAGCAAGACCAGCGATGTGGCCGGCGACGGAACCACCGCCGCCACTGTGCTGGCCGAGGCCATCTACCGGGAGGGACTGCGAGCCGTAACCGCCGGCTATGACGCCAACGGTATCAATCGCGGCATCGAGGCGGCCGTGCGGGCAGTGGTCGAGGAGATAAAGAAACTGGCCCGCCCGGTCAAACTGGACGCCAAGAACCCCACCGACGTAATCAACATCGCCACCATTTCGGCCAACAACGACCGGGCCATCGGCGAAATCATGGCCGACTGCTTCACCAAGGTCGGCAAGGACGGGGTCATCACCGTCGAGGAAGGCAAGAGCCTGGAAACCACCGTCGAGGTGGTGGAAGGCATGCAGTTCGACCGCGGCTACCTCAGCCCGCACTTCATCACCGACCCCGAGAACATGGAGGTCGTGCTGGAAAAAGCTTTCGTGCTGGTCTTCGAAGACAAGATCAGCAGCGTGACCAAACTCGTCCCCCTGCTGGAGAAGGTCGCCCAGGCCAAACGCCCCCTGCTGATCATCGCCGAGGATGTCGAAGGCGAAGCCTTGGCCACCCTGGTGGTCAACAAGCTGCGCGGCATCCTGCAAGTGGCGGCGGTCAAGGCCCCGGGCTACGGTGACCGACGAAAGGCGATGCTTGAGGACATCGCCATCCTCACCGGCGGAAAGGCCATCTTCAAAGACCTGGGAATCGAGCTGGACAACGTGGCCATCTCCGACTTGGGGCAGGCCAAGAAGATCCGGATCGATAACGACAACACGACCATCATCGAAGGAGCCGGCGACAGCGAGGCCATCAAGGGCCGCATCGCCCAGATCCGACGCGAAATCGAGCAGACCACCAGCGACTATGACCGGGAGAAGCTCCAGGAACGGCTGGCCAAGCTGGCCGGCGGAGTGGCCCAGATCAACGTCGGGGCCGCCTCCGAGACCGAGCTGAAGGAGAAAAAGGCTCGCGTCGAGGACGCCCTGCATGCCACCCGGGCGGCCATCGAGGAAGGAGTGGTCCCCGGCGGGGGAGTGGCTCTGCTGCGGGCCCGCAAGGCTTTGGACAACCTGAAGGTCAAGGGTGAGGACGAGAAGATGGGCGTCAAGATTGTCCGCGACGCCCTGACCTGGCCCATCCGACAGATCGCCGCCAACGCCGGCTACGACGGGGCGGTAGTCCTCAAGAAAGTCGACGAAAACCCCAACCCCAACTTCGGGTTCAACGCCGACACCGGCCAATATGAGGACCTCACCAAGACCGGAATCATCGACCCGGCCAAAGTGGTACGCTGCGCCCTGGAAAATGGCAGCAGCGTGGCCCGAATCCTTCTCTCCAGCGTCTGCCTGGTGGCCGAGAAACCCAAGCCCAAGAAAAAGAAGGGCGGCCCCGGCGGCGGCATGCCGGGCATGGACGAAGACATGGGCGACATGGACCTGTAAGCAAGCTTCAGATACTGGGAGTGTTAAGGATGGCGACTGCCACTGCGAAAAAGTTGAAAATCCGTCCGCTGGACGACCGTGTAGTCGTGGAACCGTTTGAGGCCGAGGAGAAGACCCGCGGCGGCATCGTCCTGCCGGATACCGCCCGCGAGAAACCCCAGCAAGGCAAAGTCATCGCGGTCGGACCCGGAAAACTGATGGAAAAGACCGGCGAGCGCGGGAAGATGTCGCTCAAGGTCGGCGACTGCGTCTTCTATGGCAAATACAGCGGCACCGAAGTCGAGCTGGACGGCGAAAAGTACGTCATCCTGCGTGAGGGCGACGTACTGGCGGTACAAGAATAGCAAGTTGCCAGCCGCAAGCGCCCAAGACCAGGCTGTGACCGGAGTGGTCCACGCTCGGCCCGACGCCGCCGGCGACTGGCTGCTCAATACCTGCTGCTCATAATTGGGGAACTTCTATGCCTGCCAAACAACTGATGTACAGCGACCGGGCCCGCAACGAACTGCTGGCGGGCGTGCGCAAACTGGCCAAGACCGTGGCCGCCACCCTCGGCCCGGTCGGCCGAAACGTACTCATGCAGAAATCCTGGGGTGCGCCCCGGATCTCCAAGGACGGCGTCACCGTCAGCAAGGAGATCGAGCTGCCCGAGCCCTTCCAGAATATGGGCGCCAAGCTGGTCAATGAGGTGGCCAGCAAGACCTCGGACGCGGCCGGCGACGGAACCACCACGGCCACCGTCCTGGCCGAGGCCATCTTCTCCGAGGGCCTTAAGAACCTCACCGCCGGCGCCGCACCGATGGCCCTCAAACGCGGCATCGACGCCGCCGTCAAGGTGGCCGTCGAGGCCATCCAGGCCCAATCCACCAAGGTGCGGGGCAAGGATGATATCGCCAAGGTGGGAACCATCAGCGCCAACGGCGACGCCGAGGTCGGAAAGATCCTCTCCGACGCCTTCGAGAAGGTCGGCAAGGACGGCGTGATCCAGATCGAAGAGGGCAAGAGCCTGGACACCACCTGGGAACACGTAGAGGGAATGCAGTTCGACAAGGGCTTCATCTCCCCCTACTTCATCACCAACCCCACTTCCCTGGAGGCGATCCTGGAAGAGCCCTACATCCTGATTTACGAGAAGAAGATCAGCTCCATCCGCGACCTGATCCCGCTGCTGGAGAAGGTCCTGCATGTGGCCAAGCCCCTGCTGATCATCGCCGAGGATGTGGAGGGTGAGGCCCTGGCCACCCTGGTGGTCAACAAACTGCGCGGCACGTTGAACTGCGCCGCAGTCAAGGCCCCCGGCTTTGGCGACCGGCGCAAGGCCATGCTGGGCGACATCGCGGTGCTCACCGGCGGCGAGTTCATCAGCGAGGACCGCGGCCTGAAGCTGGAGAACATCGGGCTGGACATGCTGGGCCGGGCCAAGCGGGTGGTCATCACCAAGGATGACACCACCATCATCGAGGGAGCCGGCAAGAAGAAAGACATCCAGGCCCGCGTCGAGCAGATCCGGGCCCAAATCGAGAAGACCACCAGCGACTACGACCGCGAGAAGCTCCAGGAACGCCTGGCCAAGCTGACCGGCGGCGTGGCGGTCGTCAAAGTCGGCGGAGCTACCGAAATCGAGGTCAAGGAACGCAAGGACCTGGTCGACGACGCCTTTCACGCCACCAAGGCCGCAGCCGAGGAGGGCTTCGTTCCGGGCGGCGGGGTGGTCTTCCTGCGAGCCATCAAACCGGTCCTTGAAGCGGCCAAGAAAGTCGAGGGTGACGAAGCCGTCGGCTACCGCATTGTGGCCCGGGCTCTGGAGTTCCCGACCCGTCGCATCGCCGAGAACGCCGGCCTGGACGGCGGCGTGGTGGTCGACGAAATCCTCTCTCGACCCAAGAATTTCGGCTTCGACGCCCTCCGCGGCCAGTACGTGGATATGATCGAAGCCGGAATCATCGATCCGACCAAGGTGGCCCGCGTCGCCCTCCAGAACGCCGCCAGCGTCGCCGGGCTGATGCTGACCACCGACGTGCTGTGCACCGAATTCAAGGAGGACAAGCACGAGCAGATCGAAGGTGCCACACGCTGAGCGCAACCGCTGGCGGCAGCGCCAGGCTGGCTCTCCCGGCGCTGCCCAGGCGGATCACTATACGGCAACAGGGGCGCTCGCGCAGGCGGCTGCCCCTGTCGCGTTAACTGCTCCCCGCCGGCCGTCCGATAGTAGGGGGCGATCGGCCGGCCGGTCGCGGCTCGCTGACACCTGCTTTTCCGGTCGAGGCCCATGGTGACCGAGAAACGCGACTACTACGAGGTGCTCGGCGTCCGCCGCGACGCTACCCCTGAAGAGATCAAACGCGCCTATCGGCAGGCCGCCCTGAAGTACCACCCCGACCGCAACAAGGAGCCGGGCGCCGAACAGCGCTTCAAGGAAGCCGCCGAAGCCTACGAGGTTCTTTCCGACGCCGAAAAACGCCAGCGCTACGACCGTTACGGCCATGCCGGCCTCCGCGGCGTCAGCCTCCACGACTTCTCCGGCATGGCGGTCGACGACATCTTCAGCATCTTCAGCGACCTTTTCGGCGGCGCCTTTGGCGGGTTCACAGCCACCCGGGTCGACCGGGGCGTGGACATCCAGACGGTCATCGAGGTCGACCTCAAGGAGGTCCTGACCGGGGTCGAGAAGTCGCTCCGCTTCCAGCGACAGGACCTCTGCCAGCGCTGCGATGGCCAGGGCTGCGAGCCCGGGTCGCGCCGTCGCAATTGCCCCACCTGCGGCGGCTACGGCCAGGTCGAACACCAGCGAAGCATGGGATTCTTCGTCACCCGCAGCGTGGTCGAGTGCCCACAATGCCTGGGCCGCGGCTGGCTGGTCGACCGGGCCTGCCGCGAGTGCGGCGGGACCGGCCGCGGAACCCGCGAACGACTGATCGAAGTCAAGATTCCCCCGGGAGTGCATGACGGCCAGAGCATCCGGGTGCGGGGCGAAGGCGAGCCCAGTCCCTCCGGCACACAACGCGGGGACCTGCGCTGCGTGATCCGCATCCGCCCGCACGAGTTCTTCCAGCGCGACGGCGACCACCTGGTTTGCGTGCTGCCCATCAGTTTCACGCAGGCGGCGTTGGGAGCCCAGGTGGATGTGCCCACGCTAACCGGCGTTACCCCGCTGCGAATCCCGCCCGGCACCCAGCATGGGGCCGTCTTTCAACTGCCCGGCAAGGGTCTACCCAACCTGCGCAGCGGTCGCCGCGGAAACCAGATTGTTCAGGTGGTGGTGGAGATTCCCAAGAGACTCAGCCGCGAGCAGGCCGAGCTGTTGCGCCGCTTCGCGGCCACCGAGGACAAGAGCGTGCTGCCCGAGTCCAAGGGCTTTTTCGAGCGAGTCAAGGAGTACCTGACGCGTGAGTCGGACCAAGATGATTAATCAGCCGGATCCGCCATCCGCACCAGAACCGGCCGAGCCGCCCGCTCCGGCCAGGGCTGAATCGCCCGGCCCGGCTTCGCGGGCCGACCCGGTCGCCGCCGACCAGGCCGCGCCGGCCGCCGCGCCGGCCGGCGAGGACGAGCTGGTCGCGCTGCGCCGCGAGCTGCAAGAGCTGCGCGACCGGAATCTGCGACTGATGGCCGAGATCCAGAACCAGCAGAAGCGGGCCCTGCGAGCCCAGCAGGAAGCTCGCCGACTGGCCGAGGCCGATTTCGCCCGCGACCTGCTGGTAGTGCTCGACGACTTCGAGCGGGCCCAGGAAGCGGCCCAGGCGGCGACCGATGCCAAGTCGGTCGCCGAGGGGGTGAGAATTGTCTATGACCACCTGCTCAAGGTGCTTCGCGACCGGGAGGTCACGCCGATCGATGCTGTCGGACAGCTCTTCGACCCCGACCGGCACGAAGCCATCTTGCAGCAGCCCAGCGACGAACACCCGGCCGGAACCGTGCTTCAGCAGGTGACCCGTGGTTATGCAATGTCGGAACGCGTCCTGCGGCCCGCCCGGGTGGTCGTTTCCAGCGGCCCGCCGCCGGCCCAAGCGGAGCCGGAAGGCAAAGTCAGTGAATCCAAACCGCCGACGAGGGATACCTGATGCCGACGTATGACTATTGTTGCGACGCCTGTGGCCACCGATTCGAACATTATCAGCCGATCACCGCCCGGCCACTGCGCAAGTGTCCCGCCTGCGGCCGGCCCGAGCTGCTACGGCTGCTGGGTACCGGCGGCGGACTCATCTTCAAGGGCTCCGGTTTCTATGTCACCGACTACCGCAGCGAGTCTTACAAGAAGGCGGCCGAGGCGGAGAAGAAGAAGGACAGCGGGTCGGGCAACGGCCAGGACTCCGCCCAGGCAAAACCCGCCAAACCCACTTGCCAGGCCTGCAAGAGCACCTGAGCCGGCGTGCCGACCAACCGTCTTTCTGACCGCCAGGCTTGCTCGTGGATGCCGAGTTCCGCTCGGTACTTGGAGCCGACGCAGCTTGCCAGCCGATAATACTCTTGACCGGCAGGCCGGACCGGCATACAAGGCGATCAGCTCATGGGTGACTCGAGTGACATCAAACTGCTGGTGTTGACTCCCGAGCGGCAAGTGCTGGAGGAAACCGCCGACGCGGTGGTAATCCCGGCCCACGACGGCGAGCTGGGGATTCTGCGAGACCGAGCCGCTCTGGTCTGCGAGCTGGGGACGGGGCAGCTCCGATATACCCGGGGCGGCACTACTCGTCGGCTGTTCGTCGATCGCGGCTTCGCACAGGTCGCGAACAACCACGTCACCGTACTCACGGGGGAGGCATTGCGCGCTGAGGAGGTGACCGCGGAAGTGGTGGCCGCGGCGTCTCGGGCGGTCGAGCAATGCCAGGGCCTGGCACCCCAGACCCAAATCGCCCGTCAGCAGGCCCAGCGCCGCCTGAGCGTACTGCGCAGCATTCACGGCACCACTTAGCCCGGCGCACGAGCGAGAAACAAGGCACCGGAAGCGACTTGGTCAGCAGCTCTCCCGGAATGGCGCTTCCAGGCCGGTCAGCCGCCGGTACACCTCGATGTATCCGAGGCGGGTCTGCTCGATGACCGCGTCCGGGATGGGCGGGGGTGGCGGCCGCTTATCCCATCCCAGAGATTCCAGGTAGTCTCGCAGGAACTGCTTGTCCAGGCTGGGCAGCTCGCCGTCCTCCCGATATCGGTCGGCCGGCCAGAAGCGGGAGGAGTCCGGCGTCAGGACCTCGTCGGCCAGCAACAGCTCCCCTTCGTGCAGTCCGAATTCGAATTTCGTGTCGGCCAGCAGGATGCCGCGCTGCTCGGCATGCCGGGCCGCCTGAAGGTAAATGTCCAGCGACCGGCGGCGTACCCGCTCCATCAGGTCGCGGGCATCCAGCGATACCGACCGCTTACAGGCCAGGAAACGTCCCACCATCTGGCAGGCATGGTCGAAAGAAATCGGCTCATCGTGTCCGACGACCGCCTTGGTCGAGGGGGTGAAGATGGGCTCCGCCAGCCGCTGGCCGCGCCGCAGTCCCTCCGGCAGCCTGATCCCGCACACCTGTCCGGTGGCCTCATATTCTTTCCACGCGCTGCCCATGATGTATCCGCGAACGATGCATTCAACCGGCAAAATCTCCACCCGTTTGACCACCATCGCCCGACCGCGGAGCTGATCCAAATAGGGGGCGTACCCCTCCGGCACGCGCTCGTCGGAAACTACATACTCCAGGTGATGCGGGGTGCAGGCCGGCAGCGTTTCAAGCCAGAACCGCGACATCTGCGTCAGCAGGATGCCTTTGCCCGGTACCGGTTGTTCCATTACGACGTCGAACGCCGAGATGCGGTCGGTAGCCACGATCATCAACCGACCACCCAACTTGTAGATATCGCGCACCTTGCCACGACTGGCCAGCTCGGGCAAATCCGTCCTGTGAATGACCGTCAGCGGTTGCGTCATCGGCAGAACCTCCGAATCACATTGAGCGGCAGAACTTATCTGGGCCGATGTCGGGATCGGCAAGCCCAAAAGACAAGATCTGACAACCCCGGCAGCTTTCTTCGCCACGCTGGCGGCCGCCCCCCAGCGGCGGCAAAATGTCGGCTTGCAGTCTCGTTCCGATCAAAGTGGTACGCGGCAACCAGGCCGCGTCCGGTCGGGACAACCTTGTCGAACGTGAACCGAGCGGGTTCATTATACGATGGCCGTGACATCAAACAATGAGCAGAAGGTTCCGGGCCCTATCCAGGTCGGCCTGATCGCCAGCGGGCCCCGCTTGCCGCCCCTGGCCGCGGCCATCGAAGCCTGCGTGCTGTTGCAGCCGGTCGGCCAGGCGGGGATGCCCGCATCGGCGGCAGTTCCCGGCCTGCCCCGCTTCGATGACCCGCGCCTGCTCCTGGCCCACCCCGAGTTGCAAGCCGTGGTGCTCGCGGTTTCCACCCGGGCAGACCTGGAGCTGGCCGGCATGGCCGCGCAGCGCGGGCTGCACGTCTGGCGCCTGCCCCCGCTGGCCCGGAGTTTCGCCGAGGCCTGCGAGGTCGTGGCCCGCAGCCGGCAACTGCCAACCATCTATCGCGTGGCCTCATGGTGGGAGTATGTGGCCGACCACGTCTGGCACGAACTGCACTGGCCCCCCGACTTCGTCCCGGTGTTCTCGGACCTGCGGGCCGGGGCCCCCGGACCAGGCCCCGACGCCTGGCAGTCGCGTCTGACCGACGCCGCCGGTGGAGTGCTCCCCGACGCCGCCTACCACCTCCTCGAAGCGCTGGTCGCCGTCCGAGGCATCCCCGACAGTGCCGTCGGCCTGGTCGGCAGGCTGGGCAAGTCGCCCGTCGGCGTGAATCGCGAGACTGAAGATGTCGCGGTGGCCATCCTGAGGTTTCCCGCGGAAGGCATCGCGGTCTTGCAGGCCGCCTGGGACCGGCCGCCGTTCGAACGCCGACTGGTCCACCACGGCCCCGCCGCCATCGCCACCCTCACCGACGATGAGGTCCGCCTGACCGACGCCAGCGGAGCCGACCTCGACCACCGACCGCTGCCGGGCGACTTCCTGACCAGCGAACTGCTGCGATTCGCGGAATCCATCTGCGGCCAGGCCCGGGACCGGGCTGCCGCTCCGATGGACCGGCACCTGGCGGTCAGCGCCCTGCTGGAAGCCATATACCTTTCCGCCCGCACGAACCATCCCGAGTCGCCGCGAAAGTTCTATCAGTTGCAGGGCTGCCGTGAGCCGACGTCATGATCCCCAGGTGGATGAGCATGCGGCGGAGGCTCTCGGCGGCGCTCGGCCTGGTGCTGCTGGCGGCCAGCGCCGGTTGCACGCTGCCGGGGGCCCGGCAAACGGTGACAGCCTGGCTGGTCGGCGGCGACGAGGAACTGACTTTCGACAGCCCACCCAGCCTGGAAAACGAGTTCTATTCGGCTTCTCGCGGGCAGCTCCACCTGAAGGCAGCGCTGAATGAGACAGTCGCGATTCAGTTAGCTCTCCGGGCCGGCACCCTACCGGCTGGGCCGCTAGACGTGCGGACGAGCGATTTATCCGGGCCCGGCGGGGTCTTGCCCTCTGACTCGGTCTTCACCGTGTACCGTGTACACTACGTCCAGGTCGAAAACCTGCGGAGTTGGTACACCCAGCGGACCGGTCGGCCGGCCAGCCCGACCCTTTTTCCGGACATTCTGGTGCCGTGGGAGGCGCCGCGCGGAGGCGGCCCGGTCAGGCTGACCGAGCCGCGCAACGAACTGGTCTGGCTGGATCTGCGGGTCCCTGCCACCACCGCACCCGGCCCCTATCGGGGGAGGCTGGAAGTCCATCGCACTACCGATTCGCGGCCGGTCCTGGCCTGCGACATTCATCTGGAGGTCCTCCCGGTGGCGCTGCCCGGTCCAACCAGCTTGCCGGTGATCTGCCGGGTCGATCCCCGCGACCTGCTGGCCGAGCATCTACGCTGGCCGATTCTCCCCGCCGAGGAAACCCGCTTGCTGCCGCAGACCCCCAGTCACCTGGCGGCCCTGCGGCTGGTCGGGCAGACCATGCTGTTGTTTCACGAGCACCGTACCCTGCCGATCCTCTGGGCGTCATTTCCCAAGTACCGTCTGTTGGGGGAACGTACTTTGGAGGTGGAATGGGACGACTACGATCGGCTTGTTGCCGGCTGGCTGGATGGAACCGCTTTTCCAGATCGCGTGCGGCTGGAGCTTTGGCCTCTGCCGGTGAGCCTGGAGTATCCCAGTGCAGACCGGAATGGCGGAGTGGGTTCGCCGGAGTATGCCAGCCTGCTGACGGCCTACCTGCTCGAATGCCAGCGGCACTTTGCCCAGCGGGGGTGGTTGGACCGGGCGTTTTTGCGGTTGTGCCCGCCGCAGCCTCTGTCGGCCGGTACGGTCGAGCGGGTACGCCGGTTGGGGGAACTCTTGCGGCAGGCGGACATTCAGCCGCCGCTGGTAGCGCACCTGCCGGCCCGGTCGCTCCAGGGGCTGGGCTGGTACAACGCGCCGCCCACCGAGCAACTGGAGGTGGGCATCTGGTGCCCGCCGGCCAGGTGGTATGAGCCCTCGGCCATGCGGCAGGCCCAGCAGGCCGGAGGTCGCAGTTGGTTCATGCCGGACAATCCGCCCTACGGCGGCTCGCTGGCCGTGGAGTCCCCGCCGATCGATGTGTGCATCCTGCCGTGGCAGGCATATCGCTATGAAAGCCAGGCCATTTGGGTTGAGCGGGCCGCTGAGTTGCGACCGGTCGTCTCGGACCGCAGCGAGCGGGCTTTCTGCTCGGAATCGGGGCTGATCTACGCGGGCGAGCCCTACGGGCTGCATGATCGGCCCGTGCCCTCGATCCGGCTGAAGCGTTTGCGGCGTGGACTGGAGGACTACGAGCTGTTGAAGCTGCTGGAAGAGAACGGTAAACCGCTGCTGGCCCGGCGGCTGGCCGAGCAGCTAGTCCGCTGGGCGGGGACCGACGCCTGCCTGGAGAACCTGCTGAGCTGCAAGCCGACCGGCTGGCCACGGAGCGCGAGCGAACTGCGTCTGGCTCGCCTGCTGATGCTGCAAGAGCTGGCCGGTCAGTTCGAGCCCGACCCCTCTCTTCGGCAACGCCAGATCGAGAGTCTTTCCCAATGGGGCCGGATGATGAGCCAGGTGGAGCGGGTGTGCCCGATGGTCGAAGGCGTCCGGTTGACTTTGCAGGAGACGGGCCTGCGGGCCGAGGTCCTGGTCAGCATCGAGAACACCAGCGATCGACCGTTACAGGGCCGCTGGTCATTGCCCGCTTTGCCGCCGGGCTGGCAGTTGGCGGGCGAGGTCCCGGTGAACGTGGAGCCCGGTGCTCGCCGACCGGCCCGGCTCGAAGTGCTCTTGCCCGGTCTGGCATATAACGCCGACGGAGTACATCCACTCGAGCTAGCCTTCGATAGTCCGACGACCGGAACCCTTCGGGTGCCGGCCCGTCTGGCAGTGGCGGTCTGCCCGCCGCTGGAAAAACCGCCGGTCATAGACGGCCGGCTGGAGGACTGGCCGCTGTCGGTGAACAACGCCGCCGGCGACTTCCGAGTCTGCCGCTTCGACCCGCCCGACCAACCCGAGCAGGATCGGCCGGCCCTGCCTACCCAGGCATTTTTCGGCCTGGACCGAGAGTGCCTGTACGTGGGCCTGCGCTGTTGGCTCCAGCCCGGGCAGGGACCTCAGTGGCAGGCCGATAACCTCATCCCCGTCGAGGGAGCCACGCCCTGGGGCCAGGACGTGGTGGAGATCCTGCTCGACCCGCGCGACACCCACTCCGGCACCAGCAGCGACCTTTATTGCCTGCAAGTCAAGCCCACCGGACTGTTGGTCGCACGCAAGGGCTGCCGCACCGAACCGCCGATGGGCAATTCGGAGCCCTGGCAGAGCGGAGCCCGGGTCGCCGTGGCCGTCGGGCCGGACGCTTGGGTCGCGGAGCTGGCTGTGCCGCTGGCCTCCTTCGGTCCACAAGCCCGGCTCAACCGCGTCTGGGGCTGCAATCTGACCCGCCTGGATGCCCGCCGGGGCGAGTATTCTTCATGGGCCAAAGTCCACGGCTATGCCTATTGCCCACAATTGCTCGGCAACCTGATCATGTTATGGCGATAGCTGGGGCCAAAAGCTTGCGGGACTACTCGCCCCGCCTGCGGAGCAGCTCATGTCCAGGCAGAGAACTCCGACTGTCTACCTGGTCTCCGACGGAACCTGTCGCACCTGCCTCCAGGTGGTCCGGGCCGCCCTGGTGCAGTTCGAACCGAGCGGGGTGCGCCTGGTGCAGAAGGGCAACGTGGACACGGTCGAGACGGTCTGCCGGCTGATTCAAAGCGCCGCCAAGAGCCGCGCCCTGGTCTTTTATACCCTGGTCTCGAAGGAGCTGCGGGCAGCCATTCAGGAAGCCGCTCGACATCACATGGTACCGGTAGTGGACTTGCTGGGACCGGTGCTGGTCGCTTTGTACGATCTGCTGAAAAGTGCCCCGCTGGCCAAACCGGGAATCCTCTACGAGTCGGACAAGGCCCACTACGATCGAATCGACGCGGTTGAATACACCTTGGCCCATGACGACGGCTGTCGGCTCAGCGAGCTGAAGGACGCCGACGTAGTGCTGGTCGGTGTGTCGCGCTGCTCCAAAAGCACCACCTGCTTCTACCTGGGCTACCTGGGCATTCGAGCCGCCAACGTGCCACTTTTTGCGGACGCCGAACCGCCGCTGGAATTGCTCAAAATCGACCCCCGGCGCGTGATCGGTCTGACCGCCAACCCTTACCGCCTGCGCAGCGTGCGCCAGGCCCGGATGCGGAGCTGGGGCGCGAACGTGGACGAGCGGTACACCCATCCGGCCCAGATCAGCCACGAACTGCGGGCTGCCCGTGCCCAGATGACCAAATACGGCTGGCGCTGCATCGATGTCTCATACAAAGCGATCGAGGAAATCGCCCGCGAGGTGCTTCAGCTTCTGCGGGACAGCGGCCTGTCGGTCGGAGCTGCCGGCGGGCGGCGACCGGAAACCTGAGACCGCCCGCTCAGCCGCCCAATGGACCACAGCCCGATCAGAATACGCAGGACCGGCCAGCGACCGATTCACTCAGGGCGGCAGCCTGCCGCTCATGCCGGCGGGGCCCCCTCCCTGCCGCCCAGGTTGAAGATCGTTAGCGTCGCTCCCAGCCCCATCACGACCGCCAGCGTTACGACCGCTGGAAAGACTACCACGTCGCTCAACGTCGCCAGTCGACCAATCAGGGCCAGCGCTACCAGGCCCACGCTGCTTGCGACGGCAAACAGGGTGCCCAACAGGGCCCGCCGTCGCCTGCCGGGGTACTGCGAGGTCACTGCCGGTCTCCTTTTCCAAGTCTGATGGGCATGCCCGGTCGGGCCGCTGGTAACCGCTGGTTGCAAGCGCCGCAGCACCGGCCTGCCCGCACCGGGCATGCCGTCGGGTGGCCCCAAGGTCTCCCGGATTTGCCCTCACCCCGGGCCGTCCGCCACCTACCTTCCGTAAGTGCATTCGGAGATTACCGCTTCCTATTGGTCGCCGACGATTAGAACCTGCGGCCCAGTTTCGAATGACGCTAGCCCGGGCCAGCCCGCCTGCCCGCGCACCCCGAGGGCGCCGCCCCTCCGGGCGGGCTGCTGTATCATGCTCTTAAGTGCGACTTCAACCGCCTGCCAGCCCGGGTTACTCGCATGCCAGTCCGGTCCGCCCGGCCCATACTGGGACGGCCAGCCGGGCAGGCGTGATCTACGGCGTGGCGGCCTACGGCCTGTGGGGGATCTTCCCGCTGTACTTCCGAGCGGTCAGCCACGTCCCCACGCTGGAAGTCCTTTGTCATCGGATCATCTGGTCGGCGGTTTTGCTGCTGGCGCTGGTGGCCCTGCGCCGGGACTGGCCAGCGGTCCGTCAGTCGTTGCGCAGCCCGCGCACTTTGCTTACCCTCTGCACGACCACCCTGCTGATTGGCGGAAACTGGCTGGGGTTCATCTGGGCCGTAGCCAACCAGCAGGTCTTGCAGGCCAGCCTGGGCTATTTCATCAACCCGTTGGTTAACGTCCTGCTGGGGTTCATCTTTCTGCGTGAGCGGTTACGACGCTGGCAATCAGTCAGCGTGTTGCTGGCCGGTGCGGCGGTAACTGTGCTCACCGTCCGGGGCGGTCAGTTTCCGGCCCTGGCTCTGTTCCTGGCGGTCAGCTTTGGCACCTACGCCCTGCTGCGAAAGACCGCCAGCGTCGATGCCCTGGTTGGCCTGACCGTCGAGACCGCGATTCTGACGCCCGCGGCCCTGGCCTACCTGGGCTACCAGATGGTCAGCGGCCGGATCGTGTTCCTTAATGCATCCCCGCCAATGGACCTGCTGCTCATGCTGGCCGGCGTGATCACCGCCACACCCCTGCTGCTGTTCACCAAGGCCGCCCGCCGACTGCGCCTGGCAACCCTCGGCTTCCTGCAATACCTCTCTCCCACCGGGCATTTCCTGCTGGCAGTACTGGCCTTTGGGGAGCCATTCAGCCTTGCACACGGGATCAGTTTTGGGTGCATCTGGACGGCGCTAGCAATCTACTCGATCGACGCGGCGACCGGGTCGCGCGGCCCGGCCAACGATAAGACCCCGCCGCCAATCGAGTAGCCGCTCCGCGCAGCCCCCTCGGCCCAACTTCATATTGCCTGGTTGGCCGCCCCCAGTGGCCCGGCTGGTCCGACGACCCCGCCTTGCGGCCCACCCGCGTCCGCGTTAGGCTGCCGAGGGACTGGAACTTCGGGTTGGAGAGCGGATATGGGCCTCACCTCGGCAAATCTTTTGGATCGCGCGTGGCTCATCGCACTATGCGGCCTAATTGCGGGAGTGTCGGCGGCCGAACCCGGGCCGGCTCAATGCACAGTGGCAATTGATCGTATCGAGCGCCCTCTGCCTGCGGCCATCGCTCACGCGGCGGCCGCCTACGACGCGAAGCGTCACGCGATGCTGGTTTTCGGCGGCTCGGACCCGCAGCACAAAGACCAGCCGCCCTTGTTGCGCAGGCTCGACCTGGAGACTTTCGAATGGTCGGTCATCGAGACGACCGGGCCGGGGCCGCGGGCCGCCACCTTGCCAGGGCTCGTCTATGATCCCAAGCGCGACCGGGCGTACGTGTTCGGAGGTTGGGAGCGTGGCGCGGACCGGCCCTCCGGGGAGCTGTGGTTCATTGAGTTGGCCGGTGAGGGTGCGCGGGTCTGGCAGCGTTTGCCGGACGGACCGCCGGGCAGAAACGGGTGCGTCCTAGTAGTGGATCCGC
The DNA here is from genome assembly GCA_964482395.1 of uncultured Planctomycetales bacterium. Lineage (GTDB taxonomy): Bacteria > Planctomycetota > Phycisphaerae > UBA1845 > Fen-1342 > CAYZXK01. Next base: position 5,411 of record CAYZXK010000064.1, on the reverse strand, counting down.
CGCGTGATCGGCTGGTGCTTTTCGCCGGCGACGCCGGCCCGGATCCGAAGTACGGGTTCACCCCGCTCAATGACCTCTGGGCGTTCGACTTGGTGGCGGGCACCTGGGGCCGCCTGACCGCCGGCGGGGATATTCCCTCGCCGCGCTGGAACCTTGCCGCCGCAGTCGACGAACAGCGCAGCCGGATGTTCATCTTCGGTGGCGCAGGCCACGACCGCGGCCAGCCCGTCATGGACAACTTCATATATGAACTCGACTTGAGCAGCCTCAGGTGGACCAGACATCCGGCCCGAGAGCCGGCCCCCACCCCGGTGGAGGGCACCAGTCTCACTTACGACCCCGGCAAGGACCTGCTTGTGGTGGTAGGCGGACTCCCTCTCTCCGACGCCGGCGATCGGGGTACCAGGAGCGTGTGGCTATATGACCTGAAGGCCCGAAGCTGGATTGAGCAGCCGCGTGCTCTCCCTGGCGTGCGCCAGGAACACGTTGCGATTTACGACCCCCGTAAAGCCGACCACATCGTGGTGGGAGGCGAGACCGTAAAAGAAGGGGGCAACTTCTACGCGCGTGGGCAGGTGCTGTTGGACGTTCTGAGGCTCTCGGTACGCTGCGAATAGGCCCGGCTCCGAGGATTCACGCGGCGTACCGCCCGACGGCCGTTCGGACCGGGGGCGCCGGGGCGGGCAACCCGTGCGGCACGCGTGGCGCGCGGTCATTCAGCGTTTGGGCCGCTCCTTGAGCATCCAGACTTCGTTGCCGGCCTCGCTGAAGCAAACCCTGGTCATGTAGGAATGCATCAGCATCAGCCCCCGGCCGCTGGGTCGTTCCAAGTTCTCGTCCGCGGTCGGATCGGGCACCTCCTTGGGCCGGAACCCGCAGCCCTCGTCCCGCACCATGAACACGGCCCGATCGGCATCCACATAGTATCGCAGGTAAACGCGTTTGCTGCGGTCGTTGCAGTTTCCGTGCTTGACCGCGTTGGTGACCGCTTCCTCGAAAGCCAGCTTGATGGCGAAGATCGTGTCGTCGTCGTAGCCGTGGCGTTTGAGGGCCGCCATGATGGCCGCCTCCGGCTCGCGCACACAGCGCAGGTCGTTGCAGACCGCGATGTCGATCAGCTCGGAGTCGTCGATGCCGAATTCGGGGGGCACCTTCATTGCCGTACCATGGCAACGCGGGCCGCGGGTGCTCACGCCTGTCCGAACGAAGCCAGAGCCTCCTCCGCCGTCTCGTGAATATCGAAGACGCGGTTCAGCCGCGTGATCCGAAAAACCTGAAAGATCTGACGATTGATGTTGGACAGCTTCAGCGTCCCGTTCTGCTCCTGGACTTTCTTCTGGAGCGTGATGAGCATGCCCAGCGCGGCACTGGCCAGGTGGTCCACGTTCTGGAAATTCAGAAGCAAACGCGGGCCCGGCTCGCCCTCCACTATCGCCCGCAGCTCCTCGCCAATCTCCTGGATCGACAGCTCTTCCAGAATCTTGCGGTCGGCGAACTCCACTATCGACACCCCGCCCGCCCGCTTGACCTTCAGATGCGAGGAGGGCTGCTCCATTGGACTCATACCTCCATGCCGGCCTCGACCGGCCGATATTCTCCGGGCACGCTATCCGCTCCCGGCCGCCAGGTGGCCGCCCCGTAATTCTCTGCGCCCCGGAGTAGCAGTCAACCGGCCCGCAGGCTGCCATTTCAACCGTCCGCGGCCCGACCCGGCCGCCACGCCGCAGCGAAGGCACGCTTGGCATTAACAGCGCCGGGTCGCCGGCCCGCGGGGGCAGGAAGTGGCCAATCCAGTGCCGGCCGACTCTGAGCCTGTTGGCGATGCCGACCGCCTGTGGACAGTTTGCCGGGGCCCGGTTAATGTTTAAGTTGGTAAGGCTGATTCGGCACCGATCTCAGCTTGCCGGCAGCGGCGCGGTCGGGCGAGCAACGCATATCATCAAGGCTGTCGGGCGATCTGAGTTACCGGACGCCGGATCGCAGGGTCGATCGTACCGGGTTGGTTCAAATGACTCGACCACGCAGAATCCGGTTCATCGAGCCGCGGGGACGCCCCGGGCGGCCCTTCAATGCCTGGATCGGGCGTTGGCCGCTGCTGGGACCTATCACGCTAGCCAGCATCCTGGAGCAGCGGGGCTATGACGTGGCGGTGTACAACGAGAACGTCTCCGGTCCACTCACTGCCAACCGCTCCGCCTGGGAGGACGTCTGCTCGTCCGACCTGGTCGGCATCAGCATCATGACGCCTACCGCCGCGCAGGGCTACGCGCTGGCCGAGCGGATTCGCCGGGACGGGGCCGGGCCACGGATCGTTTTCGGCGGGGTCCACGCCACCTTCTGCCCGGAGGAAGCGGCTCGCTGGGGGGACATCGTGGTGCGCGGCGAAGGGGAGTCGGTGATCGAAGCGATCGCGGCCGGGGAGATCACCGAGGGGATTGTGGAGGGCCGGCCGCTGGAGAATCTGGATACTCTGCCGACGTTGAATCATTTCCTGGTGCGCGACTTCGACCGGCTGTTGCGCGGCTATCGTCGGCGGGAACTTTATCCGCTCCCGGTCATGGCCTCGCGGGGCTGCCCCTACGGATGCGAATATTGCACGGTCACTCGGATGTTCGGCCGGCAGGTGCGCCGCCAGTCGGTGGACAAAGTGCTGCACGATTTGGAACGGCACGCCGAGGCCGGCTTCAGCCACGTGTTCTTCTACGACGACAACTTCGTGACCGACCGGGACTGGACTCGCCAGTTGTGCCAGCGACTGGCCCCGCTGGGGATGCGGTTCAATGCCCAGGTTCGGACCGACTTTCACTGGTTGGATTCGACCCGCCGCCGGCGTGACGACGGAATCCTGCGCTGGATGCAGAAAGCCGGAGGCGACGTGCTTTACATCGGTTATGAGACCATCGACGAGCAGACCGCCCGGAGCTGGCGAAAGGGCTACCGGGGCCCCGGCCCGCTGGAGTCGCGACTGCTGGAAGACAGCCGGACTCTTCACGATTACGGGTTCTGGATTCACGGCATGTTCGTGCTGGGGCCCGAGCACACCCGGCAGACTGCCGACCGGATCGTAAACTTCGCCCGGCGCAGCCACCTGGAGTCGCTCCAGATCAGCATCCTTACCCCCTTCCCGGGCACACCGCTCATGAACCAGATGCGCCCCTATCTGATCCTCGACCGTTTTCCCCAGGACTGGGATTACTATGACGGGACGCACTGCGTCTATGGTCACAGCCGTTTGGGAATTGAAGCGTTTCAAAGGACGGTCCTGGAGGCCCATCGGCAGTTCTACCGCTGGGGCGGGTGGAGCCTGCGACGCCTGAAGGCCCTACTGGGCCAGCCCAGCCCGCTGCGGGACAAGCTGGCTCAACTCTGGTCCAACGCCCGTACGGCTCGAACCACGCTGCAATCCTGGAAGCAGGAGATGCGGTCCTTCCTGGAGACCGTCAAGGACCGATGTCGTTACGGCAGCCCGATTGCCGGGAGGGTGCCGGCGGTCGGTGGTGCCTGGTTGCCCCTGGCCGACGGCTCGGCCGGGTTGTCTGGGGCTAGGTCGGAGACGCCCAAAGGGGTGTAGACATGCGCATGCCGGCAAGATTGCAGGATCGTTTCGCACAGTGGGCATTCGGCGCGACGGTGCGTGGCACCGGGCTGGCTCTCGGGGTGCCGGTGCTGCGGAACTTCGTTCTGGCCCGGCTGCTCAACCGCCTGGAGCGGGCCTACCAGGAGCGGGAGCACGACCAGCAGCGACTGCGCCACGAGCGCTGGCTGGGCCTGCACTTGAAAGGTTTCTTGTATCGCTTGATCAATGAGCGCCCTGCGGCCGCCCGGGCCATCCTCCGCTTCATCAACACCTGGAGCCACGACATCTACCGTCGGGATGACGCGCAATCCGCCGGGGCCGCCACCCCGTGCACAGTGGTGCTGGAACCAACCGACCGTTGCAACTTGAGCTGCCCGGGCTGCTACGCCAAGAGCACCAAGGACGGCTGCGACCTGCCCTACGAGCGGCTGGAAGAGATCGTCCGGGAAGTGGTCGACATGGGGGTCACACTGATAACGCTGTCGGGCGGCGAGCCGTTCCTGCGGGAACGGGCCGACCAGAGCATCACTCGCCTGGCCCGAACCTTCAGCGACCGGGGCTTCCTGGTGTACACCAACGGCACCCTGATCGATGCCCAGATCGCCCGCCGACTGGGGGCGGTCGGCAACGTCTTCCCGGCCATCAGCGTGGAAGGCTTCGAGCATCAGACCGACGCGCGTCGCGGCCGGGGCATATATGCACAGAATCGACGGGCCCGCCAGCTTTTGGCCGAGCAGGGCGTGATGACCGGCTTCTCGGCCACCGTCACCCGCGAAAACTGCGAGGCCATCTGCACCGACGAGTTTCTGGATTTGCGAATCGAAGAAGGGGACCTTTTCGGCTGGTTCTTCTTGCTTCAACCCATTGGCCGCTCCCCGCGTCCGGACCTGATGGTCACCGCCGAGCAGCGGGCCCTGCTCCGCCAGACTATCTGTCGGTGGCGGGAGCAGCAGCGCCCCATCTTCTTGGGCGACTTCTGGAATGACGCCCATTTCACCGACGGCTGCATCGCGGCGGGGAAGTACTACTTCCACATCTACGCCAACGGCGACATCAGCCCCTGCGTCTTCTCGCCTATCAGTTGCGGCAACATCTTCGACATCATCCACGGGCGCAGCCAGTACACCAGCCTGAATGACTTCGTGCAGCGGCACCCGGTTTTCCGGGCCTTCCGCCAGGAACAGCGGCGGATCACCGACCGGAACCGGCCCTGCCTGCTGATCGACCATCCGGAGGCCTTCCGGCGGGTAGCCAGAATGGAGGGTGCTCGGCCGGCCAAGAACCTGGCCCCCGGCTATCTGGACGGAGAAATCGCTCGAACCATCGACGAGGCTGCCGCAGCCTGGGCTGAGCTGGCCGCCACCCTGCCCCCGCTCCCGTCAGCCCAGGATCCAGACGCGTCGCAGTTGGTTAGCAAGAGCGCCTGAACCCGGTCTGGGCGGGGACCCGCCGCCGCCCAGGCCTGTTCGCCGGTCGCCGCGTCCGATAACCGGCTTCCCGATAGTCCACCAATCCGAGAAGTCAGCCCAACCGCCAGCAAGCGCCGTGCCGGCCCCCCGACGCTACCCAGGCGAAAGCCGCCCGTGTCCGAATCCGCCGGCCAGGTCCGAGAACCATCGGGCTGCCGAAAGGCCGAGAAGCGCTTCGGACACGATCCGGACCTCCCCAATCATCGAATAAGTGAAGGTGCCCGCTAGCAGGTCGCTAAGAAACTCGGCCTGACACTTTGGCATCGCGTATATTTCATGGGTTCTATCACGGAGGATGGCAGATGCGCGGTCGAGTGGATTTTCAGGGCGAGGTTTTTCACACCTTCAACGTTGAGGATCTGATT
>CAYZXK010000063.1:0-21574 GCA_964482395.1 uncultured Planctomycetales bacterium | reverse complement strand
GGTAACTGGCGTCCGCTCCAAATCCGCCGCTACGATCCTCATGGGCGTGTCCTCCTTGTCTGTTAATTCAATATGGGCCAGAGGATACGCCCTTCCTACGCCTCGGCAACGAGATTACACACGAAAGGATACGCCACCGCGCATTTTTTCTCTTGCAAGGACAGTTTCTGGTCGATACGATAATGGTGGAGTGTGTTGGCTGAGCGCACTCCGGAAAAAGCGGCCTCGTATATATCATCTCGCTTATCCTCCTGCGAGCTCAGCCGACAATCGGGATATTTCGTTCGTCGCGGGTTTGGTGCGCGCTTAGAATGTGTGCCGACAACTGCTCGGCAGCATCGCGTCCAGGTGAGTCGATGGGCGAGACGATCAAATGCACATGCCCTAAATGCGGGGCCAAGTACCGACTCCCATTGGAGGCGCAGGGACGGACCGCACGCTGCAAGCGCTGCGGGGACAAGTTCCAGATCCCACGTCAGCAGAGCCTGGAAGACAGCATCCTGGCCTGGCTGACCGAGCCTGACGAAGAGGAATCGGAGGCCGCCGCCCCCGCCCAGCCCCGGATTATCAGCATGCCGGCGGCAGACCCCAACGAGGAGTCAGTAGCCGGTCGCAAGCTGCGGGGTACCATCCGAATAAAAGAGGCCCCTCCCAAGGAGGAATCCGCCTGAGGCGTTCTCAGGGCACGCGGGGACGCCCACCGGACATTTCGGGTCCCCGGTTGGCAGCCCACTGCCAGTTGAGCCCCAGCGGCGTCCCATACACTATAAGCAGGGTCTGACCCCGCACCCCATAGAACGGGTTGCCGAAGGCCCCTACCCCAGCGACCAACCCTTTGCGTGTTGCCGGCCAAAAAAGAGCGGCCGCACTGCGGCAAGATTAAGTGCGACCGCGAGGCTCGGTTACGGAAGGCCGAGCAGTCAGTTAGAAGTCGGCCAAGTCGCCCTTAGGCGTCGACTCCTCCGGCGATGGCTGGGCCGCCGCTGGTTGCGTCGAGGTATGGATGGTTGGTCGCTCAGCGGGCGGGAGGTCGGCGCGGCGGGCGCTGGCCTTCAGCCCCTTGGGGCCGGTTTGCGTGACCGACCTGGATTTCATTCCTTGAACCATGGCGGCCAGTTCCTGCACCAGACCGTTGACGGTGGCACTCTGGGCCGCCAACTCCTCCGCGGCCGAGGCGGATTCCTCGGCGCCGGCCGCGTTCATTTGCGTAACCTTGTCCATTTGCGACATCGCGGTGTTGATCTGCTCTACGCCCTGGGCCTGTTCCTGGCTGGCTCGGGCGATGCCATTGATCAGCTCGGACACCTTGGTGGCGTTGCCTACGATCTTGCTGAGAGCTTCGGCGACCTGGGTGGCGACGTTCGAGCCCTCGCGGGCCCGATCGACCGAGGTTTCGATCAGGCCAGTGGTCTCCTTGGCAGCTTGGGCGGCCCGCTGGGCCAAGTTGCGGACCTCCTCGGCCACGACTGCGAAGCCCTTGCCGTGCTCCCCGGCCCGGGCGGCCTCGACGGCGGCGTTGAGGGCCAACAGGTTGGTCTGGAAAGCGATTTCCTCGATCACCTTGATTATCTTGCTGATCTGACCGGAAGACTCGTTGATCGCGGCCATCGCCACGTTCAGCTTGCCCATGGTCTGATCGCCGGCCTGAGCGGCGGACCGGGCTTGGTCGCTCAGGTCATTGGCCTGACGGGCATTCTCGGCGTTGGTCCGAGTCATGGCAGCCATCTGCTCAAGAGCGGCCGAGGTCTCCTCTAGCGACGAGGCCTGCTCGCTGGTCCGCTCCGCCAACTGCTGCGAGGCCGTGGAGACCTGGGCGGCCGCATCGTTGAGCTGCTCAACTCCCTCGGCCAGGCCGGTGATTACCCGCTTGAGCGTCCGAATGATCCCACGACCAATGAAGAATGCCAGGATCCCGGACAGTGCTATGGCCACCGCGCCGACGATGCCCACGTTCCGGCGAGTGGCATTGGCCGAAGCCGTCATCTGCTTCTCATTGGCCGCGACCTGGGCCACGAACTCCTTGCGGATCTGCTGGAGCAGCTCCTGAACCTTCTCCAAAGCCGGCTTGGTCTGTTGCGTATAAATGGCATTGGCCTTCGCGGCGCCTTCTTTGATCCGCGTCTCAGCGGCGATGGCCGCGTCGAACTGCGCCTTGATCTCGGCCAACGCCGGGTTGGCGGTCGCCTCAAAGAGCTCCTTGGCCTCGGCGAACTTCCGCTCCGTGATCAGTTGCTCGACTTTGGCCGCGGTCTCGTGGAGCCGTCGATGCGGCTCCCGGCAGGCCTCCATGGCAGCCTTGAACTCGGGAAACTCGGCGGCCAGCTTCACCGTGGCCGGGTCGGCCAGGAACTTGCCCAGCCCGCACTTGGTCGGGTCCGTCTCGACCCCCAGGGTGAACGGCCGGCCTGCCGCGAAGTCCTCGACCCGCTTTAGCAGAGCCGGGTTGTTCTCGTCCAGGTAGACTCCCGAGCCGATGATCCACCCCCAGGGCTGATAAAGCTTCATGTACGAGATCTTGGGCGACGGCTTGTCGCTCCCCGGTTTGGGCCAGTAGTAAACCACGAAGCCGGCTCCGCGAGCCTGGCACAACTTGGCACCCTCGACAAAGAGCTTCTTGCCGTTCGGGTCGGCATAGTCGCTCAGGTCCTGCCCGTCCATCTCGGGTTTATAGGGGTGCATAATCATCCGCGGGGTGGTGTCGTTGATCCAGAAGTAGTCCTTGTGCTCCGGGCCATACCTGAGGCCGCGCAGGATTTGCAGGGCCCGCTGCTGACGAGCCGCAGTATCGCCTAGCGTCGGGTCATTGTCGCAGGCCGCCAGCACCGACTCGGCCTGTTCGACCGCGTTCTGGAGAGTCGCCTGGTAGGTGTACAGCCCCGCCATCTCGCTGGCCAATGCATCCCAGCACGTCGCTACCCACTTCAGGTGGTCCGCGTAACGCTCGGCCAGCGTCTGACGCAACCCAGCGTGTTCCCGCTTGAAGACCTCCGCGATGGCGATGGCTGACTTGTGCAGCTCGGCGTGCGGCCCCTCGATCTCCTTGAGCAACGGAACAATTGCCGGAGCACGCTGTTCGGCCTTCTGGCGACCTTCGCCATACAGCCACTCGCCAAGCGCACACTTGTGGTCGTCAGTCTGCACCGTGAGCTGGGTGCAGCTTTCGTCGGTCAGCAGCTTTCCGACCTGCGCGGCCCAGTTCAGGTGGTCGATCTCCTTCTGGGCGAGCGTGGCGTCAACCTGCTTGTCGGTGACGATCTGCTCGTAGCTCTTGAGGATGCCGCTGATTCCCGTGTAGGTCATGACTCCGACCAGGGCCAGGAAAGCCATTATGGTGCCGAAGCCCAGTCCGATCTTCTTGCCGACCGTCAAGCGCTTGAACATGGCCGATGCTCCGAGGTGTGAACGATGGATCAGTGAGCAGGCCGCGGAGCGGATCGCTCGCCCGTCCGCGCCGAGCACGAACGCCCCGAGCGTTCGCTCGTATCACCCACTTGCCCTTCCAATCGTCATCGGGCTACGCCTGCCTTAATATCCACACGCTTGGCAGGTTGTGGTGCTCGCGGTCACCCGCCTGCCTGGCTCGCAGAGGGTCATTCGGCGGGAGGACTAACCGGGCCGGCTCTCCCCGGGCGCAATTCCCGCGCTTCCCCGTAGCCATCACCCGGGCCCGTCCGGATTCATGACCAGCCCGACCCAGGGCCGCCTACCGTCGGCATGACTACGCGAACCGTGCTGAGCAGTCCGTTAAGAAACTGACCGCAACCCTGGAATTCCACGTCCGGGGCGACGGTTGCACCGAGCCAGAAACGCCGCCCTCGGAGGTCCCTCGTTACTTGCTCAAGCACCGAGAGCACTTTTTCAACAAGCTTCCGGACGGGGCACGAAGACGGCCGACTCATTGCAGTCGCGGCGGCGAGGGAGTGGTAGTTGACGGGGGGGACAATCGCTTCGTGACGCTTGGCTCGTGGCTCGGCCTTGTGGGCTACTGCCAGGTCACGCTCGAGATCCGGAGGCTTGGGCACTGACCGACTGACGTGTGCGAAGGTTTGGGAGTTATCGGACCCTGCCCCCGCTGACGGGGTCCGCAAAAAGGGTATTTTGGAAGCCTTTGGCGGCCACACTGGCCTATGAATGTGCGAGTCGCTTTGGTAGGATGACAGTAAGGCGAGCGCTAGCTGCCGGCGCACGGCACCGAGTGTCTTGGCACCGGTGGGGGGCGAGCTGTAACGTTGGCGCCCCGCAAAGGCGTTCGAGAGGACTCATGCGAAAGAGGCTGCATACGGCGGCGGCCGAGGCCACCCCCGAGCGGCTAAACCCCACCACAGAAGGAGGAAACATGTTCAGGCGTCCCTACATGGCTTCAATCAAGGGCTGGCTCCGCTTGGCCGAGGGGCTGATGGTCTGCGTCACGGCAGCGCTGGTGAGCGTCGCCGCCACCGGCGAGCGGGTCTCGGTCAGCGTGTCGGAGAACAGCCTCAGCCGCGTGGTGATCGACTACTCGCTCCCACAGCTCGAGCAGACCGCGGTTGAGGTCAACGGGCAGTCGATGGTTTACATAGAGCTGACCGGCGAACCGCGTTTGCTGATCGCCGGCGCTCCGGACCTGCCGCACGTGACCCGCAGCATCATCATCCCGGACCAGGCGTTGATGCAGGCCCGCGTGCTTTCGTGCAGCTACCTGGAAGTGAAGGACATCGACATCGTTCCGTCGAAGGGGAATCTGCTCCGTACCATCGACCCGGCCACGGTGCCGTACCAGTTCGGCGACGCTTACCGAACCGACGCCTTCTTCCCCGGAGAGCTGGTCGAGCTGGGCGAACCCTACATCATGCGCGACTACCGCGGCTTGGTGGTCGACGTTTACCCGTACCAGTACAACCCGGTAACCCGTACTCTGCGTGTATACACCAGTTTGACGGTCGAGGTGGCTCAGGTCGGGGTGGGCGGGGCCAACCCGCTGGTGCGGGGGACGGTAGCCTGGCGTCCGAGCCTGGCCTTCGAACAGCTCTACCAGGCCCACTTCATCAACTACACGCCCGAGCTGCGCTACAACCCGCTCAACGAGATCGGAAACATGCTGATCATCTGCTACGACCAGTGGCTGCCCAACGTTCAGCCGCTGATCAACCACAAGAACTCGATCGGCATTCCGACCACGGCAGTCGGCGTTTCAACGATCGGGAACAACGCCACCTCGATCAAGAACTACATCCAGAGCGTATACAACCAGGGTAACCTGGCGTTCGTCCTGCTGGTCGGCGACGCGGCTCAGGTCGCTACCCCCACGGCTTCCGGGGGATCGGCCGACCCGACCTACTCCAAGCTGGCCGGCGGCGACAACTATCCCGACATCATGGTTGGACGCATGTCGTCCGAAACCTCCGCCCACGTGGATACTCAGGTTCAGAAGACGATCCTGCATGAGACGCTGCCGGCTACCATACAGGATTGGTTCTGGCGTGGCATGGGGATCGCTTCCGCCCAGGGTGCCGGGCAGGGTGATGAGGGCCAGGCGGACTACGTGCATATGGATGAAATCCGCGGCTGGCTGCTGGGCCACGGCTACACGCTGGTGGACCAGATTTACGACACCAACGGCGGCACCGCCGCCATGGTGACCAACGGCCTGAACAATGGGCGCGGAATCATCAATTACTGCGGCCACGGCAGTACGACTTCCTGGGGCACCACCGGCTTTTCCAACTCGCACATCGCGGCCCTCGTCAACTATGAGATGCTGCCGTTCATCATCAGCGTGGCTTGCGTGAACGGCCAGTTCGACGGGTACACCTGCTTCGCCGAGGCCTGGTTGCGGGCTACCAAGGACGGTCACCTGACCGGGGCGGTCGCGACCTACATGTCCTCGATCAATCAGTCATGGGCGCCGCCCATGGAAGCGCAGGATGAGTTCAACATCCTGTACTGCCAGCTCGAACCCAACACCTATTTCTCGTATGGCGCTCTGTGCTTTGCCGGCTCGTGCTCGATGATGGATGCCTATGGCTCGGGCGGGGTGGACATGTTCAACACCTGGCACGTCTTCGGCGATCCGTCACTGCGGATCGTGGGCCTGCCCACGCCGCCGCATGGAATGAAAGTCACGCCGGAAGACGGCCTGGTTTCCCAAGGCCCGCAAGGCGGTCCCTTCAACCCGAACAGCATCAGCTACACCATAGAGAACCTCGGCGACACGCCGCTGGACTACCAGGTGACCAAGACCCAGAACTGGGTCTCGATCTCCAATCCATCGGGGACGCTACCCGCCCACGGCACGACTACCGTCATCGTCAGTATCAACAGCAACGCTAACTTCCTGGGTACCGGCGTGCACACCGATACGGTGAGTTTCGTTAATCTCACCGACCATGACGGCGATACGACGCGGGCCGTCTCACTCAAGGTCGGCGTGCCCACCCTCCAATATGAGTGGACGCTGGACAACAACCCCGGCTGGCCAGTCCAGGGCCAGTGGGCGTTCGGACACCCCACCGGCCAGGGCGGAACCCAGCACGGGTACCCCGATCCCAGCAACGGATACACGGGCGCCAACGTCTACGGAGTGAACCTCAACGGCGACTACTCGACCACGCCCGGCGGCCCGTACTACGTAACCCTGGGCCCGATCGACCTGACCGACACCACTGAGGTCAGCCTCAGGTTCCGACGGTGGCTCAACAGTGATTATCAGCCGTACGTGTACGCGATGATCGAGGCGTCCAACAACGGGACCAACTGGACCACCATCTGGTCGAACGGCTCCAGCGAGATCAAGCAGAACTCCTGGTCGCTGCAAAGCTACGACATCTCGGCGGTCGCTAGTAACCAGCCGACGGTTTACATCCGTTGGGGCTACCGGGTCGCAAATGGCGCTTATGCCTACTCCGGCTGGAACATCGACGACATCCAGATTTGGGGTCTGCACGCCAGCGGCCCCATGTACCCGCCCGGCGACATGAACTGCGACGGAGTGGTCGGCTTCGCGGACATCAACCCCTTCGTCTTGGCCTTGACCAGTCCGAGTGAGTACACCGCCCAGCATCCGAACTGCTCACTGGACCTGGCTGACATCAACGGAGACGGGACTGTCAGTTTTGCCGACATCAACCCCTTCGTCCAACTGCTCACATCGTGAGCGGATTGAGACGCTGCGGACCGTCCGCTGACTAGGTAGCGTTGCCGGCCCCATCCTTTCAAAAGAGGGTGGGGCCGGTTCTACTCCGCTCGCTGAATGGGCCGGGAGCGAACTGGGCGCTACGTGGGCCTGCGCGACGTTGGGACCTTAGGTGTAGCGTCTCTGCCGGCGGCGCCAGTCGCAGGCCCGACGGTCTTCCGCGGCCGACCGGGTGGCCGGCCGTCACCAGGTGCTGCCGAATCGCGCACATAGGTTTGCGGGTCACCCCGCGGTGCGCCGGCCGGCCCGATCAAAAAGCACACTGCCGGCAGGCGACCAGCCTCCCCGCTGGCCGTTGTTTCGCTCTGCGATTTGCCGCGTGCGCTTGCGCGCGATCGCTCAGGGCCGCGCCGGCTCGAGCCGCAAATAGTCCAACCCGAACATGTAGCCGGGCACGGCCTCCGGGTTGGCTCCCACGATCTCCGCAGTCAGCCGGTTGTCGCCGGCCTGGAGGCTGAAGACCCCCAATGGGATTTCGTCGGATACAGTGACGCTCTTGTTGTACAGGTCCAGCGGCTGACCGGCCGGCTCATCGCCGATCGTAAGCTGGACGATTCCGTAATCCAAGGCTTTGACAAAACGAGCCAGCAGGCGGTATTGGCCCGCGGCCGCCGTCGGGAAACTGAGAACCAGTCGGTCTCCCGGCTGGCCCTCCCGCCACCAGAGGTGACCATCGTTGCTGCATCCCTCGATGTCTTGGCGCTCGACCCGGCCGGTCTTCTCGACTATCTGCATTTCTTCGCCTTCCAGGGCTCCGGGCACTCGGGGGGCCACGTAGGGCGGGAGCGCGGCCGGCTCCAGATCCGCCGCTCGGACCGGTTGGGTGTTGCTGGTCGCTCCAGGTCGGGCGTACCAATAGGTCACCACCGATATTTCCGGCAGCCGGCCATCCCACCAGTGCCACAGTTCCATGTCGAAGCGGAGCCGATACTGGAAGGGAATGCGGTCCAGAATGTGCCAGCGGTTGACCGCGGTCCGACCGTAGCTGCCGGGGCCGTCGCAGCGGGGCTGGTTATGGTAGGCGTGCATGAAGGGCTGGCTGGACCCCCAGGCGTAGCCGTAGTAGTCCTCGGTACCGGTCCCGAAGTGGCTGGGGAAGCTGTCGGCGTCGACGTAGATCTTCTCGTCCCCTTCGCCCCACCACTTGCGTACCGGGTTAGCCAGACTGAAGGCGGCGCCGACCAGCACGCCACGGCCCTGAACGCTGATGTAGTTCCAGTCTCGCATCGGCCGGGTTGGGACGTCGCGTTCCGACCGCCAGCCCGCATGGAAGTACATGGATCGCTCCGTCCAGTGGTACTCGACCGGTGCGAGCCGTACTTGGACGCGTACCGGCTGCGACCCGAGGTTATAGAGTTCCAGACGGGCAGACTGGCGGAAGGGCATCACCCAGCGGCTCCACATCCGGCCGTCCTCGGTGATCCCCATGGGCAGCGACTGGTAGGGGTTGCAGCCTGGACCGGCCCCGAAGAAATCTCCCAGCGGGCAAGCCACGGTGCGTTTGCCGTCGAAAGTCAGGGTCATCAGCACCTGGCGCAGGGCCTGATTCCGGTCGGCCGCCTCCAGCTTGACGCACAGCTCACGGATCGCCAGCGGACTGGAAGTGTTGATTTGAAACGGGACCGAGGTCCCGGGTGCGACCTCGACGCCCTCGCGGGCGATCGGCCTGAGGCGTGCCTCGGCCTCCGCCGGCGGCTCCGGCTCGGCCGGCGGCCGGCCGGCCAGTTGGGCCGCCACCTGCTCGATCGCCGTCGAGAGTTCGCTCAGGTCTTTGGGTCGGAAGCTGATCAGTTCCGTGTCCGACGGATACGTGCGGTAGTTGACATGATAGTAGAACGCCCCCTCGTCGCAGGTGACCTTGCAGTGCCGGGCATAGGGGATCGGAAAGTAACAGTTCCAGCCGGCACTGCGAACGTGGGCGATCGGCTCGGGAATGCCGGGAACTTTGCCGCTGAGCAGGTCGGACAGCGGGACCTCCAGGACCGGACTTTCATCCCGGTCCAGGTAGATTCGCAGCGTCCCCTTGGGGTTGGCCGACCAGATGCGCACGATGGCTCCGGGTCCATCCGCGTCCATCATCACGTACTCGGTTCGGCCCCCGTGCCATTCAGTGCGCAGGAACTTGCCGTGGTCGGAGTTGGCGAACCACTTCTCGCCGTCCGCAGGCGATATGGAAGCCCGGTCGTAGCTGGATGCCTGTCGGCAGGTGAAAGGCGGCTGGGGGAACTCGGCCAGCCTGGCCAGGTCGGTCATTTCCGCCAACAGTGTGCCGGTCGAGATCGGCCGCGAAGCCACGCAGCCGGCCAGCAACCCGGACATGCACAAGACGCTCGCCAGACCGCCGCATGCGAAGCGGTCGCGGCCGGCTGAATCCGACTGCCGCTGCCACAGCAGCCTGTCGTGGAAACGTTTCATCAGAGATCTCCCTGAGGTGATAAAAAGGGGCCCAAGTCCTTCTTTGCGACGGGACTCAAAGATCGGCTGCACGGCCACCGGCTGACGTTCAAACCGGCAGGGCCCGCACGAAGCCGCGAATCAGCACATCTTGATACTTGTGATATCCCAGACAGGCCAGCGGGTAAAGTGCCTGGCCGATCCGCTCGGCTGCCCGGCAGAGCAGGCGATGCCAGCGACTCGACTCCTCGGTCAGCCGCCGTTCGATGCTCCGGTGAAAAACGGCCCAGACATCCTCGCGCAGCTTCTCCGGCGTGCCGAACGCACCACAGCAGGCGGCTCGCCCGGCCCGCAGGTTGGCCAGCAGGGCCGACCGGGTGGTCCCGGCGGTGAGCGTGTAGGTGGTCCCGACCCGATGAGTGTGCGAGTCGCTGCCGGCGACCAGAACCTTGCCGTGCTCACGGGCCACCTGGCATACCCACGCGTTATGCCCGTACCCGCGGGTGCCGTTGAGGCCCTCGAAGACGTCGAACAGCTCCAGCAGCGTGTCGATCTGCCAGCCGGCCAGCACCCGGTGCTGAGCCGTCCAGGTCATGTGATTGAGCACGTAGAGCTTCCCGATCTGGCGCAGGTAGGCCACCAGCTCATGAATGTTCCCACGCAGCGACTGAATCTGCCGGTGCTGCTCCAGCTCATGATCGTAGACATTGACGTGCACGACCGTCCCGTCCTCCGGGAAGCGGGCCGACACCTCTTCGCCGAATATGAAATCCGGCAGCGGCCCCCGGCGTTCGATCAATGCCAAGCAGCCGTCGAGGGTGTCATGGTCGGTGATGGTCACGAAATCCATTCCGCGGGCCTTGGCCAGGTCGTAGACCTGCTCCGGCTCGCAGACCGGACGACAAACCAGGCCCGGCAGCCAGCGAACCGCCTCCCGCGAATATGTCGAATGGCAGTGCAGGTCGATCCGCGCCCCGGCGGCCCTGGACCACTCCGGCCCCGCCTCGGCCGACTGCCTCCAAACGTACTCCAGCACTGGCGACAGCAGCTCATCCACTTCTCGACTCCGGCGCCCTCCCTGATGTTCGGTGGGGATTGTAAGCGTTCTGTGACGGCGGCGTAAAGCTTGGACCTGCCAGCCGCACTCAGACCACGACTATGCCCAGTGTGACGTCGTGTCCGTCGATTCGGGCGGTCTGCGTGGCAGCGCCGGCCGGCGGAGACGCATGCTCGATCGACCGAGCCAGACACTCCTGCTCGATAGTGCCCGCCAGACGCCGAACTACCTCCCGTACCGCCGGCGCGGCCTGAACGTAGAGCATGATCCGGGCCTGGTACGGCAACTTCTGCTGCTTACGCAGCTCCTGCACGTGATGGATCAGCTCGCGGCACAATCCTTCGGCACGCAGCTCCTCGGTCAGCTCGGTCTTCACCACCACTACGCCGACCCGACCCTGGGCCGCTGACCAACCAGGCCGGGCCTCCAGGCGGATTTCGACCTCCTCCGGCCCCAAGCGTACCTTCTCACCCTCCAGATCGACGGTCAACTCGCCACTGCCCAGCAGCTCCGCCCGAGCCGCCTGGGCGTCCAACCGCTCCAGGGCGGCCGCAATCTGCGGAGCCAGCTTCCCGAACCTCGGGCCCAAAACCTTGAACTGCGGCTTGACCTGGTAACGCACGTAGTGCGACGCCTCGGTCGCGAACTCCACCCGCTTGATATTCAACTCTTCGGCGATCAGTTGCCGATGCGGGTCCAGGCAGTCCGCGTGATCCTGGCGGGCCAGGATGATCTCCGCCAATGCCAGCGGCTGGCGGACCTTCAGCTTGGCGGTCGTCCGGGCGGCACGCCCCAGCGACACGATTTGCTGAACCAGCTCCATCTCCTGCGCCAACCGCTCGTCGATCAGGCTTTCGTCGGCTTGTGGGTAATCGCAGAGGTGGACGCTGATCGGCGGCTCCTGATCGGCACCCGCGGCCCGACTCTCCCCGCCCGGGCGGGACGCCTCCAGGCCGGCGTTGCGAACCAGGTTCTGGTACATGGTCTCCGCGAAAAACGGCGTAAACGGCGCAATCAACTTGCTCAGCGTCACCAGAACCTCATACAGCGTGTTGTACGCATCCCACTTGTCCGGGTCTTTTTCGCTTCGCCAGAAACGCTGCCGCGACCGCCGAACGTACCAATTCGACAAGCTGTCGACGAACTGATTGATCCGAACCGCGGCCGGGTAATTCTCGAAACGATCCATCGACTGGCACACCGACCGGATCGTGCGGTGCAGCTCGCTGATGATCCAGCGGTCCAGCTCGCTGCGCTGGCTGACCGGACGCCAACCGCTGCCGCGCACACCCGCGGGCGCCGCGGCACTTTGACCACCGCCGCAGTCTACCGAGAAGCCGTCGATATTGGCGTAAATGTTGAAGAAACTGAAGACGTTGTATAGGCGAACCAGAAACTCGCGGTGGGCATCGCGAATACTGGCCTCCACGAAACGGGTCGAGGTCCAGGGCACCTGGGCGCTGAAGAAATACCAGCGCATCGCGTCCGCACCGTAGGTGTCGAAGATATAGTCCGGTTCCTTATAGTTCTTGGTCCGTTTGGACATCTTCAGCCCGTCCTCGCCCATCACATGGCCGAGGACGATGCAGGTGCGGTACGGGTGCGGATAGGCAGCGCGGGGACCATCGGCATCGCCAAACAGCATCGTGCTGATCGCCAGGAGCCCGTAGAACCAGCCGCGGGTCTGATCGATCGCCTCGCTGATGAAATCGCAGGGAAATCGCTCGACAAAGGTCTCCACGCTGCCCGGCTGGTGCGGAAAACCCCACTGGGCGAACGGCATGCTGCCCGCGTCCCACCAGCAGTCGATCACTTCGGGCACGCGGCGCATCCGCGGCCGCCTGGCCCCCGGCCCTGCGGGCTGATCGACGAAGGGACTATCGTAGGTCCATTCGTCGATGTAAGGCTTATGCACACGCAGGTGGTCGGGCAAGGTAGGATCAGCGGCTTTCGCCCGCTCCCAGGCGCCGCCGTCCGTGGCACCCGGCTTGGCCATCAGTTCAGCCAGTGATCCGATGGCTTCCATCTTCCCGGTCTGCTCGCAGACCCAAATCGGCAGCGGTGTGCCCCACCACCTTTCCCGCGAGAGGGCCCAGTCCACGTTGTTCCGCAGGAAATCGCCGAACCGCCCCTCGCGAATGTGCTCCGGCAACCAGTTGATCGCCGCGTTATTCTTGAGGAACTCCTCTTTAAACCGGCTGGTACGCACAAACCAACTCTTTCGGGCGTACTGGATCAGCGGGTCGTCTTCGGAGCGTGGACAGAACGGGTACTCGTGTTCGATCGTTTCCTGGTGGTAGAGGATGCCGCGCTGCTTCAGCTCCTGCATGATCTCCTGGTCGCAGTCCTTGACCCACCGGCCGCGATACCTAGGCGGGGCTTCGTCGTTGAAGGTGCCGTCCGGCCTGACGGCGTTGATGAGAGGGATAGCGTCGGGGTTCTCAAATCGGCGGCGTTCATCTTGCAACAGGTTGAAATCGACCTCTCCAAAGGCCGGGGCTTCATGTACCAGCCCGGTCCCGGTATCCAGGGTCACGAAGTCGGCTGGAACCACCCGCCAGCCGAGGGAGTCCTCTCCGCCGCCGGTCAACCGAGCGGTCCGGGCAGAGAGTGTCCGGTAATAGCAATCGAACGGGGGAACATAGTGCAGCCCGACCAAATCCGAGCCTTTGCAGGCCGACACCACATGCAGCTCGTGCTTGACTTTCCGGGCCACGTCGTCGACCAGGGCGGCGGCTATATAGAGGTATTCGCCGTTAGTCTTGTCGTGTACCAGCGCGTAATCGATCTCCGGTCCGACGGCGGTGAAGTGATTGCTTATGAGCGTCCAGGGAGTGGTTGTCCAGACCAGCAGCGAGACCCTCGCGCCGGCCGGAAGGTTCTCGTGTGGACAGAGTCTGGCCGCCCGGCCAGCACCGGACCGCTTCTCAGCCGCCAGCGGGAAGCGGATGTAAACCGCCGGGTCGCGGACCGTGCGGTAGCCTTCGCCGACTTCGCCGGCTGACAGGGCAGTCCCGCCCTGGGCCCACCACCAGACCACCTTGTGACCCTGGTACAGCAGCCCGCGTTCGAAGAGCGTTTTCAGTCCCCACCACACGCTTTCGACGTAGCTCTGGTGATAGGTGACGTAGGCATCTTCCAGATTGACCCAGAAGCCCAGTCGGCGGGTCATCTGTTCCCACTCGCGGGTATAGCGGAAAACGCTTTCAATGCACCGGCGGACGAACCGCTCGACGCCGTAGGCCTCGATTTCCTCCTTGCTGTGGATGCCCAGCTCCTTGCAGACCTCCACCTCCACCGGCAACCCGTGGGTGTCCCACCCGGCCTTCCGCTCCACCAGCTTGCCTCGCATGGTCTGGTATCGCGGGAACAGGTCCTTGATCGCCCGGGTCAGGCAGTGGCCCGGGTGCGGCAGACCGTTGGCGGTCGGCGGCCCCTCGTAAAAAACGAACCGTGGCGCTCCGCGACGCCGCTCCAGCGACTTCTGGAACACGGCATGCTTCTCCCAGAACGCCAGTACCCGCTCTTCGGCTTCCGGAAAGTTGCACTGGGCCGGCAACGGCTCAAACATCGGCGCCTCCGCGGACTGGAATCGACCAGGATCCGCCCATCGGTGTAGAATACAGAGCCGAGGCGATGTTGACCATACACTGGTCGTCCGGGCCGTCGACTGCGAGGTAACCCTCTCGGGAAAGCGTCACAGTCAATGGACGACCGGCGTAACAGGCCTGGCTAGGCGAGCCACTCAGATGCGGGTTCACGCCGTCGGCAGCCGTTGTTCGCCGCCACTGCCCGGGAGCGGTCGGGCACTGCCTCGGGCAGCAACCAGGGTTCTGGCGCTGTTCTGCATAAGCCTTGTCCTGACCGACCCGGTTCCCGGACAGATCGTCCAGGGCGGGGTAGCCACGGTCGGGTTCCAGACCGTTTATGGGGCCGTTGTTCGCCCGGGGAGATGGTTTCCGATCTCGGTGGTAGTCACTTGGCAGGGCAGCCAGGTCCTCTCGGGAGAGCTGAGGGCCGAGGCGGTGGACCTGGACGGCGACCGGGTCGCCTTCGCGCTGCCCCAGGTCACCCTGACCCCGGAGGCGGGCTCGGCTCAGTATTTCTGCTGCTATGCGGTGGTCAACAGTATTGATGACCTGCCCGACAGGATCGACCTGGTAAGTCAGGACGGGGCGCTGGTCGCGGAGTTGCCACTGCCCATGGGGGCGTCGGTGTCTCCGCTCTCGAGCGACGACCTTCTGGTCCTGGATATCAGCTACCCGCAAGTGACCGCCCTGAACAGCCTGCAAGCGCCGAGTGGATGGAGCCCCGGGCAGTTGTCCGACGGCCTCCGGCGTTTCTATCGCAACATAGTGGTTGCGCGCATGCCGGCCGGCGAACTGCCCGACCGCTGGTGGGGTCTGGAAGCGGTCAATGTGATCGTCTGGGACAAGCCCGACCCGGCCCTGCTCAGCCTGGCCCAGCGGGACGCGTTGATTGAGTGGGTGCGTAACGGGGGGCAACTGGTCATCGGGGTTGGACCCAAATGGGCCGCCCTCCGGAGCAGCGATCTGGCCCCGATCCTGCCTCTGGAGGGCGACGGCGCGACGATCGAGGTGCGCTGGCTGCCGATGTTTTCCCAGCACATGATGCGTCCGACCCGGCAAGCGTCCGAGTTTGACCCCGGAATCGCCCTGACCACCGCCCAGCCGGCCCGGGAGGCGATCCGGATCCTCGGCGATTCCGGCCCGTCTGGGCCGATCAGTCTGTTCACCATGCGGTTGATAGGATCGGGGCGCGTGGCGGCGACCGCAGCCGGCTTGGCCGACCTGACCAGCCAGCCGGACGTCGATCTGGACAAGTTCTTCTCCGGTTTGCTGGATCTTAACCCGCTGACCGCGAAGTTCAAGGAGCGTCAGTCGAAGTTGCAAGCCGCCTCGCTCGATCGAATCTACCTATACGACAGCGTCACGCAACCAATCGGTCTGGCGGCCGCCACCGCGATCCGCAGCCTGACCGCCCTGCTGTTCGTCGCCGCCTACGTCCTGGCGGCCACGGTCGTGAGTTGGTGGTGGCTGCGCCGCCGGAATCTGGCTCATCTCAGTTGGATGGTCTTTGGCGGCCTGGCCGTGGCGGCCAGCGGGCTGAGCCTGGTCACGGTCGGGGCGCTTCGGGGGCTTTCGCGCGGGGTACGGAGCGTCACCATCTTCGACCTGGAGGCCGGCTCCATGACTGCCCGCGGCGTGTGTTTCTTCGGCTACCGCAGTCCGACGCGACAGCGGGTGGACCTGAGTCTCTCACAGCAAGGCCAATACCTGCGACCACTGGCCCAAAACCCCCGGGCGGCCAGCCACTACGTGACTCCGGCCCGTTACGCCGCCATTCCCAGTCAGGCCACCTTGCATGACGTGCTGATGCGGGCCACGCTCAAACAATTCGAAGCCCGCTGGCAAGGGGAGCTGGACGGGACGATCCGGGCCGATCTGCGGGTTGACCGGCAGACCGGCCGACTCTCAGCCGGAAGCTGGATCGCCAACCACCTGACCGGTGATCTGCAGGGCGGGTACCTGCTCTTCATCGACCCGCGGTTGGAAGCCGCAGGCGTACCTCGCCGGGCCGCCGGGCTCACCAGCCGCTATCGGCCGGACCTGCCGGAGCAACTGGCCGCCCGCGTGGTCTGGGATCAGGAGGTAGTTCCGCCGTCCATGAACATCCTGGTCGTGCCGATTCCACCGATCCCGGCCGGCAAGGTAGTCAGCGAGTTGGGTCGCGCCGTGTACGATAAGGTCGAGCGGGCGCTCGATGAAGACTGGAAGCGACGTCTGGAGCTTAAGCATAGCCAGATGCCGGACCTGCCGACCCTGTGGCACCATCAGCGAGATTGGGTCTGGCCGGATTCGCTGGCCGCCCTGGTTGCCCGACCGGCGGAGACCATTGCCGCCGTCATGCTGGCTTCGACCCGCAATTTCTACCTTTCCTGTCAGCCGGCCGATTTTGACAGTCCGGGTCCGGCGCTCAGCACTGATGGGCTGCCGGACCTGGACGTAACGCACTGGGTGATGGGGGGACGGGATAGCGGGCAAGCGGTCCTGATCTGCTGGAGCGACCGGCCGGGCCCGGTGCATCTGATCCGGAACGGGCGGCCCCAGGAGTCCTACTCCGGCCTGACCATCTACCGGGTGCGGGTTCCGATCCACTATGAAGGCCACCCGCCGGGCCGGGGTCGATCTAGCAGCGCCGTGCTCCCAGGTCGCCAGTCTGTCGCCGGCCAGCCGACCGCGGACGGAGAGCGGGGAAACCAGATATGATCATCCAGACCATCAACCTGACCAAGCGTTACGGCAAACTCGTGGCGCTGAACAATCTGCACCTGGAGGTCGAGGAGGGCGAGTGCTTCGGGTACATCGGGCCGAATGGAGCCGGCAAGACAACGACTATTCGCATTCTGGCCACGCTCTTGCAGCCGACCTGGGGTGAGGCCCGGGTCTGCGGACACGTGGTCGGATACGAATCCCGGCGGATTCGGCCGCTGATCGGCTACGTCCCGGACTTTTTCGGGGCCTATGAAGACATGGTAGTGCAGGAATATCTGGAGTTTTTCGCTGCCGCCTACAACATCACCGGACAGAAGCGCACTCAGATCGTGGGCGACGTCCTGGAGCTGACCGATCTGACCGGCAAACGCGACGCCCTGGTGGATTCGCTTTCGCGGGGCATGAAGCAGCGTCTGAGCATCGCTCGCGTGCTGCTGCACGACCCGAAGCTGCTGCTTCTGGACGAGCCGGCCAGCGGCCTGGACCCCCGAGCTCGGATCGAAATCCGTGAGCTGCTCAGAGAGCTGCATCGCATGGGCAAGACCATTCTCATCAGCTCGCACATCCTGCCCGAGTTGGCCGACCTCTGCACCAGCATCGGCATCCTCGAGCAGGGAGAACTGGTTTTCCAGGGCTCGGTCCGCGAGGCGGTCCGCCGGGCCCAGACCGGAACCACCGTGCGTGTCGCCACGCCAGATGACCCGGAGCGGGCCCGGCAGGTGCTATCCGGTCTGCCGGACGTAACGGAGGTCCAGTTGCGCAACGGGGCCGCGATCGTGAGCCTGAATCGCGACACCAATGACTTCAGCTTCATCGCGGAGGCCATGCTGGCCAATAAGCTGCGGATCGCCGAGATCAAGGCCGAGGAGGTCGACCTGGAGACCGTATTCATGCGTTTGACCAGGGGCGCCGTCCAGTGACCCGAAACTGCCGACGGAAATAGCCGCATGGGCATCCTGAACGACATCGCTGCCGCACTCTGGCGGCTGCTGCCGGCCAATCCCATTCTGGTCCGGGTAGTCGCGACCGGCGGCAAACGCAGCCGGCATTTCTGGGCCCGCCTGATCTATCTGGTCGCCCTGGTGGCGGTCTTTGTACTGGGCGGCGGGCTGCTGATCAGCGGCGGCGAACGCTCCCTGGCCGATCTGGCCAAGCAGGCCACCCGCACCTTCGTGATCGTCAGCACCGTCCAGCTCCTCCTGACCAGTTTCATCGCCCCGGTCTTCTGCGCCGGCGCCATAACCCAGGAGAAGGACGCCAACACCTATCACATACTCCTTTCTACGCCGCTGACCAACGCTCAGATCGTGCTCGGATCCCTGCTCAGCCGCCTGTACTTCGTCTGGGTCCTGCTGCTATCGGGTCTGCCGATCTTCTGCATCACGATGCTCTACGGCGGCGTCACGACCACCGAGATATTCGAGAGCTTCGGTCTGGCCGCCGCCACCGGGCTGGTCACCGGCTCGGTCGCCATCATGATCAGCTTCCTGAAGATCGGCACCCGGCGGACCATCTTCACGTTCTTCCTGGGTGTCGCAGCCTACCTGCTCACCGTCGGCTGGTTGGGGCTCTCCTCCTTCGGGCAGCTCGCCCAAGCTCCCGCCTCTACCACCTTCTTCTCCGCCCACCCGGTCAGGATGAGCTGGCTGGCCCCGGTGCACCCCTTCCTGTGCCTTCTGGTGGTGACCGGGCAGACGCCGGCCCCCGACCCCGCGGCCGTCCATGCCTTCGGCTGGCCCGTCCGCTGGCTGTTGGCCTGGCCGCAATATGGCTACATGGTGCTGACCGTCCTGGCCTCGGCGGTCATGGTGCTCATCAGCCTGCTGTACGTCCGTCGGGGTTCCCGGGAAGGCGAAATCACCATTTTCAGGCGGCTGGCCGCGTTCCTCCTGCCACGCCGGGCGACTCAGTGCGGCCGCAAACCGCGTTGCGTCTGGCGAAATCCCATCGCCTGGCGCGAAGCCGCGACTCGGGCCTCCGCCGGCGGCCGCTCGCTGCTCCGACTCTTGTTCATCGTCGCTGCCCTGGCCGCCGGGCTCGCTCTCCTGATTGCGACTCATACCGGCGTTCTGGGGACCGGCGCCTCGGCCGCCATCGCCGCCCGAGCCTGGCTGACACCGCTGGTCTGGGTCGAATTGGCGGTCATCCTGCTGGTCGTTACCAGCACCGCCGCGACGACCCTCACCCGCGAGAAAGAAGCCATGACCATCGAGCTTCTGCTCTCGACCCCGCTCACCAGCCACTACATCATCGCGGGAATGCTGCAAGGTCTGGTGCGACTGGTGGTCCCTTTGATCGCGATACCCGTGGTGACCGTGGCGCTGTTTGTCATAGTGGATCAGCTCAGTTGGACAGCCGAGGCCCCGGTGACGGTTTTCGAAGCCGCTTTGCTATTGCCCGTGCAGATGGTTGCCTTCGTCGCTTTGGCAGCCATGATCGGTCTCCACTTCTCCCTGCTGTCCAGAAAGACGATTCAGGCTGTCATGCTCAGCACCAGCGTGGTGATGGGCGCGGCCGGTCTGCTCACCGTTTGTGGCCTGGCGACCAGAGCGGCCAGCCCCAACCTGGCGGGCATCATCCTGCCGTTCACCCCCGTATGGGGCGTGCAGGCCCTGCTCGACCCCTGGGCCGCGCTGTCAGCCGCGAGCGGCCCCGCCGCCAGTGCCGCGGGCTCCGGACCGACCGCCGCGGAGCTGACCGCATTCCGCGTTTTGCGGACGGTTTTCGTCCTGGCCGCCAGCGCTGTGTATCTAGGGTTTACCTACGCGCTCTACACGAACCTGGTACGCGACTTCGACATGACCGTCCGGCGTCAGACCGCCTGATCCGGAGTAGACCAGCGGCTGAGGCGTGGTCCGGGCCCGTTCAGTACTGTCGCTGGCACGCCCCCCACAGTTGTATCCGGCGCGACGTCTCGAATCACAACCGACCCAGCCTGCACCCGCGCCCCGCGTCCGACCCGCCGGCCCGGAATGACCGACGCTCCAATCCCGATCCAGGCAAAGTCCTCCACCTTCACGGTGCCGGCCAGCCGTACCGCCGGGTGCAGAAATACCCCCCTGCCGATGTCGTTATCGTGGTCCGCGATCGTGCCAGCCGACAGCACTGAATGCGGGCCGATACGGGCATGCACGCAAATGGTCGCGCGCGGCCCGATCATCACGTGTTCGCCGATTTCCGCTGACCGCGAAATAGTGGCCAGCGGATGGATTGCGGACACCAGTTGCAGTCCGGCCGCCCTAAGCGTTTCGGCCAAACCCACTCGGGTCGCGTTGTCCCCGATTGCCACGATCACCCCCTTGATGCCCCGGTTCGGCAGCTCGCCAGCCACTTCGAGGCCGCCCCAGATCGGCAGGCCCCCATATTCCCGGCCGTGCTTGCCGCGGTCGGAATCCAGGAACGCGACCGGCTGGTATGGGCCGGCCTGTTCCAGGATGTCCTGTGCCACCGCACCCAGGCCCCCCGCCCCGTAGATCACCACCGGCTCCATGCAACCATCTCCGTCTGTGTTTCTATCGGTCGAGTTCGCCCGACCGCTCGGTGCCGCAGGTGGTTCAATGTGGTAGGATATTTGCCGGCCTGCGGACTAGTCGCGCACAGCCGACGGTCCGACGCCCCGACTGGAGCAACGCCATGACACCCTGGATTCTGGCCGCCGCCAGCGTGATCCTCCTTTACCCATCAACCGCGCAGGAGACCAAACCGGCACAGCCGCCGGCCAGTCAGCCCCCGGACACCACCATTTTGCGCCGCCCCGCTCAGGCGAACATCCTGAAGAACCTGCTGGCGCGCGAGGAGCGAGCCATGCCGGTCCGTCCGGATTCAGCGATTAGTCGCAGCGGCCAAACGACCGGCGATCAGGGGTTGGCAGAAGCTGCGCGGCAGCCGACGCTGCCGGAGGGAACCTTCTTGGTGGAGCGGCCCGGGCGTCTGGTGCGGGAGGACGGGCGGCCGATGTTTGTGTTTCACGCTGACGGCAGCACGTCAGTTCCGACCATGATGGAGCTTTGCCCCAACCAACTATTGGAGCTAATGGAGCGGGAAGCCACTGCGGGCGTTAACGATTTCATCGTCTCGGGTGAGGTCACGCAGTATCGTGACCGTAACTACTTGATCCTTAGAAAGATACTACGTCGTGTGGGCCACGGCAATTTGGCCCCATGACTTCGGCCAAGTCAACGACATTCTAGACAGCCGGCTGAGAAAATAGAGAGACTAAACCATAGGTAAAACGGCGCAAGGTTGCCCACGGCAAGTCGAACTGGGCCGGGCCGCACCCCAGATGCAGCGCCGCGCGCGGCTTAGCGGCTCAACGTCCTCATATCCTAGCTCCGCCGAGCTAACCCAGATAGAACAAGGCGCTGCCTACGGCGAGATTCTGTGATATCTTATGGGTGCCCGGCGGGTCAAAGCGGGCAGAACGCTGAGCCCAAGCCCGCCTCGAGTTGGCAGTCAGCCGACGGATCCCGGTCGGCTCGGAGCCCACGGAGGGGCTGCGGACGACCGAACCGCATCGGCCTGGCAGGGACGCTTCGCCGATGCACTTTTTTTCCGGCCAAACGCCTTGAGTCCAACTGCGACGGGGCGGCCGACAGAGTCGACGTTCTCTCGCCATCAACAGGACTGGCATCATACGCTGATCCGCGCTTGAT
Organism: uncultured Planctomycetales bacterium; assembly: GCA_964482395.1. Classification (GTDB taxonomy): domain Bacteria; phylum Planctomycetota; class Phycisphaerae; order UBA1845; family Fen-1342; genus CAYZXK01. Next base: position 4 of record CAYZXK010000063.1, on the reverse strand, counting down.
GGCC
>CAYZXK010000062.1:0-13794 GCA_964482395.1 uncultured Planctomycetales bacterium | reverse complement strand
GTGGGGCTTCGATTTACCTAGCGCTGATCGCGGGGGAGATCCTGGGCGGGCGGCCAATCGGGGAGGCGGTGCATTCGGCCATGTTTGGCGAGGCCTTCGCCAGCAAGGTCCTGAGCCTACGGATCAGCGGTACACTGCTGCTGCGCTCGGCGACGTACCTGGCCCTGGATTTTCCAACGCCTCTGGTGTTATTGGCCCTGGTCGGGATCAGCCGAGCAGGTCGGTTGCGATCCGGACCGGTTGGTGCCGCACTGATCGCTTTGCTCGTGGTCCATTTGTTGTGGGCGGTGCGCTACGACGTGCCGGATCAGTACAGTTTCTTCATCCCAAGCGTGGTAATCATTGCGATCTGGATCGGGATCGGGGCGGACGCCGTTTTGGGTCGCTGGTCGAGGAGAATGCCAGTGGTGCTGCTGGGGTTGGCGCTGGTGCCGCCGGCGGTGTACGCGCCGCTGCCCTGGGCAGCGCGGGCGGCAGGGGTGAGCCTGGGGGTGCGGCGCGAAGTGCCCTACCGCGACAGCTACCAGTTCTATCTTTGGCCCTGGAAGACTGGCTACCGCGGCCCGGAGCGGTTCGCCAAGGAGATCCAGCAGTCGCTCCCACGGAACGCCGTGCTGATTGGAGACTACGCCTCTCACCGGCCCTTGCACTACCTCATAGCGACCGGCCATTGGCGCAGCGATCTGGTCATCTGGCCGCCGCACCGGCCCCGCGGGGTTACCGGTCCGACTTGGCCGGAGGAGGACCAGATCAGGGAGGAGTTGCAGGCAGGTCGGGTGTATGTGGTGTCGCCCCGCCCCCTGTACTGTCCGCGATGGCTGGTAGAGAATTACGAATTCGAACCCGCCGGGGTGGTCTTTCGAGTAGTAGGGCCAAAGGCTGCTACCCACCCAACCAGCCAGTGAAGGCACAGCAGTCCGCAAGCCGGGCCGAGCAGGCGACGATAGAATCTTGAGTAGGGGAAGTCGGAGACCAGCGTGGTACGGCCTTTTCCGCCCGAGCTTGAGAGGCAACGCCGGCAGATCGAGGAGGTGGCCCGGCAACAGGGGCTGGACTTTTTTGAAACCATTTTCGAGATCGTAGACTTTGATGAGCTGAACCAGATCGCCGCCTATGGGGGCTTTCCGCAGCGGTATCCTCACTGGCGCTTCGGCATGGAGTACGAGCGGCTGCGCAAGCAGCACGCCTACGGTCTGAGCAAGATCTACGAGATGGTGATCAACAATGACCCATGCTACGCATACTTGCTGGCCGACAACGAGTTTGTCGATCAGAAGACGGTCATGGCTCATGTCTATGCGCACTGCGATTTCTTCAAGAATAACGTCTGGTTCAGCAAGACCAACCGCAAGATGATGGACGGCATGGCCAACCATGCGACCCGGGTACACCGGCACATTGACCGGGAGGGGTTTGAGAACGTAGAGAAGTTCCTGGATTTGTGCCTGTCGCTGGAGAATCTGATCGACCCTTATTCGCCGTTCATGAACCGGCAGGAGCCGGTCCGCAAGCCCCAGCGGCCGACGCTGCGGCAGCAGGTGGAGCGGGCGATTCGGTTTCCGGCGAAGCCTTACATGGACCGCTACATCAACCCGCCCGATCGGCTGCGGGCCGAACGGGAGCGGGAGGAGAAGGCGGAGGAGGCCCGTCGGCAGGCGTTTCCGGCCAGTCCGCAGCGCGACTTGCTTTCGTTCCTGCTGCGGCACGCCCCGCTGGAGGACTGGCAGGCGGACATTCTGGATATCGTCCGGACGGAGGCGTACTACTTCGCGCCGCAGGCCCAGACCAAGATCATGAATGAGGGCTGGGCCACCTATTGGCATTCCCGGATGATGACCCGTTACCACCTGCGGGCCGACGAGTTGATCACCTATGCCGATCATCACTCCGGCACCCTGGCCAGCGGCCCGGGACGGATCAACCCTTACAAGCTGGGGCTGGAGTTATTTCGGGACATCGAGGACCGGTGGAACCGTGGCCGGTTTGGCAAGGAGTATGAGGAGTGCGATTCCATCGAACGGCGCCGCAACTGGGACACCGGGCTCAAGCAGGGTTTGGAGAAAATCTTCGAGGTTCGACGCGTCCACAACGACGTCACTTTCATAGACGAGTTTCTCACTCCCGAGTTTGTGGACCGCCACAACCTGTATCAGTATCGGCGTGATCCGGCGACCGGTCGGATGGTGGTGGTGAACCGGGACTTCGAGTCGATCAAGCGGACCATGCTGTTCATGCTGACCAACCACGGGCAGCCATATGTGTACGTGGTGGATGGGAACTACGCTAATCGGGGCGAGCTGTACCTGGCTCACAAGCACATCGGGATCGATCTGGACATCAAGTACGCCACCGAATGCCTGGCCAACATCCAGCGGCTCTGGCGGCGTCCGGTGCATCTCCAGGCGAAGGTCAAGGACGAGATGCTGCTGTTTACCGCCACCGGCGACAACGTGACCCAGCAGAAGATAAGGGACGATCTGCCCAAGCCGGCCCACGTGAACGTGTGAACCGGGGGGCCGGCTTTGGGGCCGGCGGACCGCGGTGCGGGCGAGCGCGGCAGGTATGGACGGGTTGGAACGAATGCGGCGGGCCGGGCGGCGCTTCGGGCCGGGGTCTTGGGCCCCGGCGTCGGGGCAGCTATACTCCCACATTGCCGGCCGGAAGACCTGAGGGGCTGGTACGTCGCTCGTCCGGCGGCCGGAACGCCACTGCCGGAGAATAGCTGATGAAGATTCTGATCGCCGACAAGTTCGAAGCCTTTGGGATCGCGGAGTTGAAGAAGCTGGCCGAGCAGGTGATCTGCGAGCCGGAACTCAAAGATGCGTCGCTCACCGAGCGGGTGGCCGGCCTGGACCCGACGATTCTGATCGTCCGGTCGACCAAGGTTAACGCCGACACGCTCAAGGCCGGCAGGAATCTCAAGCTCGTAATCCGGGCTGGGTCCGGGTACGACACGATTGACGTGGCCGCCGCCAGTCAGCGCGGGATCAAGGTGGCCAATTGTCCGGGCATGAACGCGGTGGCGGTGGCCGAGCTGGTAATGGGGCTGATGATCTGTCTGGATCGGCGGATCGCCGACAATGTGGCCGACCTGCGGGCCCACCGGTGGAACAAGAAGGAATACAGCAAGGCGCGGGGGTTGAAGGGGAGCACTCTGGGCATCGTGGGGGTGGGGCGGATTGGGACCGAGGTGGCCAAGCGGGCTTTGGCCTTCGACATGAACGTGCTGTACTACGACATTATCCCGGACCTCAGGCCGGTCGATGATTCGCGGTGTCGGCGGGCGGAGCTGGACGAGCTTTTCCGTCAATCGGACATCGTGACCTTGCACGTGCCCGGGACCGGTCAGACGCGGCACCTGGTCAACGCGGATCGCCTGGCGAGCATGAAGCCGCATGCCATGATCATCAATACCAGTCGGCCGTCGGTGATTGACGAGGCGGCCCTGATCGCGGCGCTGAAGGAAGGTCGGATTCGAGCCGCCGCGGTGGATGTGTACGAGAACGAGCCGCCGGCCGATGCCAAGGCCATCGACTCGCCCCTGGCCGACCTGCCCAACCTCTACGGGACGCACCATATCGGCGCCTCTACCGACCAGGCCCAGGCGGCGGTAGCCGAAGAGACGGTCCGGATCGTGCGGGAGTTCAAGAACACCGGGCGGGTTCTCAACTGCGTCAATCCGTGAAGGCGGACGAATGCCGCGCGAACTGCTAGAGATTGCGCAGCGCGTCGAGACTTTGTCGATCCTGTCGGCCGACGGACAGGTCGACAAGCAGCTCGAGCCCCAGATCGACCAGCGGGACCTGCTGGAGCTCTACCGGACCATGCTGACCGCCCGGCGGCTGGACGAGCGGTGCCTGATGCTTCAGCGTCAAGGTCGGATCGGGACCTACGGGCCCAGCCACGGGCAGGAGGCGGCGTCGCTGGGGGTGGCTTATGTTCTCCGGCGGGATGACTGGCTGGTGCCGACCTTCCGCGAGGCCCCCGCACTACTGTGGCGGGGCTGGCCGATTGAGACCTGGCTACTTTACTGGGGCGGGCTGGAGGCCGGGAATCGGGCGCCGCCGGAGGTCAATGATCTGCCGGTCTGCGTCCCGATCGCCTCGCAATGTCAGTACGGGATGGGCATCGCCTGGGGCTGCAAGCTCCGCGGGCAGGGCCAGGTCTGCGCCACGTTCTGCGGGGACGGGGCCACCTCGGAAGGCGATTTTCACGAAGCTCTGAATTTCGCGGGCGTGTACAACTTGCCGCTGATAATGGTCATCCAGAACAACCAGTGGGCGATCTCGATCCCCCGACGGCGCCAGACCGCCGCCCAGACCCTGGCCCAGAAGGCCATCGCTTACGGTCTGGACGGCCTGCAAGTCGATGGCAACGATCTGCTGGCCGTGATTGCCGCCACCCGCGAAGCGGTCGAGAAGGCCCGCACCGGGGGCGGACCGACCCTGATCGAAGCGGTCACCTACCGGATGGGCGTCCACACGACCGCCGACGATCCGAGGAAATACCGCAAGCCGGAGGAGGTGCAGGAGTGGGAGCCGCGCGACCCGCTGCTGCGTTTCCGGAGCTACTTGCGGGATCGCAAGCGGGTTTTGACGGAGGAGGTCCAGAAGGAGATCGACGAGCGGATCGCCGCCCAGCTTGACGAGGCGATCAAGAACTATGAGCGTCACCAGCCCGATCCCCTGGAGTTTTTCAAGTACATGTACGCCGAGATGACGCCCGAGCTGGAAGCCCAGATGCGCGAGTTGGAAGCGTATCTGGACCGCAAGAAGAGCGGCAAATGATGCGCTCTGGCCGGTCGCGATTCAGCCGGCCGAGGGCCAGGCGGTACCGGCGAAGCCAGGTTCAATAAGAGGAAGCCGATGGCGCAGCTCACCATGGTCAAAGCTCTGAACTTGGCCCTGGCCGAGGCCATGCGCGAGAATCCCAACGTGCTGGTGCTCGGTCAGGACGTGGGGCAGGATGAGGGCGTTTTCCGGGTGACCGAAGGGCTGCTGGCCGAATTCGGGTCCAATCGCTGCATAGATACCCCGTTGGCCGAGGCCGCCATCGTAGGGGCGGGGATCGGGCTAGCCTTCACCGGGTTCGTGCCGGTTTGCGAGATCCAGTTCGACGGCTTCTCCTTCCAGGCGTTTCACCAGATCGAGAATCATGTCCGCCGATTCCGCAACCGGACCCGGGGGCGATATACCTGCCCGATGGTGATTCGCATGCCCTACGGCGGCGGGATCCGGGCCCTCGAGCATCACAGCGAGGCGCCCGAAGCCAGCTACGCCCACCTGGCCGGCCTGAAGGTGGTGATCCCCTCCGGACCGAGAAATGCCCGGGCTCTGCTGCGGGCAGCCATCTATGACCCCGACCCGGTCATTTTCTTCGAGCCCAAGGCGATCTACCGAGCCACGCGCGAGGAGGTGCCGGACCAGCCCGAGACGCTGCCGATCGGCAAAGGTCGTGTCGTTAGAGCCGGTCGCGACGTCACGCTGATCACCTACGGCGCAATGGTGAAGACTGCTTTGGATGCGGCTGAGGAGTTGGCCGATGAACACCAGGTCCAGGCTGAAGTTCTGGACCTGTTGTCGGTCGCGCCGCTGGACGGGGCACTCATCAATCAGTCGGTGCGTCGAACCGGGCGGGCGGTGGTCATACACGAGGCTCCGCGGCACTGCGGGGTGGGGGCCGAAATCGTCGCCCGGATTGTCGAGGACAGCCTGCTATACCTGGAGGCCCCGGTGAAGCGGGTCACCGGGTTCGACACTGTTATCCCCTACTTTCGCAACGAACTGACCTACCTGCCCGACCCGGGCCGGGTGGTGCAAGCGGCCCTGGAAACCCTGCGGTTCTAGTGGGCTTGCAGCGCGTGGGCCTGGCTACAGACAGGTAGGGTGGGCCTCTGGCCTGCCAAACGGCATGGCAAGGTTAGCGTGCCAGGCAGCCGTCGGCCTTCGCGGCGCGGCTGCATTGACACGGTCCGCCCATAGCGGGTACAAGCACGCCGTTGGAGCGCCTGGCGAAGGCTGGTGGTAATGCGGATTCTGATAACCGGTTCCAGCGGGCAGATCGGCACCAACCTAGCCCTGGCTCTACTCCAGCGCGGCCACCAGGTGGTGGGCCTCGACCTGCGCAAGAACCCCTGGACTGATCAGATTCCGACCGTCATCTGCGATCTGAATTCGGTAGCGCCCGGCGAGCTGCCGGTGCCGGGCCGCTTCGACGTCCTAGTGCACCTAGCAGCTCACGCCAAGGTGTTCGAGCTGGTCGAGCAGCCCTGCCGGGCTATGGAAAACGTGCAGATGTGCTTTCGGGTTCTGGAGTACTGCCGGCTGCACCGCGTGCCGGTGATTTTCGGCAGCTCGCGGGAGGTTTATGGGGACATCCACCGGCACGTGACCGACGAATCGCAGGCGGACTTCGTGGTGGCGGAGAGCCCTTACAGCGCCTCCAAGATTTCCGGGGAGGCGTTCATATACTCATACGCCGAGTGCTACGATCTGCCGTATCTGGTTTTCCGGTTCAGCAACGTCTACGGTCGCTATGACTGCGACCTCGACCGGCTGGAGCGGGTGATACCGTTGTTCATACGGCGGATCGCCAAGGGGCAGCCAATCGTGGTTTACGGGCGGGAGAAGGTGTTGGACTTCACCTACGTGGACGATTGCACGGCGGGCGTGCTACGCGGAATCGACCGGCTGGTGGCTGGGAGCGTGAGCCGGCAGACGATCAATCTGGCCTACGGTCAGGGAGCGACGCTGGTTGACGTGGTAAACCTGATCTCGCTGACTCTGGGCAAAGAGGCCGAGGTGCGGTACGAACCCTCGCGGCCGGGCGAGGTGACCCGCTACGTCGCCGACATCACCAAGGCCCGGCAACTGCTGGGATACGAGCCGCAGATTCCCCTCACTGCCGGCATCCCCCTGGCCATCCGCTGGCAACGCCAGATCGGGCTGCTGCCCGAGCGATAACCGTGGCCCGGCGGACCGGGGCCGGACTCCGGCGACGGACGCCCAACCAAGTCGGGTGTCCGCAACCGGCAAATTGCCATGAGCTGGCAGCAACGATTACTGACGCCCCTGTCGCTGCTTTATGGCGGCGCGATTGGCGTTCGAAACCTGTACTACGATGGGGTTCGCTTTGCGACCCGGCGGGTGGCCGTCCCGGTAATCAGCATCGGCAACCTCACGGTCGGCGGCACCGGCAAGACTCCGCTGGTTATCGAAGTGGTACGTCGCTTGCTGGCGCTGGGGCGGCGGCCAGGCATTCTGACCCGCGGTTATAAGGCCCGGCCGCCGCTGCCGGCGGACGAAGTGCTCGAATTCCACGAGGCGCTACCTAACGTGCCGGTGGTGGCCAATCCGGATCGGCTGGTGGGGGCCGCTCAGGCGATCAGCGCCCACCAGGTTGACTGCCTGGTCCTGGACGATGGTTTCCAGCACCGTCGCCTGGCCCGCGATCTCGATGTAGTGTTGATTTCCGCTCTGGACCGCCTGGCCGGTGAGCGGCTCTTGCCGGCCGGCCGCTTGCGCGAGCCGCTGCGCAGCCTGGGCCGAGCCACTGCCTTGGTGGTCACCCGAGCAAACCAGGTTGCGCCCTCCCGGCTGGAAGAAGTCCTTTGTGAACTGCGCCGGTGGGCGAGCGACCAGCCGATCCTTACCGCCGGCATCCAGGCCCGGGGCCTGATAACGGGCGACGGACCGGCGGTTCCAACGGCCGCGCTGGCCAGTCGGCGTCTGATTGGCGTGTGCGGAATCGGCCAGCCAGAGACCTTCATCGCCTCGCTCTCCGAGCTGACCGGCAGGCCGGCCGATCAGCTTCGGGTTGAGATTTTCGCCGACCATCAGTGGTACGGCCGGCGACAACTGGCCAGAATCCTGGCGGCGGCCCAGTCGGAGCGGGCCGAATTGGTGGTGACAACTCGCAAGGACTGGGTCAAACTCATGCGGCAATGGCCGACGGATGGTCCGGCGCTGGCCCGGTTGGATGTGGATGTGACCTGGGAGCCGCCGTCCGACCGGCTGGACGCATTGCTGCGGTCGGCTCTGGAGCGAAGGACTTGAGCGACGCCGAGCAAACAGACCTGGGCCCGGCGGGACTCGACTGGTCCAGGGTCCGGATGAAGTCTCGACAGCGGCGGCGGCATAAGGTCACGCTGGCGGCTCTGGGCAAGCCGACGCCGGCCGGCTGCCTGTTTCGGCAATGGCTGGAATCGTTGCCTGACGTGCTGGGAGCGGGCCAGCTCCGGCAGATCGTGGCCGCGATCGTGGCCGCCCGCCGCGGGGGCCGACCGGTGGTCCTGGCCTTCGGGGGGCACGTCATCAAGACCGGCTGCTCCCCGCTGGTCATCGACCTGATCGAGCGCGGCATCATCACCGCTATCGCCACGAACGGGGCCGGTGCGATCCATGATCTGGAGCTGGCCGAGACGGGAATGACCAGCGAGGATGTGGCCGAGACCATTCGAGACGGCAGCTTCGGGATGGTTTATGAGACCTGTCAGCGGATGAACCAGGCGGCGCGTCTGGGGGCTGGGCAAGGCGGCCTGGGTCGAGCGCTGGGAAAGCTGCTTGAGGAAAGCCAGGCGCCGCACAAGCGATTGAGCCTGTTCGCGGCCGCCTACCGGGCACGGATTCCGGCTACTGTGCATGTCGCGATCGGCACGGACACGGTGCACGCCGACCCGCAGGCCGACGGAGCCGCGATCGGCGCGGCCAGCTTGGCCGATTTCCGGACGATCTGCGCGGTGGTCGCCGAGCTGGGAGCAAGTGGGTGCGGGCAGCCTGGCGGGGTATGGCTGAACTGCGGCTCGGCAGTCATCCTGCCGGAAGTATTTCTGAAGGCGGTGTCGGTGGCCCGCAACCTGGGCCACAGCCTCGAGGGAATGCACACCGCCAACCTGGACATGCTGCAACATTACCGCCCGACGCAGAACGTCATTACCCGACCCGTCCAGCCCGGGCACGGACACCAACTGCTCGGGCAGCATGAGATCCTGCTGCCGCTGCTGCGACAGGCGATCATCGAAGCCTGGGGCACCTGAGGACCGAGCATGAACCCCAACCCGCGTGAGCCGGCGACTGAGCCCCACCCCGCCTCACCCCCGCCCGGCGAGCCGGTCGGGGACCCGGTGGAGGTGCTGATTCGCATCGAGCGGCAGCTAGATGAAATCCGCGGCCGGCTGGAGGCGGCCGACCGCCTGCGAATGCATCGCCGTTTCTCCCTGGCCCAGCTTCTGGGCGCCATGTTCCAGTTGCTGGCGGTCTTTCTGGTCTTGTTGGCCCTGCTGGACTGGGTCTACCAGGCCTGGCACGCCGAACGGCTGGTGAAACTGGCCTTCGCCGGCGTCCTGCAACTGGCAGCCCTGACCGCGTTCACCATGGCCCGGGAGGGACACTGATCGGTACCGGCCAGCTCGGCAACGCCAGTCGTGGTCGCGGCGCACCCGACCGGTCCTATCAGTGCTGGAACAAAGTCACGAAGGGGTTGACATCCTGGAAACCGAACGTCCCGTCGCCGTTGATGTCTCCATTGAGGATCGGGCAACCGGGGTAGCTCGCCTTCCAAAGCGATTGGTTGACCATGGCCAAAACGAAGGGGTTGATATCCGCGAAGCTCAGGTTTCCGTCGCAGTTCATATCTCCGGTGAGCGGGGCCGGTCCCCAGGACAAAGCCAACAGCGTATTGCCGCCCCCGGGGCTGGCCCCAAAATCGCCCAACTGCACCCAGCAGGTGGAACCCGCCGAAACATTCAACGAAACCGCGTCCCGATCAGCCTCGGCCCAGCCCCCTGAGTTCAGGCAAGAGAGTTCGTTGAGCTGGTCGCAAGCCGCTCCGGCATAAACCACCGTGAGTCCATCGTAGTAGTGGTACACGGCTTCGATGGTCAGCACGCCATCCTGGGAAGGCGTATAAGCGAACCAGACGTCGTTCCGCATCGCCGTCGGGCCGGGGGCGTTGCAGCTTCCGGGCTGGCCATCCGCTGTGGCAAAGAAGTTGGAGAATTGGGCCGAGAACGGAAGCTGCTCGATCTGATAAGCACTATAGCAGCTCTCCGGCAGGCTGCTGATCTGCACTGGACAAGCGAACCTCGCACAGTCGAAGCCCTCGTACCAGGTCCCCCCGGCGCCTGAACACTCCGACTCCATGACCGTGCCAACGCATTCCTCCTGAAGGCAGCAGGCCCCCATCGGCTGGTCGCAGGCCGTGATGCTCAGAGTGAAGTACGCGATGCAGTCGCCATATCCGGTGGGCAGGCAATCGACCAGCAAGGTGTAGAAGCCGGGCGACAGCCGCCGACAACCCAAGACCCGCGGCTCGGCCCCCTCACTGACATAAGTGGCCAAACAGCCGGTCTGGCCTGGCGGACAGCTCTCATCCAAGGCCAGCCCGGTCCAACCCATCCCGTACGGGTCCATAACGATCTGAACGTCCACCGCGGCCGAGACCACCAGTTGGTAGACCACCTCCTGGCCTTGGTCGTACAGGCCCAGGCAAGTGTCGGAATAGTCATTTCCCCGGCCGCAAGTCGTATTGGTGTCCGAATAGGGCAGGTCGGCCGGCAGGGTGACCACAATCGGCGTAGGGCAATTATCGCCCTCTACGTCGTTCGGATCGGCAGTCCAAAGCAAAACGCTGCACGGCAAGTAGAAGCTCACTAATGACCACATGTTTACCGCTCCCGAAGTGTCCGCTTGTGGGCCCGGTACCGGCTGCCCAGCTCGGCCAACCGCGCTCACGGACGAGCGAAGTTTACTGGGTCCGCGCCGTACCAGTCGAGTCCCGGGCAGCCCTCTGCTCGGCGGTGCCGCCAGCGGGTTATTCCGACTCGGTCGCGGGCCGGAAGACCATTTGTCCCGCCGGCTCGGCCGCGATTTCGAAACGGCCGTGAAGGTGCCGGCCATCCAGGGCGACGAGCAAACGGTCGCCCTCGAAGCACAAGACGCTGGCCGGTCCGCGGTCGACCCGCCGCACGCTCCCACGTCCGCCGGCAATCTCGCCCTCGTAATCGAGGTACAGGCGGCGATGATCCGGAAGGCGCTGGGCAGGGATCTGGCCGCCGACCTCGACCGGGTTGCGAGCCAGTCGCCAGGTAGGCAAACCCTCACGAGCAGGAACCTCAACCAAAAGGTCCCAATGGGGCTCCGCTCCCGGCGAGCTGCTTACCCGATGCTCAAGCAGGACGAACATGGCGTTCGGACACGCTGTACCCGGTTTGGACAACCGGCTACCCTGGTAGCTGGGAGCTTGAGGGGCAGCTCCGGGGATTGCCTCGCCGCGTCAAGCGGCGTGGCGCGGTTCCGCGGGCTGAAGCCCGCCGCTCCCGAGTCCCGACCCCGGCTGTTTGCGCCGGGAGTACGGGGGCACCGAGCCTGCATGCGGATATTCTACCGACGGCCACGAACCTCGCTGCTGCTGGCCTGCCTGATCCCGCCAGCCGCCTTGGCCGGGCTGTGGCTGCTGATTACGCGGCTGCTGACACCGCCGGTCCCGGGTGGCAACACCCCGGCCGACCAGGTGGCCCAGTTCATCATGCACCAGCGGGGGTTGCCACGGCTGAACCGGGCCGAGCGGGAAGCCTTCCTGGGACAGCAGATCGGCCGACTCATCCAGGATGGGCGATTCCGGGAGCGATTCGCGGCCGAGTATCGGGTCTCCAGCCCGGAGGAGCAGAAGGCGTTTCGGGAACACCTGTTCGACGCGTTCAAGCCGATCGTCATGGATGACGTGCGGGCATATCACGCCCTCGAAGCGACGCTGCGGCAGCAGTATCTCGATGAGCGCATCGTCGCCTATAACCGGCTCTCCAAGCTGCTCAGCCAGGTGCAGGTCGATCGGGCGGCCCTCGGCTCCGGCGTCCCCAGCCAGTCGGAGCTGCTGGCCATTCTCATGGAGCGGACGACCGAGCAGGAACGAGATTTGGCAACGGCGTATATCCAAGCTTTGGCCGAACGCGTGGCGGAAATCCTGGCCAATCCGGATTTGAAGAAGCGAATCGAGGCCCGCATCGAGGCAATCGAGCCCGAGGCGTCCGGCCAAGCGCCGCGGTCACGGACGACTGACTAGCCCGCGGTGGCCCGCTACTGCCAGCAGTGGCTTTTCAGCCACCCAGCACCGCTCAGGAGCAGGGCGATCGTCGCTGCCCCAGGGCAACGGGGCGCCAGGCCCGCCGTACCGACTGCGTTGACGAAGTCTCTGACGCCGCAAGGCTCAGCCTCGGCCGGCAGACCTCGGCAACTGCGGCCGTGGCGCAACCTTGGTTGTATGGGCCTACTCGCAAACGACAACCGGCACCACCATCTGGCGGTACATGCAAGTTGACCCCAGAGAGTTGCAGCTTTCGCTCTTGTCGCAGTCGTCGGTCGAGCACGATCCGTTTCCAGTACGAGGCGGCCAGCACACACACTTCAGGGCGGGCATCGCCGGCGCGCTGCCATCGAGTCCGGGCAGCATGGCCTCCGCAACCTTCTCCGGTGCATCGAAGTAGACCAGCGTGGCGCCGTTTCGGTCAAGAAGCACCAGCCCGACGGTCGCGTCATCCTGTTCGAAAAGCAACAGGTCGCCTGACGAAGGCTGGCTGTCGACCGTCCCGTTCCAGGTCGGCGCAAGCGGATCGGCGAAGTCGAGCGTGCCGACAACGACAGTGGTAGATTCACCCTGACGAATCTGCCACGTATGGATCGGCGTGCCGAGGTCCTGACCCCGTGCGGATGTCCACTCGACGGACACGCCGTCTTTCTCTAGAGTATGAGCTAACCCCCAACAGCTAAACTCGCCAGAAGGAAGGGAAAACAACACGAGCAGACAGATCGCCACATGTCTGGTCCTCCTTTTTGGTGCTGCGGCCTATGTCTAGCCCCAGCCTTGCCTCATCGAGGCGGCTGGGAGTCCTCTCCCGGCCTGCCGTCAGCCGGGCTGGTTGTCGGGACGCTGCTTCGCACTCGGGCGATGTGCTGCGGACGAGTAGTGGTTCCGCCCTGGGGGACCAACAGCTCTGGAGGCACGAAGATGTCTTCCGGCACGTGGTCGAGGCTGATGTTACGGTATACGGCCGAGCGTCGCACTATCTGGAAGATGTCGCCGGACCTGTCAAACACACGCTGCGAGGCGACGCGTTTACGCATCCAGCAGTTATCGATGTCCAGGTAGAGGGTAAAGTCGGTGACCACGGACTCCGGCCCCGGCGCCCCGACCCGAAACCGAACCGCGTGACAGCGTTTTCCCTCGACTTCCTCAATTCCCAGGTACTTCCCGGTGCGGATGTGCCTGGCCGCCCAGAACACGGTGTTTTCGCCGGCGGCGCGCGGCGCAAGCCAGCTCTGTAGCAGATGCCCCACGCGGCACCCATCGAAGTCCACGCTCTCGTCCAAGTAGAGGCTGCGACCCCGATCCGGCGCCGGCAGTGGGGTCTCGACCCTCTCTCGGGCCGTGACCTCGGTCAGCTTCTTCCCGTCGTCGATGAAATCGAGAAGATGCTCCCCGCCTTCCCGCCGGAACACTTGCAGCCGCAGTTTGGGACCGCACATGTAGACCCGCGCCCACGCCGCCTCCTTCAGAGGAACAAACTCGCCATCATCCTTTACGCCCTCCTGCGTCACGGATACTTCGAAGGACATGCACTCCAGGGCTTGATACGCCTTCACAAGCTGGTCAGCCAGATCGTCCAACTTCGGGACATCCAGCTTCCCCGCCCGGCTTTCGGCCGGTGGTACGGCGGGGCACGACTCCTGAGTCGACTGGGCATTAGCGAAGCCAACCGCGCCGAGCACCATAGCTGATTGCATGAGGCGGGCCGCGAGCTGG
>CAYZXK010000061.1:0-18282 GCA_964482395.1 uncultured Planctomycetales bacterium | reverse complement strand
GCCGAGACCCAGCTCCAGAACCTCAAGCGAGAAGGCAGCGTCGCGATGCGCCAGAAGGAAATCGAGATCGGACAGCGCGACACGCTGATCGCCGACCTGCGAAAACAAATCCAGTCGCTGAAGCCTGGGGCCTTCGACCCCAACGCCATCCTCACCAGCGCCGACGGACGGATCCTCCGGGCCATCCCCGGCAGCGATGTGGTGTACATCAACCTGGGCGCCGTCGACCACCTCAAGCCCGGCATGGGCTTTGAGGTCTTCGCCCCGATGCGGGAGACCTCCGGCGGCGAACTGCGCGGCAAAGCTTCGCTCGAAGTGGTTACGGTGATGGAGGAAACCGCCGAGTGTCGCGTTACCCGCCGGACTCCTTCGCAGCCAATAATCGAGGGCGACGTGGTCGTGAACATCGCCTACGACCGGACCCGGAAGCCGAAGTTCGTGGTCCGGGGCGACTTCGACCTGGATTACGACGGCGTCATCGACTACAACGGCTTGGAGCAAGTCACGGCCCTGATCCAGCAGTGGGGGGGGCAGGTGGCCGAGGAGCTGGACGAATCGGTGGATTTCGTCGTGATCGGCCTGCCACCAACCAGCACTGGCTCGGAACAGGAACCGGTCAGCGACATCGCCCGCGACCAGGCCCAACGCAGGGAGCTGGAGCGCACCCGATACCGGGGCCTGCTCGAGCGGGCCGAGAAGATGTTCATTCCGGTAATCACCCAGAACCAGTTCCTGTTCCTGACCGGTTACTCGGGCAGCCCACCCCCCGGCCGCTATTGAGCGCTTACCGGACTGACCTGCAAGATCAGGAGGCAGACCGGCCCGCCCGACAGCCACCATTCACCCACCGGTAACGCGTGCGCCGGTCGCCGTCATTCTCGCGCGGCGCTTACCTTTTTCTCGTTTTCCGCAGCGGTTGCACAGACTGCCGCCCGATACAGGAGGTGCGCATCGGGATCGTCCATGCTGGCCCAGAAAAACGCCTCGCCCAGACGGGGCGCCGCCTCGCAAACCGTGGCCGCGTCCGAGGCCCAGACCTCGGCCCAGTCACTCACCGCCCGGCGCGCCACACTGTCCCAGTGTTCCGTCGATGTCAGTCGCATGGTGTGGCGCCAGAAGAAAGCCGTCGTGGCCACTTCGGCGAAACGCTTCGCGGCCCCCTCCGAGTACGCTGTCCCGCCTCCCGGCCTCGCCACACCTGCACGCCGCAGGGCCGCCAGCGCCGGCTCAAGCCGTTGCTCGGTCGCTTCTCGCTCGGCTGCGGATGGCGGATGATCCGCCAAAACCCCGCTCCGCCAGGCGAACCTTGGAATCGCCAGATGCGCCCGGGCGCGCCAGATATACTCACGCCGGGCCAGCCGGCGTTCATCCGCGTCTGAGCCGTCGTGCAGGTCCTCGGCCGGAAGGAAGGGGGCCACGCCCATGGCGATCAGCGTTTTTGGTGCACAGAAGATTTCCACGCTCTTGAGGTACCACTCCTGGCCGGCCGGCTCGACCATCTGCGGTGCCAGATAGTCAATGGGCAGGGACCAGGCCCGGACCAGGACCGCGGTCCGTCCCGGGCTGACCGGCGCGCCGCCTCCGTCGCTGGCAGGCCGCTTACCAGGCGTTCAATCAGGGCTCGGACACGCTGCTTGAGTTCCTCGCGCTCCTGGCGGTGGTCCTCGGCCGGCGACTGGAGATACACCCGCCACTGGTCGCGCAGCGCCGCCGGAACCTCCGGAAAGCGATCGGCGTTCGCATCCAGCCAGGCCCTCAGCTCGCTTTGCACCTTTGCATACTCGGCAGACTCGCTGGGCTTCACACCCTTCGGCAAGCTGGGACACTCCGGCACCGGCATGCCCCAACCGTTTTGCTCGCTCAGGTTCGACAAGCTGGGCGCCACCACATCCCTCGCCAAGTACCACGCGTCCCTTCGATAGTCGCACCGGACGAGGTCCACGAGCTCTCGAGCGCCCGTCACCACGTTCCAGCGCGCCAGGGCATAGGCGGCCGTGAAGCGCCTGACCGGTTCGGTCTCGCTGCGCAGCACATCTTCAAAGTAGCCGAGCAGCCCCGGGTCGTCGACCTCCATGAGTATTCTGTCGAACAGCGCGCGCCCATCAGCTGTCGCCTCCCGCTCCGCCGCTCGTAGTAACTCTGGCAGACGCGTCGCCACGACGGGGTGCCTGGACATGCGCGACATCGCCATGGCTGCCTGCTCGCGGCGCGTCCTCTCAACGCGGTCGCCCGCCGCGAGGATCTCCAGTAGCACCGGTGTGCCCTCCTCGAAGCCGTAGCGCCGCCCTTCGAAGCTAACGGTCGCGTTGTCCTCTATATAGTGGATGACGCTGAGGCCTGGTGCGGACGGCGCCAGGGGAAGGCGCTCGCTGTGGCCCCCTGAGCCTGACTGCCCCGGCGCGAAGCTCGCGCCCGCTAGGGCCGCGAGCAAAGCCACTATACGCTTATCGGTAACCATGTTTGCCTCCTGCTGCCTGCCGGCCTGTCCCCGGCCGCTCAGTCCTCCTGCGACGACTAGGGCCAGTTGCACTCCTGCTGCACCTTGGTGACCACCTCATCGAGGTATCCTTGATTGCGCGGCAGATCGATCCCCGTACCGGAGCGGTGGTCGTATTCCCATGTATAGCTGTCACACTCGCTACATGACCACCAGCAAGCCATGTGCCTCAGCTCGTGGCCAACGATGCTGGCGGCGACGTTTTCGCCCTCCGCCCATGTTGAGGTCGCGAACGTGACTACGTGCGTGAACGGTGTCGTGCACGCCCTCGCCGGCGTCCCTGAGCAGCTAACCCAGGAATCCAGCGAAATGATAAAGTCGCGGAAGGAGCCGCCGGTGGTTGACAGAACACCGTCGTATTTCCAGCGGATGAACTCGTAACAGCCGGTGAAGTGCGCCACGGTGTTCCCGACCATCTGGCCGTCACACCGTCGGTGCACCCCGGCCATGAAGTCGAAAACCGATTTGACCCGGATCTTCAGTTCTCCCTCGAGCTCGTTGCCACAGTTGTCGCGGGCGCCGATCTTCACGGCCACCAACCCCGGCTGCAACTCACTGCCGGACTCGATGAACGAGATGTACCACCACTGGTGATCGGCAGGTTTATAGATGGGGTGCGGGGGACCGCTTGGCAGGACGCCACCCATATCCGCCGGCAGGTAATTCCAGTTGTTTTCGGCCTCCATCGATTTCACAAAGAGCGTGCCCGCGTTCTCAGGCGGGTCCCATTCGGCCTTAATGGGAGCAAAGCTCTGGAGTACATCCAGATCGGGACAATAAAACCCGGTGTTCGGGGCGATGTACGGCGAGCAGGTTGACAGAGTCACCGTCGTAGTGTCGCACACGTCACCTTTTCCGTCGGCATCGCAGTCCGCCTGGTCGGGATTGTAATGGCTTGGGCAGTTGTCGCAGCAGCCAGGGACGCCGTCGGCGTCGTCGTCCTCGCACGGGGGGAAGACACATTCGCCGATCTCGGGGTCACAGTCGTCCTCCGTGCACGGGTTGCCATCGTCGCAGTTCACACAGGAGCATGGGTCCACGCAACACGGGTCGCCGCAGCATGGATCGCCACAGCATACCGGATCACGGCAGCAGGGCTCGGGGCCGTAGTTAGCGGTCACGGCCGGCCCAGATCCTCCAGCCGGGCGTAGTCCATGGCAACCTTGATGTCGGGTCGGTCGGCGCTAAGCCTCAGCCAGACCGTGATCGAATCCCGCCCGTCAGGGAGCACCAGCTCGCCCGTACACTCTTCATACCGCCCGGCG
Organism: uncultured Planctomycetales bacterium; assembly: GCA_964482395.1. GTDB lineage: Bacteria > Planctomycetota > Phycisphaerae > UBA1845 > Fen-1342 > CAYZXK01. Next base: position 14,520 of record CAYZXK010000061.1, on the reverse strand, counting down.
GTGGTCCGGCGAGCGTCATCCCCGGCGATCAACCCGGCCGGGTCGCCCCGGCTGCCATCAGGCAGCGGCAACAGCCCGGCCATCTGCTCGGGCGTGATCGCGGGGCTGCTCGAGTGATATGCCACCGCATGCAGCGAGTATGACCACCGTCCGCTGTCGGGTCCAAGGTCCAGCGTGTTCACCCGCACGGTCAGCCGATAGACATGGCCCGGAGTCAACCCCAAGTACTCCCGCCAGATCCCGCCTATCCCGCCGTGCTCGCCAGTGGTCCTCATGATTTGATAGAACGGCTTCTGATCGGGAGCCGCCACGGGGTTATACCGAGCGGCGCCCGACTTGTGCATCAGTTCATCTCTTTGACCCTCTTCGCAGCGCACGCCACCGGTCTTGCCAACCGACCAGGCGGTCCAGTTGGGAGCCACGCCGCGGGCGAAGGGAATGCCGAACAGCTCCTCCTGAACCCGGCCGCGCACGTGCAGCGCTGCGGCGCTCGAGGGGATGTCGTGCGATACTCCGATCACCCAGACGTCGAAGTCATTGATCGCCCCGTACGTCGACCTAAAAGGAGTGCTCATGTCAAACACATAGGTGTCCTGTGTCCCTGGCAGCAGGTCTTCGGCGCGCCAATCATAGTTGTGGTAGTTACTTACCAGCCGGATGGACTCGTAAGCCGATGAAGGCGGATTCCTCCATCGCAGCCGAAGTGTCTTGGACGCCGGATCGTAATTGCACGTCAGGGAAGACGGGGCCGCGGGGATTCCCAACCCCACCTCGGTTCCCGCTGTCATGTAGTTTGCGCAGGATCCGATCAGCCCCACCAGGATCCCTTCGGACGCCGATACCGTGATCGCCGAAGAACCAGAGGGCAGCGGCGAGATACGACCGGCGACGCAGCCCAACCACACAAACGGATTCTGCTCACTGATTGCCTGCGCGAGACGTTCGGCTACGCTCCGCGCCGGTTCCCCGGGGGCCGTTTCCAGGGCGACAAACTTGCAGTTGCGGTTTAGGTCGTTAGCGATCACCAGCGTACCACCCGAGGCACTCCCGACAAAGGGAATATCGCACTTTGCCCGGGTCATGGTCTGCCCGTGGGAAAGCGGCGCGGCCCACAGGGCTCCGGCAGCCCCCATCAGTGCCACGATCTCCGAAGCAAAGTTTTTTTGGGACGACATTCTCTATACTCCTGCTCTAGGCCGATTCCGCTGCTGCTACCACCATGCGTTTTCGCAAGCACTCGGGGCTCCCTCGTCGGGGTCCCAGCCTACGGTGTAACCTTGGCGGCAATAGCCCCACCCAGTCCCACCAACCGCGTCGTATACATAGACCTGCCAGTCGTGCTTGCCGGGGGCTCCGTCATCACAATACGGTTCAAGAGTGTCGTGGGTCCGATGCCGGACTGACAGGACGCGACACAAGTCGATTCCGTTGAATCTCACCTGCAAGTCATTAATCCCGCATGTGTACACACACAGGCCGACCCGCATGCCGTTCAGCCAGTACTCAAAGGCACAGGCACCTCCGTACAAGGGAGTTGGCTGGCATGATTCTGCAATCGTGTTGCCACAATAGTCCGTGGCCGGGTCGCTGGTCTGCGGTGTACAGGAAAGAGGGCACCCATCAATAGTGAGAGGGAAATCAAGCCATTCGGTGGGATTGGTGGTGTCGTTGCACTTGTCGGGATGCGTACAGTGGCCATTAGTGCAGCGGTCGTCCGTGCACACCTCACCGTCGTTCGGGCAGGGCGTGCCGTCCGGCTTGGCGGGGTGGACGCATGTCCCGTCTTGGCAGACGTCGTTTGTGCACACGTTGTCATCATCCGCGCAGGGCGTACCATTCGGCTTCGGCGGGTGGATGCACTCCCCGGTCGCCGGGTCGCAGCGGTCGTCCGTGCAGGGGTTGCCGTCATCCCCGCACACCTTGGGCGTGTGCACGCAGGCGCCGGTGCCGGGATCGCACCCATCGGTCGTGCACGCATCGCCATCGCCGCAGTCCTTGGGCGTATGCTGGCAATCGCCGGCAACACATTCGTCTTCGGTGCACCAGTCGCCATCGTCACAGTTCTTCGGTGTGTTCTGGCAGTCGCCGGCCACGCATGCGTCGTCCGTGCACGGGTCGCCATCGTCACAGTTCTTCGGCGCGTTCTGGCAGTTGCCCTCCACGCAGGAGTCGATCGTACACGGGTCACTGTCGTCGCAGGACCAGCGCCACGCGCAATCGCCGTTGCGGCAGAGGTCCTCCGTGCAACCGTTGCCGTCATCACACGGGTTCCCGTGGACGCAGTCGCCGTCCTGGCAGGAGTCATCGGTGCACGGACTACCGTCATCGCAGTTCTTCGCCTGTGTCTGGCACTGCCCGTCCACGCATACGCGCTCCAGGCACGGGTCCGGCGGCGGGGGACAATTCCACTCGTGGACGCAGTTGCCATTGTCGCAACTGTCTGCGGTACAAGGGCTTCCGTCGTCGCAGTTCATGGGAGTGTAGAAGCACTGCCCGGCCTGGCAGTAGTCATCGGTGCAGGGGTCGCCATCTGGAGGGCACACCGTCTCGTAGATGCAGTTCCCCTCCTGGCAATGCTCCGTCGTGCAGGGGTTGTGGTCGTCGCAGTCCTTCGGTGTGTGCACGCAAGTGCCATCGACGCACTCGTCGTCTGTGCAGGGATCGTCGTCGTCGCACGTCCACCGGTAGGCGCAATCGGCATTCCGGCACAGGTCCTCCGTGCAACCGTTGCCGTCATCGCAGCGGTTGACATGCAGGCACTCCCCGTCGACACAGAAGTCGTCGGTGCATGGATCAGCGTCGGAGCAGTCCTTCGGCGCGTACTGGCACGTATCGTTCACGCACCGCCGCTCCTGGCAAGGGTCCGCCGGCGGCACACAGTTCCACTCGTGGAGGCAGACGCCGACCTCACACGAGTCCGTCGTGCAGTCGTTCCCGTTCTCGCAGTTCCTCGGGGCGGCCTGGCAGTTCTGGTTTACGCACTTGCGCTCCAGGCAGGGGGCCTCCGGTTCCGGGCAGTTCCACTCGTGCAGGCACACCCCGCCATCGCACCAGTCCGTCGTGCAATCGTTCCCGTCGTCACAGTTCTTGGGGGCGACCTGGCAGGCCCCGTCCACACACCTACGTTCCAGGCAGGGGTCTTCCGGTTCCGAACAAAACCACTCGTGGACACAAGCCCCATTGTCGCAACCGTCGCTGGTGCACGGGTTTCCGTCATCGCACGCGATGGGCAGGTAGTAACACTCCCCGTCCTGACAGTAGTCGTCCGTGCACGGGTTGTCATCCGGCTGACACAGCGGCTCCGTAACGCAGCGGCCATCCCGGCAATACTCTATCGTACACGGGTTGCTGTCATCGCAATCCACGCCGCAGCAGGGGTCGGTCTGAACGTGCGAGCAACTCCCGCCGCTGCAAGAGTCGGTCGTGCACGGGTTGCCATCGTCGCAGTTCGCGCAGGAGCATGGGTCCACGCAACACGGGTCCCCGCAACACACCGGATCGCGGCAGCAGGGGTCGGAACTGCCGCAGCAGGGGTCACCCTCCACGCACGGCTGGCATTCCCCGTTGAGGCAGGGGGCCCCTCCATCGCACGGCGGGCAGCAGGCCTCGTTGCATAGCTTGCAACGCCCGTTCTCGCAGTACATCCCCGATGGGCAATCGCTGTGGTTAATGCAGGGGCAACTCAAGCCGGGGCAAAGGATCCAGATGCCCACCTTACGAAGCGGCTCCGTCGCCTGGTCTTGCTCGCCCGCTTCCACCGCCAGCTCGTCGCAGCCGCCGAACAGCCCACAGGCCGGCTGCCGCAGCAACTCCCAGACCGGCCCCCATACAGCCACCCCCGCGAGGGAGCGGCTTTGCTCCATCCACTGCCCCAGCATCTGTACCCCGTCAGCCCGGACCACCAATTCCCATGTGCCGCCCGGCAACGGATAACCCCGCTCGGCCAGCCATTGGTCCATCAGCTCGGCAAACTCGGGGAACTCGTACGCCGCCAGTTCCTCCAAAGGCTCCACATCCTCAGCCAGCCCGCCACCCTCGGCTTGTTCTCCGTCCGCCCACAGCCCTATACGCCCGTCGGCCTCCCGAAGCATCACGAACACGGCGTAGCGGTGGTCCAAGAGCCGGCCGCCGGTAGTGTGGGCCAGAAGCAGGCGGCCGCCGGTGGCCGGGTCGTCGAGCACCGCATATCGCAGGGTCCACAGGGCCGACGGGTCGGCCGCTTGGGCCTGGAGCACCGACGGCGCCCGCTTAACGTCAGCTCCAGGCACTATGCCCCTCGCTGGCGTTCGGGCTTGATGAGCAATCGCCGCCTGCGAGATCGCGCCCTCAACGGCCAGACATGCAGCCAACAGCCAACCGCCACCCCCAACCGACCAGCCTCCCCTGGCGCTCATGATCGTTCCCTCTTCAACCCGGTTACATGTCATTTAAATATAAGAGCACCCGAGTGGAGTATCAAACTGAAACCGGGTGTATGCGGATATTTGCCTGTCGCCCTTGCGGGTGATCGCCTGTGATCTTTCCGGGCAATCGCCCGTAGAGCGTCCGGGCTAGCGGGAGAAAGCCTGTCGGACGGGAGAAGGCGGGTCCGAAGGCTGGTAACGCACGTCCGATGAGTCCGGCGCCGAGTCGTTAAGAACGCGGGCCTCGGGTTCGCGATGCTTATGAAGCCCGAACACGATGTTCGGCCTTCGAAAGGTTGCCGTCGCACAGGGATGGTTCTGGCCTCTCGTCCAGCAGGCCGCAGCCTTGGTTCACCTCCCGTAGCAGCAAGGCGCCAGCGTTCGAGGTCAGCCCGCCCCCAGCAAAATCGCCCTGAGCTTGTTGGCCTGCGAGACTGGGAAATAGCGGCCGTTGGTCGTTACGCTCCGTCAGCAACGGGTTCCTTGCCTTGCGGCAGGCAAAGTCCCAATAAACGCCCGGTTTGCAAGGCCCGCAGGGCAGCGTTATGTCCGCCCGGGCCCAAACCGGTGAAACATCCAGGCTGGGCCCCGGCACCTGAGGGCTCCCGGCAGCGGGTTAAGCCGCTGTCGGAGTTGGCCGGGCTGCGACCGTGGCTCACAGGACCTTTCTGACGGCGGCGGCTAGCTGCCCCGGTTCACGCTCTTCCAGCTCGTAAGTCACTCGCAGATAAGGCTTGTTGATCTTGAGCATCCGGCCCAGGTCGATGGGCGTCCCGATCAGAACCAGGTCGCACGGGACGGCATTAATGGTCTGCTCCAGCTCCTTGATCTGCTTGCGTCCATAGCCCATGGCCGGCAAGACGTCAGTCAGGTGCGTGTACTTGGCGAAGGTCTTCTTGATCGAACCCACCGCGAAGGGGCGCGGGTCGACAATCAGCTTGGCTCCGAACTTCCGGGCCGCGATGTGCCCGGCCCCATATTTCATCTCGCCGTGCGTAAGCGTCGGCCCATCCTCGACTACCAGGACTTTCTTGCCCTTGATCTGCTTGGGCTCGGCCACCTGCACCGGCGAATTGGCCATGATCACCTTCGCCGCCGGATTGACCTGCCGAATGTTCTCCAGCACCGTCTCCACGTCTTTCTTGCGCGCGGTGTTCAGCTTGTTGACCACGATCACGTTGGCCATTCGCAGATTGGTCTCGCCGGGATAGTACCGGCGCTCGTGGCCGGGCCGGTGCGGGTCCACCACCGTGATGAACAGGTCCGGCTTGAAAAACGGCATGTCGTTGTTGCCGCCGTCCCAGAGAATGACGTCCGCTTCGGCCTCGGCCGCTCGCAGGATTCGCTGGTAATCGACGCCGGCGAACACCAAGTTCCCGGCCACGATGTGCGGCTCGTATTCCTCGCGCTCTTCGATTGTGCAATCGTGTTGGTCTAGGTCATCCAGGGTCGCGAAACGCTGGCAGACCTGTCGGGTCAGGTCGCCATACGGCATTGGGTGGCGGACTGCGGCCACCTTCTTGCCGGCCTGCTTGAGGATGTTGACCACCGCCCGCGAGGTCTGGCTCTTGCCGCACCCAGTCCGGACGGCGCAGACGGCAATGACCGGCTTACTGCTCTTGAGCATGGTCTGCCGATGACCGAGCATGATGAAATCGGCTCCGGCCGCGTTCGCCAGGGCCGCCTTGTGCATCACCTCCTCATGTGGCAGGTCGGAGTAGGCGATTGCCACCAGGTCTACATCGTGCTGGCGGATAAGCTCGGGGAGTTTCTCCTCAGCCTGGATCGGAATACCTTGGGGGTACCGGGGACCTGCCAGGGCAGGGGGGTAGATGCGACCTTCGATGTCCGGGATCTGCGTAGCCGTGAACGCGACCACCTCGACATTCGGGTTATCGCGCCAATAAGTGTTGAAATCGTGGAAGTCGCGTCCTGCGGCGCCCATGATGATGACTTTTCGCACTCTGTTAGTCATAAGACCGGTCCAACCTCAAACTTGCAAACCTCCCGCCCAGCGACTCGACGCGGCGACGAGCACACCCTTCGACCTGGGCCGCAAGCGTCGGTCGCCGCTCGGCCCGGACTTGATACAGGACCTTGTTCAACGCTCGCCGCTGGGCGGCATCCACCGCTTGATAGAGCCTTCCCTGACGGCCCTAGAACATAGCCGCGACCGACCGCTTTCTCAAGTTGCCAGCGCCCGCAGCCCTATACGCGCTCTCTAACTCCAACACCCGGCCGACAAATGGGCCTGACCTGGCGTCGGACGCACTTGCGGCGGGCAAAGGGCCCTTGCCCCGCTGCCCGGCGTGTCCTGCCGCCAATTGCTAAACGCCGCCACCCCAATGCCTTGCCTGACAACCGGTCGCACGCTACGATGCGACGATCGGGGGTGCCGGAAAGGTCCAACCATGAAGCAAGGTCGACCGCGTAGGTTGCTGCGACTGGCGATGGGCATGCTGGCGGGACTAGCGCTCTTGGCAGTGCCGGTCGAAGCCCGAGCCGAGGACGAAAAACCCTTTGAGGAGCCGGGAATCGTGTATCTGCCCCGTCAGGAGCCGTACATTCAGTGGCTCGCCGGCGGCCTGATAGTGGTGGCCTGCCTGGCAGTCGCCTTTAAGAACCCGCATCGAACCCATTTCGACTAAACTGGAGTCGGGAATGTCGAAGAACTCTTGGCTCACGCTGCTGGTGTGCCTGAACCTGGTTCTCCTGCTCGGCCTGCTGGCCACAGTGCGCCCGCCACAGCCAGCCTTGGCCCAGGCGACCGGCCTGGCGGGCAGTTACCTGACTGCGGCCGGCCGCATTCAGAGTGACTTCGACGCCCTGTACCTGCTCGACGTGCGCGAGCGTACGCTGCACGCCTTCTACTTCGAACGAGGCAGCCGCGACCTCCAATATGCCGGCTACCGCGACCTGGAACGCGACTTCCGCAATAACTGAGCCCAACCATGAGCAGCCCCAACTCATCCCTCAACGACCCGCAGAATCTGGCGATCGCGGTGCTTAGCCTGACGGCTGGCATCATGCTGGTTGCGCTGCTGCTTATCCGCCAGCCGGCAGCCCAGGCCATCGGCATGGTCGATCGGGCCGGCGATTACATCATCGCCCCCCAACAGCTCTCATCGACCAGCGAGGCGATCGCGGTTATTGACGCGGCCGCTAAGCAGATGCTCATCTATGAGTTCGATTACAACAATAAGAACTTACAGATTCTTAGCCGTGTTCCACTCGACCAATTGCCCAAGCCTGCTTTGCGTTCCCCGCCGCCTGCACAACGCCGGCCCTCCGGAACCGGACCCTGACTCTGGTTCTCTGCCCTCGAGGATAGAAGGGGGCCATGCGTCACCAGCCCCCAGCGCTTCGCTAACACACGCTTCCGTGACCGCCCACCGGTCCCACTGGACGCGACGACGAGATGCTCCAGCCGCAGATAACCTCGCTGTGGTCGCATACGCCGTCACAGTCCGCAAGCCGCAGATCGACTACGGGCATGCTCGCTGTCGCGACGAACTGGCCGCCGCCGAAACCTCAGCCTGGGAACTTGCCGCTGGTACACGCGATCGGCTCCGCGCAGGCCGGCAGGGCGCAACACAGCGCTCCGGCAGGGCCGGGGCTGTGAATGCCAAGAAACCCAACATAATATATCTTATCGGACCTAGCATCTTGCACCCCAGCCTCGTGTAGCGTGCTGTGCCTGACCCGACCGTCTGCCCTCCCCCAACGATCGATGGACCCATCCGCCGGCTCGCGCCTGCGGCTGCCCCGGGCGTGCCTACCGGAACCGCGAGCCTCGTGGTCCAGTGCGAGCGTAGCAGCTTGGCGGACAGGCGTCTGGGCGGTCGGTTGTGTGGCTGGGAAGCGTCCTGCTAGGCCGCAGCCCGGTCGCCGGGGTTATGCCGGGCCCGGGGCTGAGGTCTTGACCGCTCAATTGAGCTGCGCGCTGGGGCCGGCTAATACGGGTGCATCAGGATTGGGTGTGTCCGAGGGCGGCTCCGAGCACGGCGAGGGGTAGTTTGGCGTAGCGGGTGCTGTGGGCGCGCATTGGGGATCAGTGGGGGCAAAGGAAGGCCAGCCCGGTCGCACTGGCGGGCAACCGGGCGAGGTCGAGGTGGGCTGGGGCGAGGTTTAGCGGAGCGGCGGGTGGGATTGGCTCGGGGTGTCCGAGAGCGCGCAGGGCGCGATGACAAGTACTGCCGTGCGTATTCCTCAAGGTGCTCGGGGGCGGTGAAGTGGTGCTGCCAACCGTAGTCGCCGGAGTGATAGTCGCAATCGTCGCTGCTATACCGCCGGCAGATGGCCGGGCGCGTCCGATAAATCCGGCAGGTGTGATCCGGCTTGAGGTACCGGCAGGGCGTGTCGAAGCAGATGTACCAGTCGCCGTCCTCTACGAATATGGAAACGTGCTGGTGAATCAGGAACCACCGGAGATCATCGAGGTCGCTCCGGCTGGTGGGAGTATCAATCGGCAGGGCGATGTATCGGCAACAGGCAGCCGTGCAATGCTCGCAGACAATCCCGGGCATGGTGCTACTCCCCTGGCGGCAGCCGGCAATTCTCAGTCGCCCAGATGGGTCCCGACGGCACGAGCCATTGCGATGAGCGGATCATCTACCGGTACGGTCCGCTGCTGGCCGGCGACCGACTCGATGGGTACCGAGCCGGTACGCCCCCGCTGCTGGACGACCATGTGGTTCCACTGTCCCTCGGCGATCAACTGGACGGCCTTGAAGCCGAAACTGGTAGCCAACACGCGGTCGAAAGCTACCGGCGTGCCCCCCCGCTGCACATGCCCCAGGATGGTTGCTCGGGTCTCCAGGTGGGTCCGGGCTGCGATCTGCTCAGCCAGCACGGCCCCTACCCCACCCAGCCGGACCGGGTCGGGGCTGTCATAGACGATCCGTTCCACGACCTTCTGGCCGCCTTTCGGCGCGGCGCCTTCCGCAATGGCCACCATGGTAAAGCGTTTGCCGAGCTGGCTGCGGCGGAGGCATTCGCGGCATACTGCGTCGATATCGTAAGGGATTTCGGGGATCAGGATCACATCGGCTCCGCTAGCCAGGCCGGCGTGGAGCGTCAGCCAGCCGGCATTGCGACCCATTAGCTCGACCACCATGACCCGATGGTGGCTGGAGGCGGTCGAGTGGATGCGGTCGAGGCATTCGGTGGCGGTTTGCACGGCAGTTGTGAAACCGAAGGTGATCTCGGTGGCCATCAGGTCGTTGTCAATGGTCTTGGGGACTCCGATACAGCGGACGCCGTGACTGACCAGTCCGGCCGCCCCGGTCATGGTTCCGTCGCCCCCGATGCAGACGATCACGTCCAGTTCCCGCTCGGAGATGTGTTCCAGCACCCGGTTGGTGACATCCTCGAAGATCGGCTTGCCATCCGCATCCTGTCCGACCGCGAAGCGTTTAGGATCAGCCCGGTTGGTGGTGCCCAGGATGGTACCGCCGACTGTGAGGATGTTGGAGACGTCTTCCCAGTTGAGTGGTCGCATGCGATTGCGGATCAGCCCCAGGAACCCATCCTCTATGCCCCACACCTCCACCCCGAGCTGGGTGATGGCGGCCTTGGTCACCACCCGAATGACCGCGTTGAGTCCCGGGCAATCGCCCCCTCCGGTCATGATTCCGATCCGGCTGATCTTCTGCTTGGCGGGCATGGGCCACTCCCTTGTGAACCGGTTGCACCGTCCGGGGTGGCAGTTTAGCGTCCAAGGCTGTACCGCGACAGGCGCCGAAAGCGGCTTGGGGCACAGGCGACGGCCGGCGTCGGTGACTGAGGCTCAGCCCGGGCTCCGGCCGCAGACGCGACCAGTCGGGGACCGGGCCTTACATGTGCAGACCTCCATCCACTACGAACACCTGCCCGGTGATGTAGGCCGCCTGCGGGCCGGCCAGGAACGCGACCAGGGCAGCGACCTCGGCGGGGGTTCCAAACCGCTGGAGTGGAATGAGCGACTTGACCTGCTCCTTGAGCTTGTCCGGCAAGTCATCGGTCATGTCGGTCTCGACGAAGCCCGGCGCCACCACGTTACAGGTGATGCCCCGCCGACCCAGTTCCTTGGCGGCCGACTTGGTCATGCCGATCAGTCCCGCTTTGGCTGCGGCATAGTTCACCTGCCCGGGATTGCCCATTATCCCCGAGACGCTGGCGATGTTGATGATTCGACCCCGGCGGGCCCGGACCATGTGACGGCTGGCCGCCCGCATAGTCCAGAAGGCGGCCCGCAGGTTCGTATCCAACACCTGGTCGAACTGGTCGTCCTCCATGCTCATCAGCAGGCCGTCGCGGGTGATGCCGGCATTGTTGACCAGGATGTCCAGCCGGCCGTGGACCTGCACCGTCTCTTCGATCACGCGGCCGACCTGTTGAGGGTCGGTCACATCCAGAGCGGTCGGGACGATACGCCGGGCGAGTTCCCCGCCGGCTTGGCCGACCCAGGCTCGCGTGCGATCCAGGTTGCGGGCCGCCGCGATGACAGTACCCCCCTGCCGGGCCAGCTCCAGGCAGATGGCTTGCCCAATTCCACGCGACCCACCGGTGACAATCGCAACCTGCTGCTCGAGGTTCATACCCATGCCGGGCCTCCACTGGACGCGGCCAATCAGCCGGTATCCTACCGCTGGCCGGAAGGTATGCCAGCATTGCCGCCGACCAAGACCTCGGGCCAATCGGCTCGGCTCCCCGTGCACCCGACAGGCCAGCCCTACTCGCTTGCCAGGTCGGCAAGCGTGCCGATGCTGCTGGCGGCGACCGTCCGATCGATTTTCCGCATCATACCGGTCAGATGCCGGTTGGGACCGACTTCGCAGAACTGATCGCAGCCGTCGGCAATCAGGCGCTGCACGCAGGCCTGCCAGCGGACCGGACCAACCACCTGCTGATAAAGCCAGGAGCGGATTTGCGGCGGCTGGCCATGATACTCCGCGGTCACGTTGGCGATCACCGGAACCTTGGGCGTCTCAAACGGGCAAGCATCCAGCGCCGGTCGCAGGCCGTCGGCCGCGGACTGCATCAATTCGCTATGGAATCCGCCGGCGACCGCGAGCGGAACGGCCCGGAGGCCGAACTCCCCTGCCAGGCTAACGGCCGCCTCGCAGGCCGCCTTCGGTCCGGAAATCACGATCTGGCCGGGACAGTTGTAGTTGGCCGGCCGCAGCCGTCCATGCTCGGCCACCTTCTGACACAGGGCCAGAACCTGCTGCTCGTCGCCGCCCAGCAGGGAAACCATGCCGCCCGGCGAGAGTTCCGCCGCCTGCTGCATGAGCTGGCCACGACGGTAGACCAGCCGCAGGGCATCGGCGAAGGACATCGCCCCAGCCAGGTGCAGTGCGGTGTATTCCCCGAGGCTGAGGCCGCCCATGGCCGCCGGCTGGTCCGGCCGGAGACGGCCCGCCTCCAGCGCCGCTCGGAAAATAGCCACGCTGGTAGTGAAGATGGCCGGCTGCTGGATGTCGGTGGCGTTCAAGCGCTCCGCCGGTCCCTCAAAGCAAAGGGTCGAAAGCGGAAAGCCCAGAATCCGGTCGGCCTGCGTGTAAACCTCCCGGGCGACGGCAAACCGCTCTGCCACGTCGCGTCCCATGCCGACCAGTTGAGCCCCCTGCCCTGGAAAGATGAGGGCCAGTTTGGCCATTTCACACCCTCAACAAGACCGACCCCCAGGTCAAACCCGCTCCAAACGCCACCAGCATCACCAGATCGCCGGATTTGATCCGTCCGCCGGCCCGAGCCTCATGCAGTCCTACCGCGACCGAGGCGGCCGAGGTGTTGCCGTAGCGGTCGATGTTGACCAGCACCTTCTCCATGGGCAGGCCGGCCTTCTCGCAGGCCGATTCGATGATCCGCAGATTAGACTGGTGGGGAATCACCAGTGCCAGATCGTCGACGCTGATGCCGGCATCGATGCAGGTCTCCGCGATCACCTCCTGCATCTGCGTGACGGCGAACTTGTAGACCTCGCGTCCCTGCATACGCATGTAGTGCAACCGCTCGTTGACCGTACGATGGCTGGCCGGCTCGGCCGCCCCCCCGGCCGGAACGTAAATCAATCGGCCCCGATATCCATCCGCCCCCAGGCGAGCCGCCAGAATTCCCCGCCGGGAGTCAAGGCAAGCCCGAATCACGGCCGCCCCGGCCGCGTCCCCGAACAAGATACACGTGGACCGATCCTGCATGTCCGTGATGGTGCTGAGGGTTTCAGAGCCGACCACCAGGACCGTGGAGCCCAAGCCGTTGACCACGTACTGGGCGGCCGAAATCACCGCCCAAACAAACCCGCTACAGGCCGCGGCCAGGTCGTAGGCCGGAATCCACTGGCAACCCAGGGCGGCCTGCAACAGGCAGGCGGTGGAAGGCAGGATGTGCTCGGGCGTGACCGTGGCGACCACGATGAGATCCAGGTCCCTGGGCGTCAACCGGGCCTCGGCCAGAGCATCGCGACTGGCCTGGGCCGCCAGGGAGAGCGTGGTTTCGCCCGGCCCCACCCAGCGACGCTCCCGGATCCCCGTCCGCTGCACGATCCAGTCGTTGGAAGTTTCGACCAGGCGCGCCAGCTCGTCGTTGGGAACGATTCGCTGCGGGAAACTGACGCCGGTGCCGACGATTTCAATCGGCCAGCTCAGCTTCATAAGACGTACTCAGGTCGCCGGCTGAGCTCCGCAGCAACCGCGGACACCAGATTGCGCCGGAGTTGCTCGACGGCCACCCGGACAGCGTTTCCGATGGCTCGGCGATCGCTGCGGCCGTGGCAGACGATGACCACTTTGCGAATGCCCAGCAGCGGCGCCCCGCCATACTCGGCGAAGTCGTGACGCTTCCAGATGCGATCGACGATCGGCTCGAAACGCGGCACCAGCTCCAGGCTCTCTTCCTGAATCTCGTGAATGATGGTCTTGAACAGCCCCTCGGCCAGTCCTTCAGTCAATTTCAGGATGACATTCCCGACAAACCCGTCGCAGACCGCGATGTCGCACTGGCCGCCGAAGATGTCCCGACCCTCGACATTCCCAACGAACCGCAGGCCCGGGTCGTGCTCGATCAGGGCCCGGGCCTCCTTGACCAGGGGGTTGCCTTTGGCGGCCTCTTCCCCGATCGAGATCAGCCCCACCCGCGGCTCGGACACACCCAGGATCAACCGGGCGTAGCACACGCACATCCGGGCGTACTCATGCAAATGGTGCGGCTTGGGGGCCACGTTGGCTCCGACGTCGCAGATCACCACCGGCCCGTGGAAGGTCGGCATCACCACCGCGATCCCCGGCCGGGAGACCCCCTCCACCGCCCCGATCTTCAACTGGCAGGCGGCCGCGAACGCACCCGTGTTCCCGGCTGAAACTGCGGCATCCAACCGGCCGCCGCCACAGTCGGCCGCCAGTCGAGCAATGCTGGACTGCCGCTTCTGCCGGAGAGCTTCCACCGGCAGTTCGTCCATTCCGATAACCTGCGGACAGTGCTCAACCGTGACCCGCGGATCAGACAGCCCGGCCTCCCGCAACTGATCCTCGATCACCTCCCGCAGCCCGTACAAAACGAGCTCATCGCCTGGCGCCAGGAAACTCAACCCGGTCCGGGCACCGTGCACGATCTCGCGCGGCGCGAAATCCCCTCCCATCGCATCCACGCCGATCCGCATCGACCGGCCTCCTATGATTCTTCCTTGCCAATCTTGATCCGGGTGCGTGCGTTAAAGTATCCGCAATTCCGGCACGCGGTATGCGGCAGCCGCGCCTGCCCGCATTGCGGACAGCCCACCAGCCCGACCGGCTTGAGCGCCTGGTGGGACCGGCGCGTACGCTTACGCATCTTGCTCTTTTTGGTTACTGGCAGCATAGTTTTTCCTCTGTGCGGGCTCCTCCGTCGGCGCCGCCGCTCCCGGTACGGGCGGCCGTCCCGGTACGCATGGTTCGGCCCCGCCGCCACAAGGTTTGAACCTACGCCCATCCCCAAGCACTGTCAAGCTGAACCGCCCCGATGGTGGCGTATCCTTTCGTGTGTAATCTCGTTGCCGAGGCGTAGGAAGGGCGTATCCTCTGGCCCATATTGAATTAACAGACAAGGAGGACACGCCCATGAGGATCGTAGCGGCGGATTTGGAGCGGACGCCAGTTACCAT
>CAYZXK010000060.1:0-6396 GCA_964482395.1 uncultured Planctomycetales bacterium | reverse complement strand
TCATTGGGCAGTTCACGCAGCGTGGAAGCGATCACGCCGCCGACGACTCCCAGCGGCAGCACCAGCAAGATTGAGATGGGGATCGGCCAACTCTCGTAGAGGGCTGCCAGGCAAAGGAAGATGACGAGAACGGAAAACGCGTATAGGACCGGCGCCTGGGCCTTGGCCATCCGCTCTTGGTAGGATAGGCCGGTCCAGTCGAAGCCGATCCCCGGCGGCAATTTCGCGACGATTTCCTCCATTGCCTGCATCGCGTCTCCGGAGCTGCGGCCCGGGGCCGGCTCACCGATAATATTCATGGACGAGAAGCCGTTGAAGCGCTCCAGCCGCGGCGAGCCATAGCTCCAGCGGCCCTGGGCGAGGGAGGTCAGGGGGGTCATTCCGCCGGCGTGGTTGCGAACGTACAGCCGCTCGAGGTCGCCGGGCAACATCCGGTACGGGGCGTCCGCCTGCACGTATACGCGCTTGACCCGCCCGCCTTGAATGAAATCGTTCACATACGCGCTGCCGAAAGCCGCGGAGACCGTGCTGTGGATTGAGCTGATGGGCACACCCAGAGCGCCGGCCTTCTCCCAATCCACGTCCAGTCGGTATTCAGGTACGTCTTCCATCCCGTTGGGGCGGACGTTCACCAGCCTGGGGTCCTGCATGGCCATGCCCAGGAACTGGTTGCGGGCGTTCATCAGCGCCGCATGACCCAAACCGCCCCGGTCCACCAACTGGAAGTCCACCCCGCGGGCCATGCCCAGCTCGACGACCGCCGGCGGCGGGAAGGCGAAGATCCGGGCGTTGCGAATCCCGGCCAGAGCCATCATCGCCCGGCCGGCGACTGCCTTGGCCTTCAGGTCTGGCCGACCGCGAAGTTCCCAGTCCCGCAGCTTGACGAAGACCATCCCATTGTTCTGGGCCCTCCCCGAGAAGCCCATGCCCGCGATGACCATGCAGGACTCCACCGCCTCCGGCTCGTGGTGCAGAAAGTACCGCCGGACTTCGTCCCCCACCGCCCGGGTCTGTTCCAGCGTGCTGCCAGTCGGCATGAAGATCTGGACCAAAAGGATGCCCTGGTCTTCATCCGGCAGGTAGCTGGTCGGCATCCGCGAGAACAGGTAGGCCAGTCCGGCCACGATCAGCAGGTACACTGCCACGTAGCGCAGCTTCCTGGAGATCACGTGGCCTACAACCTGCACGTACCGGTCGCGCACCCAGAAGAACACCCGGTCAAACAGCAGGAAGAACGGACGCAGGAAAAACACCGCGCTTTCCGCCGGCTCGTGCCCCTTGGCCACCGGCCTGAGCAGCGAAGCGCACAGCACCGGCGTCAGAATCAACGCCACGAGCACCGACAGCAGCATGGCGGCGGCAATGGTCACCGAGAACTGCCGGTAGATGACCCCGGTCGAGCCCCCGAAGAACGCCATCGGGCCGAACACTGCTGCCAGTACCAGGCCGATTCCGATCAGGGCGCTGGTGATTTCGCCCATCGACTTCCGGGTCGCTTCCCGGGGCGGGAGCCCCTCCTGGCTCATGATCCGCTCCACGTTCTCGACGACCACGATGGCATCATCCACCAGCAGGCCGATCGCCAGCACCATCGCGAACATCGTCAGCATGTTGATGGAGTACCCGAACAGCCCCAGCACGGCGAAGGTGCCCAGCAGCACCACCGGCACCGCGATGGTCGGAATCAGCGTCGCCCGGATGTTCCCCATGAACAGCCACATGACCAGGAACACCAGCACTATCGCCTCGCCCAGCGTCTTGACGACCTCTAGAATCGCCACCCGCACGAAGGGAGTGGTGTCGTATGGGTAGACCACCTTCATCCCAGCCGGAAAGTAGCGGCTCATTTCCTCCAGTTTGCGTTTGATGGCTGTGGCCGTGTCCAGCGCGTTGGCGCCGGCCGCCTGCCGGATGGCCAGAGCGGCGGCCGGTTTACCGTTATGAAAGGCCTCTATGTCGTAAAACTCGGTCCCGAGTTCCGTCCGGCCCACATCCCTGACCCGCACGATGGAGCCGTCCGGGTTGATACGCAGCGGGATGGTCGCGAACTCCGCGGGCGTCTGAAGCAGATTCTGCACAACAATCGAGGCATTCAGCCGCTGACCTTCGACCGCGGGTACGCCGCCGAACTGCCCGGCCGACACTTCTACGTTGTAGGCCCGCAGCGCCAGGATCACGTCGTCAATGGTCAGGCGGTAATCGGTGAGCTTGTCCGGATTCAGCCACACCCGCATGGCGTACTGAGAGCCGAAGCTCTCCACTTCGCCCACGCCCGGGACGCGAGCCAGCACCTTCTCCAGGTTCGACTGGGCATAGTCCCGCAGGTCCTCGCCGCTCATGCTCCCATCTTCCGAGATCAGCCCGACGATGATCAGGTAGTTCCGGGTCGATTTGCTGACCTTGACCCCGGTACGCTGGACCACCTCGGGCAGGCTCGCCATGGCGAGCTGGAGCTTGTTCTGCACCTTGGCCCAGGCCAGGTCCGGATCAGTGCCCGGCTTGAACGTCAGCTCGACGCGCGAGGCGCCCGCCGAATCGCTCGTGCTGGACAGATAGATCATCTGGTCCAGGCCGGTCATCTTCTGCTCGATGATCTGGGTTACGCTGTTCTCCACCGTCTCGGCCGACGCCCCCGGATAGAACGTATCAATGGCGATCGAGGGCGGAGCGATGGGCGGATACTGGGAGATCGGCAGGTTGTAGATCGCCAGCCCGCCCAGCACCATCATGCCGATGGCAATCACCCAGGCGAAAACTGGACGGTCCAGGAAGAAGTTCGAGAGCATTATCTCCCTCCCTCATTGGCCGGCTCGACCGCCTGGCTGGCTTGCGGCTCGCCTTGGCGGCCGGCAGTGAGGTCGACCACCTTCACGGAATCGCCGGGCCGCACCTTCTGAATGCCCTCCACAATGACCCGATCGCCGGCGGCCAGTCCCGAAAGAGCCACCCACTTGTCCCCCGTGGCCCGGTCAAGCTGCAACATCCGTCGTTCTACCTTGTCCGAGCTGTTCACGACCAGTGCAACCGCGTTGCCCTTCGGGTCGCGCGTGACCCCCTGCTGCGGCACCACGATGGCCTGCTCCAGGACGCCCTCTTCCACCACCGCCCGCACGAACATCCCCGGCAAGAGCACGTAGTCCGGGTTGGGAAACACCATTCGCAGCGTCACGCAGCCGGTGGTCGGGTCCACGGTCACGTCGCGGAATTGAAGCGTCCCTTCCAGCGGATATGGCGTGCCGTCTTCCAGAAGGAGCCGCACCGTCCTCTGACCGGCAGCCGCACCTGCCGCGCCCTGGGCTCCAATGGTCCGCGTAAGCTGGAGCAGCTTAGCGGTCGATTGGGGCACGTCCACATAGATCGGATCAAGCTGTTGAATCGTCGCCAGAGGTACCGGCTGGTAGGCGGTCACCAGGGCGCCGGGAGTTACGTTGGACTTCCCGATCCGTCCGGAAATCGGAGCGGTTATCGGGGTATAGGACAGATCGATGCGCGCTTTCTCCAGCTCGGCCCTCCGGGCCTCGATCGCGGCCTCGGCCTGTTTCAACGCGGCCAGCGCGTCTTCGTAGTCCTGTTCGCTGATCGCCCGGGTGGCCAAAGCGCTCTTGTAGCGTTCCACCCGCGAGCGGATGGCGGGAAGTTCGGCCTCGGCCATCGCCAGCGCCGCCACGGCCCGGTCGTAGGCGGCTTTGTAGGGGGCCGGGTCGATCTGGTACAGGACATCTCCCGCCTTCACATCCTGGCCTTCCTCGAAGCGACGTTCCTGGATGATGCCGCTGACCTGCGGACGCACTTCCGCGACCAGGTATGCCGATGTCCGGCCCGGCAACTCGGTGGTCAGCGCGACCCGCTGGGGCGACAGCGTTACGACACCCACCTCGGGCGGCCCCTGCGGCGGCCGCGGAGGCGGACCTGAGTTGCAGCCGGATGGCGCCGCCTGCGCGATTATGAGCCCTCCGATGGTGATCAACCCGAGTCTGTTTCTGGCTGCCATTCGACACCTCGAGGTTTTCGCTGAGCAGGTCGCATGAAGTTCTGTAGCAGTTGCGGTCAGCTTCATCGAATTCCCGCGCGTCAGGACGCCGCCGCGGTTACTGGTTGCCCGTTAGAGTGGCCCGCTTGCGGTCCGAGCCGTCGGGCGGGCTGTCCCACGGCAGGGGTTCGTTTCCGCCCGAGAGGAAGAATCCAACCGGGGCGGTCAGCACGCCGGCGGGTTGTTCCAGGTACTTGGCTTGCGGGATGGAGTCGGCCGACCAGCCGCCGCCGAGAGCCTTGTAAATGGCGACCAGCTTCACGGCCACCTGCCCGCAACTCTCCGCCAAGGCATTCTCCAGGCTCACTAGGGACCGCTGCGCGTCCAGCACGTTCTGGAAGTCGGTCAGCCCGTCGCGGTAGAGTTGGGCTGCCAGGCTCACCGAACGCCGGGCCGCCTCGACCGCCCGCGCCAGCGCGTCCCGCCGGGCCTGCTCGCGCTGGTAGGCCACCATCGAACTTTCGACTTCCTGAAGCGCCAGCAGCAGAGTCCGCTCATAGAGCACATAGGCCTGGTGAGTGACCGCCTGCTGGGCGGCGATCCGATTCAGGTTTCGAAGCCCGTCGAAGATGTTCCACCGGATTGCCGGACCGAATCCGTAGCTAATGCTCCGAGCGTCCAGCAGATGGTTGAAGTTCGTGGCCTCGAACCCGAAGGTTCCGGACAGAGTGAATCGCGGATAAAGCTCTGCGGTCGCGACCCCGATTTTGGCGACCTCGATCGCCAGCCGGCGTTCGGCCGCCCGGATGTCCGGCCGCCGGCGGAGAAGGTCCGCGGGCACGCCGACCAGCGTCTCAGACGGCGGCTGCGGAATCGGGCCTTCCGCTGACAATTGGTCATATAAGGCCGACGGTTCCTGGCCGACCAGTACGCCCATGCGATAGATGGCCACCGCCAGCCCGGCCTCCAGCAGCGGAAGTTGCGATTGTGTGCTCGCCAGATTGACCTCGGCCTGGTGGACATGCAGCTCCGGGGCCAGCCCTAGCTCAAACCGGCTGCGGGCCAGCGCCAAAGCTTCCTGCTGTAGCTCGATGTTCTGCCGGGTGGCCTGGAGCTGGCTCTGAAGCGTGCGGATGTCGATGTACGTGGCGGCCACTTCGGCCAGCAGACTTATCAGGACGCTTCGGCAGTCTTCCACGGTCGCGGCCAGATAAGCATCCGCCGCCTCGATGGCCCGCTGAATACCGCCGAACACGTAAATCTCCCACGACGCGTCAAACCCAATCGCATGCAAGTTCACCTCGTCTGTTTCCGGCAGGCTGGTCCGGCCGGGGATCAGACCGATCAGACCGCCGGCCACCGAGTTGGTCAGGGCCGGCGCCCCCGGCAGTGCCGAGCCCAGACCCTGCCCCAGGGCGCTGCTCGCGATGCCCCGGGTCACCGACTCGCTGAACTGCGTCCACTTGCCCGGAGTCGCCGGGCCGCCCGCGCCAGGTCCATTGGGGCTCGTCTTGCTTCGTTGATAGCTCCCGTGGCCTCCCAGCGATGGCAGTAACTCGCCCGACGCGACCGAGCGCAGCGCCCGGGCCTCGCGGATGCGAAGCACCGCTATGCGCACGTCACGGTTGCCTTCGGCCGCTTGCCGGATCAACTCCGAGAGCGTGTCATCCGCGAAGACCTGCCACCATTGTTCCACCCCGGCCTCTCCGGGGGCCAGTCCCTCGGCCGTGGCCGGGTGCCAACTGTCCGGGAGTGCGGGCGCAGGCGGCCGGTAGCGGGGCCCGACCGCGCAGCCCGTCAGTATCCCACCTGCCAACGTGACCCCCCAGGCCAAACTGCGTCTCATAGTTGACTACCCTTGGTCGAGCGAGCCCGCCCGGTTTCCGATCCTCGCGAGCCGCGCTCGCCGGTCTTCTCGGGCCGGCTTGCCCTGGGGCGGCGTGGCCTGCCGCGTCCTCTAACCTTGCCGCCGGACCGCCGGCCGGAACGCGGACTGTACATTGGCCGGCCACCCGGGTCAAACACAAATTTTAAGATTCTGTTTGAAAGCCGCCGGCAGCTCTGCTATCCTGCCGCCGGAAGCTGACGCGACCCCGCAAGTTCGCGTGCCGCCAGGCGAGGAGCTGATGGATCTGCCCAATCGTTCCGGCGGTCCGTTAACCCGGGCCAGACTCATCGAAGCGGCCGGCGAGATTTTCGCCGAGAAGGGTCTGCATGGTGCCCTGATCCGCGACATAACCCGCCGGGCCGGGGCCAACATCGCCTCGGTCAATTACTACTTCCGCGACAAGTTCGAGCTGTACTACCTGGTCCTGCGGCAGGCACACGAGGGCATCATTGCCGCCTTGAACCAGCCGCTGAGCCCTGGCCCGCCCGAAGGACGAGTGCGTCAAATGCTCTCGGCAATGTTGCGGGCCTCCCTGGAC
>CAYZXK010000059.1:0-13686 GCA_964482395.1 uncultured Planctomycetales bacterium | reverse complement strand
CCGGGGACACGATCGTGGCCGGCTCGCCGATGGACGACGATCATGGCATCAACTCCGGCTCGGCCTATGTCTTCGGCCGCAGTGGGTCGGGTTGGTCGCAGGTCGCAAAGCTTACCGCCTTCGACGGCCAGACCCTGGACGCCTTCGGCCACAGCGTGGCGATCTCGGGCGACTCCATCCTGATCGGCGCCTACGGCGATGACGAGCTGGGCCCCGATTCCGGCTCCGCCTATGTGTTTCGCAACTACGGTTCGGGCTGGGTGCTGGAGGCCAAGCTGGTGCCCGCCGACGGTGGCCAGTACGACAATTTCGGCATCGCGGTGGCCATCTCCGGAGACATCGCGGTTATCGGAGCCAAGGGCGACGATGACAAGGCGGCCAACGCCGGCGCTGCCTACGTCTACCAGCGCAGCGGATCGACCTGGTCGCTGCGGGCCAAGTTGCTGGCCTCGGACGGCGCCGCGGAAGACGCCTTCGGCTCGGCCGTCGCCGTGGATGGCGACACCGCCGTGATCGGAGCCCTCAAGCGTGACGACAACGGGGTCGATTCCGGCGCCGCTTACGTCTACCAGCGCAGCGGGTCCACCTGGAGCCAGCGGGCCAAGCTGCTGGCGCCCGAGGGTGCCGCCGGCGACTGGTTTGGCATCAGCGTGACCATCTCGGGGAACATAGTGCTTGTAGGGGCTTCCCGTGACGATGACGGGGGGACCAACGCGGGAAGCGCATACGTCTTTCGCCGCCAGGGATCGACCTGGAGCTACCTGGCCACGCTGCGGCCTTCGGACGGCGCCGCCGGCGACGAATTCGGCACCGCGGTCGCGATTTCCGATGGCACGGCGGTGGTCGGAGCTTATCTGGACGACGATCGTGGCACCGACTCGGGCTCCGTGTACGCCTTCCGCAGCTTGTCAGATTGCAACGGCAACTTGGTCCTCGACGCCTGCGACATCGCCCGCGGCATCTCGGCCGACGCGAATGCCAACGGCCTGCCCGACGAGTGCGATCTTCTGGTCGGCGATATGAACTGCGACGGTCAGGTCGATTTTCGCGATATCAACCCGTTCGTGGTTTACATGGTCAATTTCGCAGCCTGGCAATCAGCCTACCCGGCCTGCAACCCGCAGGTTGGCGACATAAACCAGGACGGAAGCTACCCCTCGCTCAAGGATATCAACCCGTTCGTGGTGTTGATGCTCGGCCGCTGACGCCTGCCGCGTGGCCATCAATGGCGGGGGCCGACGAGCATTACATGTATGCCGGCGAGCAGTCGGCAGATAGACGCTTGGGCGGGTGCCGACCACTCGCCGGCATTGGGGGCCGGATCGACGGCCGCTTCCGCTGTGGCCGTCGAGGACTGCCCGACCGGCGCTATTCCTCGGTCAGGTCATTGATCCCGATCCACAAAGTCAGGTCCGTGTCTACCACCGTCAGCCAGCGCCCGTCCTTCGAAAGCAACTGGGCGCCCGGAGCGAAGAAGTCCAGCAGCAGCTTGTCCGGCATCCAGTCGTACTCGATGCCCTCCAGATTCAATTTGCCATAGGGAGCGGCCAACAGATCGCCGGAATTAGTGCCCATCAGGGCCCGGAAGGCCCAGGCCCCGTACTCCCAGGCTTCGGCGTACTTGTAGTTGACGAGGGTCGCCGTGCCGGACAGATGGTTCCAGCGGATCTCTCGATACTCCGGATCGACCGCCCAGGCGATGATGTAGCCGTGCAGGTGCGTGCCGCCGGGGTTTCGCGGGTCGAGGTCGAGCTGCGGCGGGCCGGTGGTCGTGAAGGGCGAGAGTCCCTTCGGGTCGCCGGTCAGCACCGACCAGTAAGTCGGCTCGTCGTGGGTCAAATAGATCTCGTTGTTGACCACTGCCTGACACTCGTCGGGATAACCCGGCGGCTCGGCGTTCACCAGCAGCACGACCAGGCGCACCTCCTGGTCCAAATCGTTGTCGATCGAGATGAAAGTGTCCTGGATAAGGTTACCGGCCGCGTCCCATTTGATCTCGACTTTGGCGAAGACCAGCAGGCTGCCTTTCTGAGTGGTAGAGACCCGGTCGTTGGTGGCCAGCGCCGGCGCGCTGCCGGATTCTCCATCCGCGTCGGCCTGTTGCTCGGGCTGCGGAATGTAGTAGTCGCCGCCAAAGGGCGACAGATTGCCCGAGGGGACCATTCCGTATGGGAAGCTCATTATCGGACCGCCGATCGGCTCTCCGCCGGGCAGGGGGGGCGACTCCAGATCCAGTAGCGTCAGTTGACCCGCCTGGTTGCCGCTGCATAGCAGTGGTTCGGCGGCTACCGCAATGTTGTTGGGGTCGCCGTCCAGTTCCATAATCCTAGCGGCCACACCCAGAAGCGGCGCCGCGGTACTGTCCGGGCACCAGATGCTCTCCACGCCGTCAATCCGCGCGTGGCCCTTGTTGGTGCCCAAGAATTGCCGCAGGAAGCTGTTGGGCGGCGTCGGGTTATTGGGAAACGCGTTTTTCGTCCACTCGCTGAGCAGCCGCCCGTCCCAGGAAACCACGCAGCGTTCGGTGCCCGAGAAGGAGATCTCGTTCTCGTTCCAGATGGTGACTTTGGCCTTGGTCCAGGGGCAATCAACCTTCTTGTAACGTAAGCGCGCCTCGCATTCCGCGCTGACCGAGATCGGGTTAGGCGGTGGGCACATGGCGCTGTAATTCCCGTCGCCGGTCACCGTGGAGATGTTCCGCAACACCTTATCGCAATTGTTCGGATTCAAATCGTCTTTGCACAGAAACGTCTCCAGCTCGGTTTCGTCCATAAACACCAGCTCGCAACTGCCGGCCCAGCTTGTGGAAGTCGGCAGCGGCGGAATCTGCCCCGGGTCGGTGCAGTCGTCGCCGATGCCGTCGTTGCACGCCCCGGTGCACAGAACGCAGTTCTCGATCAGCACGTTCGACGCATTCGCCCAGGCAACCAGGTGCGGGTCACAGAGGATGATGTTGTCCAGCGGGACTTGGCCGGTGTTTGTGACCGTCCACCCATATTTAACGCGGATCGGGAACGCAAAGCCGCTGTCCGCGGGGTCGAGAATCAGATAGTCCGAGTCCGGCTTTTCGTAGGTGCCGTCGTCGCCGTAGTCGGCGGACAGGTACTTCTCGCAGATGATACCTGGCCTGAGCACGTCACCCTCGGCACTCGAGTTGGCCTCCCCGCAACTCGGCAGATCGGGTGCCGGCCCGCACACCTCCGAATAACCCTTGACGTTGACGGAATTGTGCACGTCCGCCTGCCCAACGGTCGTCCAAAGCTCGAACTTCAGCGTCTCGCCGGGGTCAAGCCACGGCAAGCCCGGTCGACAGTTGGCGATGATGATCTCTTTCGGCGTGCAGTCCACCAGCGGGCAGAAGGCGCCGGTGCAGCCCGTCCCATCAATCGACGCCTTGCAGTTGGTAAACGGCTGATTGGGCGTGATGTCATCGTGCACCTTCAGACGCGGAATGCGTCCCTGCCCGACGTTGGTGATCTCGATGATCCACTTCGTACATGCGCCCGGCCCGACTTGAATCAACTTGGCCGGCCCAGGCGGAATCTCATTCCCTGTCGCGCAGTCGGCGCAGACTACCGTCTTGTTCACTTCGAACGAGCATTCCGGCGGCGGCGCCACATACGCGCAACACTCGTTGCTCACCACGGCGGTGCCTGGACAGACGTTGGTCGGTGTGCCCGTGACGGTTACGCAGTTTTCGAGCAGCCCCGGATCGCCGCCGCCGTCCTGCTGTGCCAGGCAGAGCATCTTCTCCCGCGTCGGCACCAGGAAGCAGCAGGTCCACTGCGCCCACCCGCCCACGGGAATAGTCTTAGAAGTGCCGGTTGGGCAGAACCCGCAGTTGGGGTCCAGTACCAGGCCGCAGGCGGTAAGTGCGTTGCAAAGAGCCGTATCTTGCGGCTTGACGATCAGGTCCACTTCGCCGTCGTTGTAAACGGTCAGCCGGGCGCACAGGCGGGCCGGGAAGATGATCGGCAACCCGCCGTCCCCGGTGCCCAGGTCGATGTAGTCCGACCAGTCGATGTAGCCGTCCGGCGGCACCGTGGTGACCTGGCAGTCGGCGTTCTTGTCCCAGATGACCGACCATTCCTTGATGCAGCTCAGGGCGGCGCACTTCACGTCGACACCCGCCTGGTCGAACGCCGAGACGCAGTACTGCGGCCCGCTGGTCGGGCAATCGCCGGCCGCCTCGATCGTCGCCTTGTTGGTCAGATCGCAGGCAATGCAATCCGCATCGTTGGCCATGACCACCTCGAACTCGATGGTCAGCTTCTCGCCGGCATACAGATTCCGACCTCCCAGGCACGGCCGCGGGTCGAACTCGCATAAGTTGCCGATAATGTTGAAGCAGGCTGGCACCGCACAACTAACCACGCCGCCGTCGCGCTTGGTGATCTTGAAGCTGACGTTCTGCGGCGTGGAGCTGGTGATGCAGCTTCCCGCCAGGGTACCGTTTGCTTTTTCGAGCCGGTCGGTGATCCGGAAGCTGCAAATCGAGTTCGCGTTCGGGTCGGTCGGGTCCCAGGGACTGGTGTTCTCCGTCACAATCCGGAAGCGGACCCGCGACCCCGGCACCACGTCGATCACGTCCGGGTCCCAGGGTGCGTTAGGATTGTTGGGATCCACGCATTTGACGTCCTTGGTCACCTGAATCTGTGGGCACTCCGAGCAAACGGTGGCGCAGTCCACCACCTCCAGCGTCGGCCCGTCGTTGCAGTAGTCGCCGGCGACCGGCTCAGCCTTGGCCAGCGACCAGTTGCAATAGCAGTCGGGGTCATCGACGCCCGGGCAGTCCTGATCCGGACAGGGGCGGGAGTTAGCTCCCTGGTCGATGGCCAGGAACTCGTCCAGCGCCCGCTGCGAGTAGAACTTGAGCATGCAGTAGACGGTGACCGACTCGCCCGGGTTCAGGTCCCAGTTCTCGAACTTGGGACACACGTCGCAGTTGACCAGCTCGATCTCCCCCGGGTATTGCCCATTGACTGTGGCCACATCGGCACACAGCAGTTCGTCTTCGATGCTGATCATCTCTTTGGTGTCGCCGGTGTTGGTAACCGTGTACCGGAACCGCACGCAGCGTTCATCATTGGGCACCGGCGGCTCGACGAACGGCGGAATCGTGGCCGTGTCGCCGTACGGCGTGCAGGTGTTGGGGTTATTGCAGTCCGTGCAGTACGCGACCTTCTTATCGAACGTGATCCTGCGGCAGAGGACGTTGCCGGTAACGACGTTGTCGTCCGCTGGCGGCACGTTGACGTGGTTCTCCCGATACGTGTCAATCTGGCCGTATTCGTCCTTGACCTCATTGCCAAGCGTCTGACCAGGATCACCTTCCGGCAATGGGCAACCGGTCGTCAGGTCAACGTCCGGGTCCCCGACCGCCGTGACCGAGTTGCTTACGTCGATCTCCTGGGGCTCGGTGCAGAAGTCCGCGTCCGGGTTGATCGTCGCTGTGAACGTGATGACCACGTTGTCGCCCAGGATCGGGCTGGAGGGGTTGGTGCACACGTCGACCGGTAGCAGGATGCCGAGTCCCACGGGGGTCCCATCCAAAAGCGTCAGAAACCCCTGTTCGCCTGGTATCGGACTGTCGAAGAAGTCTTGGCAAAGTGGCGGGTCCTTGGTTGGCGCAGTTGCCCAAGTGACCGGGCCGCTCTGGCTGGGGTCCCGTGGGCGATTCAGGAAGACCTGAAGCGAGCCAGGGTCGGGAGTTATCTTGTCGGAGGGGGCCAGGAGGTCCGCCAGCGAGACCGTCAGCATGATGTTGCCGGTGTTCTCCACCGTGACGCGGAACTCTAGCTTCGAACCGGGCAGCGCCTCCACCGACTCACGCCAGTCGTTCGGGCCCGGCGTGGTCACGCAACGGACTTCCTTGGTGACCTCCAACGACGGCACGGGCAAAAACCAGGACGCGGAGATGATGTCCTCGGCCGACTGGTCAAAGTCGTTGTCGCTCAGCGTCTGAATCCCGCCCTGCGCGATTCGCAGCCGGTCGATTTCGTAGGTGGTACCTGCGAAAAGCGCATCGATAAGCGTATCAACCTTGCGGATTGCAAACTCCACGTCGCTGACCCCGAGGCTGTCCAGCGGCGTGCCGGCCGCCGGATGGGTTTCGTACTGTACGCCGGGCACGTTGAAGGCCGAGGATTTCGAGAACATGACGTCGGGCTCGCCCTCCTCGGCATAAATCTGTACGAAACCCAGCAGCCCACGCTCCGGGTCGCCGCCAGTTACGCCCATTCCCTCCGCGAAATCCGGCGGCGGGCAGACATACAACCGGACGCGGTACTTCTCTGGAGCATCGTCCGATAGCCCCTCTGGTGGGACACAGTTCGGATCCCACGGCGGCGGCCATCGGCCCAGCACGTCGGGAACCCCATCGCAGTCAACATCGAACGGCGGGCACAAGAAATCCGGCGTGTTGTCGCCGTTGTAGTCAGCGATCCCGTCCAAACAGATGCCGGGTAGACCCATGTCAATGAAATCTACATCGCGGTAGTCCTGGTCGGGCACACCGGTGGCGCCGGTCGGCACCCGCCGCCGGTCACCATTGAAAATGTCCATGCCCACGTAGAGCAGGCTGTCATCACCATCCGCTAGCGAGCCCGTGGAGTCTCTCAGGTAGATGATTGTAAGCTTGCCAGTATTCAGCGCGCTGCGATACTTGCTGATGTGGTTTGGGTTCCCATCCATGCAGGTGTCGCAGCCGGAAGGGGGGCCGGCAGAGCCTGCGATCCCGGCATCGCGGAACCCGTCGTCGCCCGCGCTATCCAACTCCGAAACCAGCCCGTCGATATCCGCGTGGCGTTCCCCGTCGAGCCGAAAGCCAGCAAAACCTTTGCCTTTATACGCCGGGTAAAAGTCGAAAATATCCGCCACGCCGTTCTTGGGGCTGATGTCCAATAACAACAGCACCTCATCGTCCAGCGCGCCATCCGGATTAACTATTTGCCCGCTCACTGGCCCCCCAACAGCCAGTCCGATGCTCGCCAGCGCGAGGGCGCGCCAGCCGTACGAAAAGCGACCCACTCCGGCCATGTTAACCCTCCTTATGGTTTTGGTTGCTTACAAATTCCCGGCTTTCTACTGCACCGGAAACCGGCCCGTGTACGCGACGAAGCCCGCCTCCGGTTCTTACCCTTGCCTGTTGGTCGCGCGCGACTCGCCTAGTCCTCTACGACCAAAACACCGCGCGTTAACCCAGCCCGCATATTCCTATAAGTACTGGAACCGTTTCCGCCGATTATGTCAAGCTATCGGGAGCGGTTACGGGCACTTTTTTTGGGACTCGCCTTTCCAGTCGCGGACCGAGCGCCGCGCCAAGGCTCTCACCCCGGCTAAAGGAGGCCTACTGGCCGAGCAATCCCGGTTACTCAGACTTTGGCCACAGCTTGAAACGAAAGCGCCCCGCGCAACGTAACGCGCGAGGCGAGAGCAGGTATCCGGCCCTACGGCATCCCGGCCCGGAAGCTACGGCGCCCAGGCTCCCCACCCGTTAGGTCCCAACCCGATGAACAGGACCGGTTGATAAGAATCTCCCGGACCGTCGGCGTCACAAATGAACTGCACCGGCGTCTGGTAGCCCGGGTAGTACTGATCTATCTGGTAGCTCGGCTGGCCGGTAGCGGGATATAGCCCATCGAACTTCCTTAGGTAGCCGTTCGCGACGGTGTAAAGTCGGGTGGCTGAGGCCGCGCTGTACACCGAAAATGTATCGACTATTCGCATCTGGCCAAAAGTGAGCGGTAGTTCGGTGTCGTCAGGAACAACCAGCTCGAAGAAAGCAGTCTTCGACAACATCGGCAAGATGACCGTGTGGTCGTACGTGAGAATCGTGTACACGTAGGACTGAGGTGGCTGGATCGGCTCGGGCAACAACTGCGGCTGATCAGGCTGCCGGATGTCAAGGGCCCAGATAGTAGAGCTGTTGAGCTTCTGTACCAGAACGGCCTCGCTTCCGACCAGGCGCATCGTTTGGACTCCGCCGGGGAGCGCCACCTGGTCCACCAGGACCGGAGCGAACCCGTCGGACACGTCGTACACCAGCACTCGGTTGGGCATCGCCGTCAGCACGTACATGAATTCGCCGACTGCCGCCACGTCCCCGGTCGCGGCCGGATTACCCAAATCCTGCGGCGTGAGGTGGGCCAGCACCGAGAAGTTATTCCGGTCGGCACGACATACCCACACCCCGTTCTGATACGAGCTTATGTAGAGCTTCCCATCGCTGGCTGCCATCGAGGCAGGCGCCGTGCCGAGCGTGGGCGCCATCACCTGCACCGCCGGCAGGTTAGCCGGGTCCGAGATATCAACGACTGCGATCGTCCCACCGCCGTCGACCCCCCATAGCTCCGTCCCCAGATTCGCCCAATACGCCGGGTTGAACGACGTGCCGGAGTATGGTGTGATCGACAAAACGTGCATGCCCTGGGCTACATACACCGTCTTCGTGACCGACACGTTGTGCAGATAGCCCTCATCGTACACGGTCAGCTTAAGCTGAAACTGCGTCGGCCCGGTGTAGCTCTTGATCATGATCGGATCGCTGCCGTAGCCGGCCCCATTCTTTTGCCACCAGTAAAGAATGATGTTTCCGGCGGAATAGTCGAGGGCGTTGAGCCGGACCTTCAGGCCGTATTCGATCGGGTCGTTGGGGTCCGTGCCGGTCGGCACCCAGGTTTCTGCTCCGGTGATTGGGTCCACGGCCACGAGCTTTTCGATCTTGAATCCCGCCAGCAGGCCGACCTCCAACGAAGCCACATCGGGCTCGGAAAACGCGTCGCAGTCGTCCTTCACACGCAGAGATACCGCGTAGCGAGCCGGCTCGTTGAATGCGTAGTCGATCTGCGGATCAGCGCTTTCGATCGTTATGACCTGGTCAGTGTTCACGTCTCGAATCTCCCAGACGTAGGTCTGGATTTCCCCGTCCGGGTCGAATGATCCGCTGCCGTCAAACGTGACTGTCGTCCCGACCGCCACTTCCAGGTCCCCACCGGCGTCCGCCTCTGGCGGCTGGTTATCGTCGCAGTCGCCAGCCGGCGGCGGAGGAGGCGGAGGTGGAGGGGGCGGCGGAGGCGAGTTTATCAGCTCGATAAACGGGTTCACATCGTTCAGGTCGAAAACCCCGTCCCCGTTGATGTCCCCGTTGAGGGGATCACAGCTCGGGTACGCCGCGTACCAGCCGGCCAGGTTGGTGAGCGCCTGGACAAACGGGTTGACATCGTTGAAGTTCGTAATTCCGTCGCAGTTCATGTCGCCGAGCGTATAACCCCACGCCGGCATCGCACCGATCTGCGCCACGGCGAAGCTACATGTCAGCAGCAGCCACCGCGGCCAACCTGTGTTTGAAATGACGTTACGGATTCCGCCAGTGGTGTAGCGCTTCAAAACACCCTCCAGCGTGCGTCAGCTCCTCGCGTCGAGCTTCCCGCACCGCCTCGGCACCCGCGGGCCAACGTTGAACGGCCCGCCAGGTGCCACTCCGACCACCTTTGCCGACCTGTGCTGCTGGCCGCTTGATCCCGCCAGCGACTCGCACAATGCCGGCGACTCTCGGATTAACGCCTCTTTGCGCACAGTCTTCAAATTACCCTACTTTCCGTCAAGGACACCTCAATCCCTTGCCTATTTTTTCCAACTGCGAAAAGCTATCCTTGTGGCCGGGGCGCCGACTATCGGTCCCAGGTGTCTGGAAAGCGAAACCCGCACCGCGCCTGCTCTGGGGGGTGGAAGTCCCCCAGGTTTCTCAAGCGACGGCTGCGCTGCATATTGGGGCCGGAGTGCAACGCTGGGCGCCTGCCGGGGCTCGCCGATGGCATTCTATCGGGCCCCGTATTGTCTTCATCGGGACCAGCTCGCCCGCCGCTCGACCTGTTGGTTATCGGGCCAAGGTGGTTCTCGGCTGGCAGGCGCGACGTCCTTGGGCGCTGGGCGTAGGACGCTCGACAACGCTCACGACGCGCGACCGAAGGCGATGGATGCGTTCCCATAGTAGCGGATTTGCCGGCAGGCTGTCAAACAAGTTATCGGTGCAGGACACACGAGCCACACGGGCCCGGCGGTGCTTGCCCAGCAGTTCATGCAACATGGCCGGTGGAGACAGTCGGCAGCGGCAAGCGAGGTGCTGCTCGGCAGCACGCCTCGCGGCCACAAAGTAGGCGTTTTTTTGGTAAGTGTGTTCGGCGATTCG
The DNA here is from genome assembly GCA_964482395.1 of uncultured Planctomycetales bacterium. GTDB lineage: Bacteria > Planctomycetota > Phycisphaerae > UBA1845 > Fen-1342 > CAYZXK01. The sequence goes on along the minus strand of CAYZXK010000059.1, from coordinate 3,497 downwards.
TGGCGCGACCGGTTGCGCCAGTCGGGCTGATGCGCGGTAGGTCAGCGGGGTGGGAAAGTGGGAAAAAACTTTCAACTGGGTGGTCAACTGGGCGCGCATAGGAATTATCGGAACGGCGGCGGGCCCGATAAAGTCCTTGACTCCGTAACGATTTGGCTGATACTATGGGTGCCGTCGGGTGGCCGGAGGTTTATCTTTTTGGGCCCGAAAAAAGCGTCTTGACACGGACCGGGAGCGGTTGTAGTATCGGGCCATGTGATATGGGTCGTTTCCGCGGCGGCATTAGGAGACGGAAGCGGGTCAGCCAAGAGGTCGCGTGACTGCATCGCCCGGGGACGAGTGGCTTAGGATCAAGCGGCTCTCGACAAAACCGGCCGGACCCGCCTGGGAAAAAGAGGCTTGCGTCTATCGGACGCACCAGGAGCAGGAAAGGAGGGCAGGTGTATTGGGCCGGGCGACGGTCCGGCAAGGAAAACGTGCGATCGAATCGCGATGGATGGTTTGAAGTTTCGGAGGTCTCCCCGTCGGGGGGAGGCCCGAAGGTTTGTGAAAGGTTCGATAATTTGGAGGGACACGAATGTTCCGAACGTTTGTGGCTGTGACGTGCCTGGTCCTGTTGGTTCCAGGCGCGCTGGCAGTGGATCGAGTCAGCGGCACGGAGAAGGGCAGTCTGCTGGTTTACCCCAAGGTTGAGCTGCGCTGGGACGCTCGCGGCGTGCTGACTCAGGACACGTTCATCACTCTCAACAATGATTACAACCAGGATGTCGACATCCAGCTCTATTTCGTGAGCGAGACCTGCACGCGTGTCGACAACGTCTTTACGCTGACCAAGAATCAGCCGGTCTACTGGTCGGCCGCCACCGGCCTGCCCAAGGGCGTCTCGCCCTGGACCGTGCTGGGCGACCCCTATCCGGATCCCGAGGGCAGCGGCGACCTGATCATGCGGGGCTACATCCTGCTGTGGGCGGTGTCCAATGACCCGGACACCAGCGGCTGGGAAATCCGTTGGAATCACCTGTACGGCGGCGCCACGATCGTCGACTACGAGAATGGGACCGCCTGGGAGTACAACGCTTACGCCTTCGCGGTAGTTAACGACGCGATTCCCAACGGCGGCGTGACCGGCAGCGAGGGCATCCTCAATCTCAACGGAGTCGAGTACGCCTTCGGCTTCGAGAAGCTGCTGCTGGATTTCTTCGCGTCCGGCTCGCTGGCCTTCTCAGGCGGCGGGCGCATGGTGTCGCATGACACCGACCTCACCCTGCTGATCGTGACCAACGATCTGCGGCAAGAGACCACCGGCCCGCGTACCACCAAGGCCAAGTTCGAGATCTGGAACCAGAACGAGGTCGGGTTCTCGGGCATGGAATACTGCATCACCAAGTGGGACGAGAACCTGCTCAGTGCCAAGGGCGGCCACTTTTTGATTCAGAACCTTCAGACTGACAAAGGCCGGGCCCGGATCAGTGGCTTGCAGAGCGCCGTCTGCGACCATCCGCCGGTCATGAGCACCAGCGAGTCCCTGCTGGGAGTCGCTGCCAAGGTGCTGTTGTTCGACAATACGTATCTGGCGCTCTCCGGCACGAACCTCTTCGGTTCCGGCACCAAGGCGGCCACCATCTGGTACGACATCCCCGAGGCGCCGCCGGAGAAAATCATCAGCAACGACCTTCCGGCCGCCGGCCCGAAGGTGGTCTGGTAGTCGGACCGTTGGTGGAAGCCCCGCTGTGGGGCGGCATTGGCTAGATGACCAAGGCGACGGGAGTGAGACAGGCCAGCCGGCGTGCCTTGCTCCCGCCGCCAACATTTTGGGACCTGTGGGTTGGTGGTAAAGGCCGACGAATTGACAGCCCGCATCACTTGGACATGTGTCGGCAGCCTCCTGCTGCTGTGGGGATGCGCCGCGACCCCGCGGGGATCGTCCGGCCCGGCCGGGCGAACCCCGGGGGCCGAGGACTTGAGGGCCCGGGCGGAGCAACTGTGGCAAGCCCGGCAGAAAGAAGACTGGTCTACCGTCTACGTTTTCGAAGAACCTGGTCGACGAGAGGGACTGGACCAGCAGCAATTCGAGGAATGGCATCGGAAGAACGAGCCCTTCGTGATCCACGATTACAAGCTGGGGCGGGTGCAGACCGATGGGCCCCTGGGATGGGTCGAGGTGCAGTACCGGTCGACGATTCGCCAGTTCCCGGCCCTGGCTCCCCGCGAGGCGCAACGCTGGGAGAAATGGCGTCTGACCGACGGCCAGTGGTACCCGGTCCCGCGGAATGAACTGGACAGGTACCCGGAGTCGCCGGCCGTGCGTAATGCGGCTGAGGAAGACCGGCTCCGGGCGCGTTTCCAGGAAGCTTGGCAGGCCCGGCAGCGCGGCGACTGGGCTGCGCTGCACGCCCTTCTGGAACCCCGGGCGCGTGAGGGGGTCACCGTCGACCAGCTTGCGACCGACGGCCAGCGGCTGGAATATCGCTCGTGCCAGGTGCAGTGGGTGGAGGTGATCGGCGATCGTGGGCAGGTCCGCGTAGCCTACGAGGTTAAGCGGACCGACCCGAACTTGAGCAAGATGCCACCCGAGATCACCATGATCACGGAACGCTGGTTGAGAATTGAGGGAGAGTGGTACCGGCAGATGATGGGCGGCGCAAAATGAACTCGAGGGTGTCGATTCGAGTGACCGGCTGCGCGTGGCTGGTGGTCGCAGCGGGCCTTGTGCTGGGCTCGTGCGCGTCTGGGCAGCGGGCATCCGGCCCGGAGGTCAAACGCAGGCTGCCGCCTGGGCCGCCCTCGCCGATGAGTTTCACCCTGTGCCGTTCTGGATTGCCCGAGGCTGGTAACTGGAAGTGCGACCCGGCGTTTGGGGACGTGAACGGAGACGGCACGCTGGACCTGGCGGCTCATGTCCGGGTCGAGCACGGGCCGGCGGTATGGCTGGGGGACGGCCGGGGCGGATGGCGAGACTCGTCTGCGGGTTTGAGCTTTGGTCGGACCAACTCGTGTGGCGGCGGCCTGTCTTTAGCGGACCTGAACCTCGACGGCCGGCTGGACCTGGTGGTGGCCGATCATTGCCAGGGATTGTTTGTTTACCTCGGTGACGGGGCCGGCGGCTGGGAAATGACCACCCGTGGACTTTATCCCCGGGAGCTTATTCCGCCCGGCGCCGATGAAGGTGAATTTACCGGCGCGGAGGACGTGGCCGTCGGCGACGTGAACGGGGACGGTTTTCCGGACCTGGTGGCCGGCTCGGCTGACAACGGAGGCGGTATTTCCGTCTATCTTGGCGACGGGACCGGGCGAAACTGGAAATACCACCCCTGCGGACTGCCTACCTCCGGGTGGACGAACCGCGTCCTGCTGGCGGATATCGACGGGGATGGAACGCTGGACCTGCTGGCCAGCCACAATGAAGGGCCGCGGGTGTGGCGCGGGGATGGTCGGGGGGGATGGCATGCGATGTTCGGCGGCCTGCCCAGCCCAAGCATTCTCGGACTTTACAACGG
>CAYZXK010000058.1:0-16418 GCA_964482395.1 uncultured Planctomycetales bacterium | reverse complement strand
GACCTGGACGGCATCGCCGACGCCTATGACAACTGCCCGGCCGCCTGGAATCCCGCCCAGCAGGACCTTGACCAGGACGGCATCGGCGATGCCTGCGACTGCGGGAGCCCGTGGGCCGACGCGGACGGAGATGGCGATGTGGATCTGGTCGATTGGGCCGTCTGGCAGTTCTGCCCGGTGAGTGGCCAACCGCTGGCCGAAAGCTGCCTGTGCTTCGATCGTGACGGGAGCCACAATCTCGACGGTGACGACTTGGATGCCTTTGCGGCGTGTTTGGAGAGCAGCGGCCCGGACCGGCCGGCCGACCCGAACTGTGGTCGCGGCGGAACCAAAGGGCGAAACCGTTGAAGTGTTTGGCACGCACGCTTGGTTCCCGCGTTTGCGGGCGAATCGCGGGCGAGCCCAGCCTGAGATGCCGGCGAATTCCCTGAATGAGCCTGCGTTCAGTTATTCTCGTGATGTTCCTGGGCCTGCCTGCGGCGGGGTTGTTGGCCTTCGGGCCGCGGGCACGTACCGGGGTGCCTTCTGACCGGGTGGTGGTGCGGTACTGGGAGAAGTGGACCGGCCTGGAAGGTCAGACGATGCAGCGCATCGTGGATCGCTTCAACGCCACGATCGGCGCCGCCCAGCGCATCTGGGTCGAATACAGCGCGGTCAGCAGCATCGAGCAGCGTACCTTGATTGCCACTGCCGGCGGTGATCCGCCGGATGTGGCCGGTCTGTACGATTTCGTGGTTGCCCAGTACGCGGACCAGGGTGCCCTGCTGCCGCTGGACGAGCTGGCGGTCCGGGCGGGCATCGAGCTGGACGCCTTCAAGCCGGTATGGTTGGAAATCTGCCGCTACCGGGGGCGGCTGTACGCGCTTCCCAGCACGCCCTACACGATCGCTTTGTATTACAACCGGGAGCTGTTCCGGCAAGCCGGGCTGGATCCGGACCGGCCGCCGCTGACCATCGGGGAACTGACCGAATACGCGGTACGTCTGACGGTTCGGGAGCCGGCATTCCCGGCGGCTTGTGACGGTAGCTGGCGGATTGTGCAGGCCGGCTTCACCCCGTCGACCGCGATGTTGGGCTGGTGGCCGTGGGCGTGGCCTTGCTTTTTTGATGGCCGGCTGTGGGATGGGCAGCGCTGCACGCTGGACACGCCGGCCGGGCGGATGGCGGTCCGGTGGCTGGCGGAGCTTCGCCAGTCGCAGGGGGTGGAGCCGATGCTGGCTTTCGAGGCGACTGCGGGCGCGATCGAAAGTGCCCAGAATCCGTTTCTGTCGGGCCGGCTGGCGATGGTCTTCCAGGGGCCATGGATGTCCAACTGGATCGCCAAGTACGCCCCGACCCTGGATTATGGTGTGGCACCATTCCCTTCGCTTAGCCCGGATCGTCGGAACGTACTTGCCAGCCTGGACGTGTTCGTGATTCCCGCCGGGGCTCGTCACCCGCGAGAGGCGATGGTCTTTTTGGGCTACGTCTTGCGGCAGGAAGTGCTGGAGGAGCTGTGCCGGGAGCACAACAAGATTTCGCCCTTCCGCCGGCCCGGACCGGACTTCTTTGCCGCTCATCCCAACCCGCATATTCGGGTTTTTGACAGCCTGGCCAACTCCCCGGAAAGCTTCGGCTACCCCTCAATGCCGATGTGGCCGCAGGTGATGGACGAGCTAAAGCACATGCTCAACGGCATCCTGCGGACCCCGGAGCTGGCCATCCCGGCCCTGGAGGACACCCAGCGCAAGATCGACCAGATCGTCAGCGAGTATCAAAGCATGGCGGCCAGACGGCGCGGGGGAAAGGAATGAACCGGGCACGCTGGGGCAACGGCGCCCGGGCCGTGGCCAGTGGCCTGCTGTGGACTGCGCCCTGGTGGCTGGGCTTCCTGCTGTTTCTGGCGGTGCCGATGGGCATGTCGCTGTATATCAGTTTCTGCGACTACCCGCTCTTGCAGAGGCCGGTGTACATCGGCGCCGCCAACTACCGGGCCCTGGTGGTCGACCCGGTGTTCCACAAAGTGCTGCTGAATACGGCGGTCTACGCAGCCCTGGCGATTCCACTGGGAACGGTGGCGGCTGTGCTGCTGGCGGTGCTGCTCAACCAGCGGGTGCGCGGCCAGAGCTGGTTCCGCGCCTGCGTCTTCGTTCCGACTGTGGTGCCGCTGGTCGGAACCGGCCTGGTCTGGCTGTGGATGCTGAATCCCGAATACGGGCTGATCAACCAAGCTTTGCGATGGATCAGTCCGACCCTGGACGGCCTTAACGCCGCGCTGGCCGCACTGACCGGGCACCGCGCCCAGTGGCTGACCCGGTTGGCGGCCGGCCCGGAGTGGCTGTCGCTGCCGGGCTGGGCCATGGCGGCTCTGGTGCTGGTGAGTCTGTGGGGTCTGGGCTCGGCGGTGGTGATCTACCTGGCCGGGCTTCAGGAGATTCCGGAGGAGCTTTACGAAGCGGCGATGCTGGACGGCGCCTCAGCCACCCGGCGGTTCTGGCACGTGACTTTGCCCGGCCTCAGCCCGGTCATCCTTTTCAACGTCATCATCGCCCTGATCGGCACCTGGCAGATCTTCGCTCTGCCCTACGTGCTGATGCGCGGCGAGCCGGGCCCCCAGCGCAGCACTTACTTCTACACGATGTATCTGTTCGACAACGCCTTCCGCTACCTGAAAATGGGATACGCCAGCGCCATGGCCTGGATCCAACTGCTGATCATTCTGGCTCTGACCGGGCTGGTGTTTCTGGCAGGACGACGGGCAGTCTACTACCGGGGAGCCTGACCGCGTGAGCGGCAAATCAGCGGCAAACCTCACGGGCACCGCATTCGGCCGGGCGGTCGTCTACGCCCTGCTGGTGCTGGTGGCGGCCCTCTTCGCGCTGCCGCTGGTCTGGATGATCTGCGTCAGCCTCAAGCCACCGACCGAGGTCTTGCAGCCGAACTTCTGGCCCAGCCAGCCCAGTCTGGCGGCCTACAGCGAGATCATCCGCTCGCAACACTTCGACTTCCTGCTTTACGCCCGCAACACCCTGATCATCCTGGCTCTCAGTCTGGTGGGAGTGCTGCTTTCCAGCTCGATCGCGGCCTATGGCTTCGCCCGGGTGCCGTTCCCTGGACGCGGGCTGGTGTTTGGAGTGTGTCTGGCGACCATGATGATACCGTTCCCGGTCATCATGGTTCCCACCTACGTGCTATTCAAGCACCTGGGGTGGATCGGGACCTTCCGGCCACTGTGGGTGCCGGCCTGGTTCGGGGCGGCCTTCAACATCTTCCTGCTCCGTCAGTTCTTCATGCAGATTCCGCGCGAGCTGGAAGAGTCGGCCATGCTGGACGGCTGCACCCGCTGGGGCTGCTTCTGGCGAATCATGCTGCCGCTGTCCAAGCCCGCCCTGGCGGTAGTCGCTCTGTTTCACTGCCTGGCAGTCTGGAACGACCTAATCGGGCCGCTGATCTACCTGACTCATCAGGACCAGTTCACCCTGGCCCTGGGCCTTCAGTTCCTTCAGAGCAAGGCCGGGGACACGCCCTGGAACCAGCTCATGGCCGCGGCCAGTCTGGTCGTCCTCCCCGTGCTGCTGCTGTTCTTCCTGGCCCAACGCACCTTCGTTCGGGGCATCGCGACTGCCGGCCTGAAGGGCTGAGCACGCTTCCATCCGGGAGAGAAGGGAGCCGCTCCCGAACCGCCCGGTGCTAACCGCCAGCCGGTCCGGCGCGCGGTCCCCTTTCTCAAGCGAATGCCATTGGGGGCTTTTCAGGTCGTGGACGACCGCTGATCAACGGCACCACACGCGCAGCTCGCATGATTCGCCGGCCCGAGGTGGTGGCGGGACGAGATTGTCCGGCAGTTTGACGCCGTCCAGCAGGACCTCCGCAGTTGTACCCGCCGGCCAGGTTCGCACCTGATCCGCTGCGGCCCGCTCAATCTGAATCCGGTAGCTGCACCCGCGCCAAGGGCGGATCATGCCGGCCCTGGTCCAGCCAGGCGGCAGGCAAGGGTCGATGCGCAAGCCGTCCCACTCCGGCCGCACGCCCAGCACCCACTCCGTTACCACCCGATGGAGCCACTGAGCGGAGCCGGTATACCACGTCCAGCCGCCGCGACCGTGATGCGGGGAGTCCGGCCCGTCCACGTTTCCGGGCAGTACATATGGCTCGGCCCAGTACCGTTCCGGGTCCTTGGTGGCCGGGTTGATTGCCTCCAGCAGCCGGCCGGCGAGTTCCGGGTCGCGCAGCTTGCAGGCCGCAGCGATCGCCCAGGTGGCGGCGTGCGTGTAGACCCCCCCGTTTTCACGGACCCCGGGCGGATATCGGGTGATGTAACCGATCTCGCGGACCGGGTGGTCGAACGCCGGGGCCAGCAGGGCAACGCCGGCCTCGCTCAGCAGGTGTTCGCGCACCGCCGCCATGCACTGCCTGGCCCGCTCCGGCGGGGCGACGTCGTTCAGCACCGCCCAGGTTTGGGCGTTGAGGAAGATTCGAGCGACCCGGCTTTCCCGGCTACCCAGCTTCGAACCATCGTCCAGCGTGGCCCGGATGTACCAGTGGCCGTCCCAGGCGTGCTCATTGATGGCCTGGATCAGCGCCGCCCGACGCCGGTCAAACTCCTCGGCCAGGTCCTTCCATCTCTGGCTGCCGTCCAGCTCCTCAATCCCCAGTCGCCGATAAATCTCGGCCCAGTCCGCCAGCAGCCCAACCAGGAAGTGGCCCAGCCACACCGACTCGCCCCGTCCGGCCAGCCCAACCGCGCTGAGGCCGTCATTCCAATCGCCGGCCCCGATGCAGGGCAGGCCCCGGGGGCTGACGCGCCGAAAGACCCGCTCGAAGGCCCGCCGGACGTGCTCGGTCAGCGGCTGCGGCGTCGGCTCATCGATAAACGGGGCGGTGTCCTTGAGCAGGTCGAGGCTGCCGGTTTCCTTGACGTAGTTGGCGATCACAAATGGCAGCCAAAGCAGGTCGTCGCTGACGGCGGTAACGTGCCCCTGCTCGGTCAGCGGATGCCACCAATGGTAGACCGAGCCGTCGGCGAACTGATGGGCCGCGTGCAGGTTGATCTGCTCGCGGCACCGTCGCGGCTCGATGGTCAGCCAGACCTGTGAGTCCTGCAACTGGTCACGAAAGCCGTAGGCCCCGCTCTGCTGATAATACCCGCACCGGCCCCATAAGCGCCCGGAAATGGCCTGATAGCGGCACCAGTCGTTGACCAGGTAGTTGAGCGATGGCTCCGGGGTTTGCACGCGGTGAGCCGCCAAACGCGACCGCCATACGCTGCGAATTTCTTGGAGTGCCGCGCTGATCGCCTCCACGTTGCCGAGTTGGTCGAGAATCCGCTCCACTGCGGCCTGTGACTCGCTTGCCGCTAGGAGATAGCCGAGCTGGTGACGCTGACTGGGCCGCAGCTCGATCACACATCGCAAAGCTGCGACCGCGTCTTCATGCCGCCCGAAGGCTGCCCGCCAACGGTCCTGAAACAAGGCGGCCGGGCGGTTCAGCTCACCGTAACGTCCGAGAAAAGCCAGCTTGTCGCCCAGTGCGGACCGGACCGGCTCGGTGCAAGCCAGGGCGCAGACATATGGGAAACTCGTGTTCCAATGTCCCCACCGCTGCGAGGGCACCTCCCACATGTGACTGGTGGCGAAGACCGCCCCGCGACTCAGGTCGTATCTGGTCTCCAGAAACAGCCGGTGGAATTCACGCCGCGTTGCGGGCGCTACCCCGCAAACCCATTCCAGGAAAGCGCATAGCTCTAAACGACGCGGCCGGTCGCTCAGGTTGACCAGCTCGACCTGCCACAGCTCGACCGGCTCCTCGGCATGGGCGAACAAAGTCCAACGAGCGGCTATGCCGGCCAGGGTGGTCTGGAATGTAGTGTAGCCCAGTCCGTGGCGGCAGGTGAATTCATCATACGCCGGCCAGACCGGAGCCGGCGACAACGACCACAGCACCCCGGTCTCCGCGTCCCGCACATAGATGAATTTGCCGTAGCAGTCGCGGACCAAGTCTTGCTGCCAGCGGGTCACCGCCGCGAGCTGAGCGTTGTCGATCCAGGTGAAGCCGCTGCCGGTCTGGCTGACCGCCAGCCCCAGACGCGGGTTGGCGATGATGTTCACCCAGGGCCGCGGCGTCTTGGGGTCAGTGATGCAAAACTCGCTCCCGGTGGCGGCAAAGTAGCCGTAACGGCGGACCACCACGGGCGTTGCTTCCGGCGGCTGGCCAAGCTCCGGTACCACCTTGGCGACCGTGCTCATGGGGCAGAGCCCTCCCGCCGGCACCGAGACCCGCTCAGGCAGCCGTCCCGGCAAGCTGAAAACGCTTTCATAACCCCAGGATACACATAGTACGCCCGCCAAGTCAATCCCACCTACTTATCCCACCGCCGGCCGACCCGCCTCGCGATCAGTCCAGATCGATCGCCTCCTCGTCGGCCGGACAAGCCCCAGCCAGGCCGGTCCGAAAAAGCGGCACCACAGCCGGGGGGTCACCTTGCCAGCGGTGCGGGCAGGACCGGCGGCTTGTCGAAATCCCGGTCGATTTTGGCCAGGTCCAGCTCTTCGAACACCAAGGCGGGTGCGGCGACCGTTAGGCCCTCGGTACCCCAACCGGCGTTGAACACGTATGGCGTATCGCCGGCCGCGAGGATCCGTTTGAACGCCTTGAGGTCGATCCGGGCGATTTCAGCCCCGCGGACCAGTTCCTCTCGTCCGTCCGGATATACCTTGTACATCATCAACGGGGTGGCCGCTCCCCAGTACTCCCGATGTCGGCCGGAGTATCCGGACCGGCCGCCGCCAACGCTGCCCAGTGACGCCACCCGCAAGCCGTACTCCAGCCCCTCATCCTCGCAAGCCTCCAGCAATTCACGTTTCAGTCCTTCGGCGTCGGTGGCCGGGTCCGCGGTGACGATCAGGCAGCCGACCGCGGCCTGGGGTCCGAAGAGCCCCCGGCCGTGCCCGTTTGAACGCTGGAACTCTTTGGACGGGTTGCGGGACATGAGCAGGGCTTTGAGCCGGCCGGCCCGCACCACCTCAACCGGCTCGGCCTTCACTCCCTGGTCGTCATACAAGTAATGGCCCAGCACGGGCATGCCGGCCAGCGTCTCCCGCAGCGGATCGTCGATTACGTTCAGGAAGCGCGGCAGGATGCGTTTGTTCAGCTTGTTGCACAGGTCATCCGGGCTGGTGGCGCTTCCCACCGGTCGCTGGCCTCCGCCCAGTGAGCTGCCGAACTGCCACCAGAACAGCATCGCGGCCGGCTCGGCCTCGAAGAGCACTGGACCGGTGTAGTTGTCGAGGATCGGAGCATCTTTGAGGCCGACAAGCTGGCGGGCCATTTGGTGACACCGCCGCATCAGTTCGTCGCTGTCGGGTAGCTCCGCCCACTGGCGGGCATAGACCGAAAAAGAGTCGGACAGCTCCATCCCATCCTCGGCCTGGACCGTGGCCGTGACCGAGATCGCAAGCCGCCGCTGACGGGTGCGCAGTCGGGTCCCCTCGCTATTGACCAAGTATTTGTGGTCCACGTACCCCCCGGCACTGACTCCCGAACTCCTGATGTCAGGATACTCGCGGAAGACCGCCGAGAGCCCGATCGCCAGCTCCTCGAAACTGGCCAGGTCCAGCTCGGGGAGCGAGTCCGGCTGCTCTGGGGCCTGCCAGAAACGCTCTTCGAAGTATACGCTCGGCGGCTCTCGGCTGAAGTCGTCCGGCTTATCCGTAATCATCTTGCTTTCCATGAAAGCCTTCTTGGCGGCCAACTGCTCCACCACCTGCTTGTAATCGCGGTCAGTCGCCCACCAGATCGCCTGTCGAATGGCGTGGTAGTCATCCTCGATGGGCACATCGGCCCCGAACCCGGCGCTGCGTCCCGGGCCGCCATAGCCGTAGCCCCCCGAGAAGTTGCTGTTGTCCAGCTCGTAGGAGCCCACCCGGACGTCGGTCCTGAGCCAGCGGGACCGGCCCTGGTTGCGGCCGGTGACCGCACCGAGCCGGGCGCTCACCCAGGCATGGCCGGCGTCGAGCAGCGCATATTCGATGAAGTACGGCCTTTCCAGATCGGCCAGCCCCAGGCTGGTCATGCTGCGGTTCAGCTCGTCCACCATGGCCCGCAGCACCACGTCACGCTCCAGCTCCCGCTCGACGGTCTGGCCGGCACCGGCGGTCAACTGGCAGCCGATGGCCAGGACCACCGCGGCCGCAACTGGCTTCATGGCCGGCCGCCCAGCAGTTTGAGAAACCCGACGACCTGGTGAAATGATCGCGTTTGCCACTTAGTCGACCCTCATCACTTTGCCGCCACCATTTCGCCGGCGGGGTGGCGGGCTGGACCGGAACGTTCGCCATGCCGCCCGCACCCGGCTTGGGAATCAGCGCTGCTCCGAGGCGATCGGAGCTTCCAGGATCGGCGGACGGTCCTGAGCCTTCTCCCGCTTTTCGACCTCGATCTGCTCGACCAGGATGCTGGGCGAGATGCCGGAGACCGGGATCGAACCGGATTCCGCTCCGCAGTAGCCGTTGAAGACGTCCGGGTCGTCGCCGGTGCAGAGAATCTTCGAGAAACAGGTCAGCGGCGTGCCGACGATGTCCACGCCGCGGACCAGCTCATCGGGGCGGCCGTCCGCGAATACCCGGTAGACCAGAATGGGAACGACTTTGAAAGCCTGCGGCAGGTATCGCTCGGTCATGGTGAATCCGCCCGAGATGTCGGCGAACAGCAGGCCGTACTCTTTCCCCTGCCGGCTGCATTCCTGGATCAGCCGGGCTCTGAGCTGCTCAAAGGGCACCTGCTGGGTGGATTCGACGATCAGGTTGCCCATCCGAGCCACCACCTGAGCCCCGGGCTGGCGACGGCCATGGCCGTTGGATCTGGTGATGCCGCGGGTCGGCGACCGCGACATCAGGAAAGTCTTCAGCACGCCGGCATCCACCAGGCGGGCGGGCTGGGCCGGAACGCATTCTTCGTCGAATTCGTAGAACCCGTTCAAGCTGATCCCGCGGAAGCTGCGCAGGGTCGGGTCGTCGATGACGCTGATGAATGACGGCAGCACCGGCTGTCCGAGCTTCTTGGCGAAAGTCTGCCCCTCCTGCACATCCTTCTGGCGGTGGCCCTCTATCCGGTGTCCGAAAATCTCGTGGAAGAAGACCGCGCTGGCCCGGTTCAGGAGAATGGCCGGGCCGGTGTAGGGTTCGACCAGCGGGGCGGCCCGCAGGGCCAGCAGCTCTTCGATTACCTGATCGACGGCTTGCAGCACCTGCTGGTCGTCGGGCAGACCCTCCGGGTCGAAAGCGTCGAAGCTCTTGGATTGCCACAGCTCCATGCCGTCGTCGGCGATGGTGGAACCCATGATCTGGATTCGCCAGTAGCCGCGACCGAACTGGAGCTTGCTGCCTTCGGAGTTGACCGCCAGCCGGTTGAGCGTGTTGCCGGTCAGGTTGACGCTGGAGATATAGATCAAGGGCTGGCTGCGGAACCGCTGAGAGTACTTTTTGACCCGGGCGACAAGCTCCGCCCGGTCGAAGGGCTGGGTTATCCAGGGGCCGATGTGCACGCTAGGCGGCTCGCGCGAAAAATCATCGGACGGGTCCTCCTCCTCGACCTTGACCTTCAAGTTCGCCTTCACCTGGGCCAGGCGCTTGACCGCGGCCTTGAATGCCTCGTCGGTAGCCAGCCAGAGCGTTTGACGCGTGGCGATCGGATCGTCGTTGAGCGGGAGGCTTGCGGCTTCCCGCCAGCTAAAGTCGAAATCGCTGCCGCCGCGGATCTGGCGAGTCGAGTCCAGCGTGTAGTCCCCGCACCGGACATCCACGTCCAAAAGCCGGTCATGGTCGACCAGGTCCCGCGTAACCGAACCCAAAGTCGCTGCCACGGTCAGGGTCTGCGAGTCGGTGACCGCATACTGAATGAAATATGGTCGGGTGCCCTCCGGGCTGACCAGCTTCTCCATCGACAGCCGCAACTCGCTTTCCATGATCGGCAGCAGAGGGTGTTCTTCGGCTGCGTGCATGGCCGACGGCCCGGCCAGAACCACTGCGATGGTCAGTACGAGCGGCAGGCCTGCCGACAACGGCCTCCGACGCGGTGCGAACATGGTCATCTCCTCGGCGAGCACGGATCGGCTCCGATCACGTCAGTGGTCGAATTCTAACCCGGCTCTGATGGTCCGAAAACATGGGAAGTTTTGATTCCGCGGGTCGCTGCTGGTACTCTAATTTGAGAGCCTCATTGATGCGGCAAGGTATCATGGCTCCGACCGCGAGGGAGGGGCCAGCGCACCTGGGGACAAGGAGACCGAACGTGAAAGGGATTTGCGTGCCCGGTGTCAGCGTTTCGGCGCGGTTTGCGAAGCTGGGAGCAGTTGCGGTTGTGGTCTGTGTGCTGGGAGCGGTCCGGCAGGACGGGCCGCAGAAAAAGAGGATAGCGCCGGCGGCGGCCGGGCCGGTGCAGCAGCATGCCGGCAGCGTGGTGCCGTTTGCCCTGGACTCGCTTTCTTTCGACTCGTTGCGGGCGGAGACTCGCCTGTCTGTGCCGGCGGTTTCGACCGGGCGGGGCGAAACCATCGACTTGGAACTCGAGCGGTTCGAGATATTTGCTCCTGAGGCCCGGCTGGTTGCCGCCGGCGTGGACGGCGAGGTGCCGTTACCGCCCCCGCCAGTGGTACTGTTTCGCGGTGGGGCGGTCGGGGAGCCGGCGCCGGTCGCGTTCTTATCGGTTTCGCCGTTCGGAGTGTATGGCTGGATCCGACTGGAGCAGTCTTGGATGGTGATCTCCAGCGGGCCGCCGGGTTCGGCGGGCGCTACGGTGTTGTTCAATCCGGCCGAGCTGCCGGCCGAGGCGGCCGAGTGGTTTCAAGTGCCGCTGGACGTCGACGACATGTTGCCGGTGCCCGGGTACGAACCAGAGCCGGTCGGGGAGGCTGAGTCCGGCCGCGACGTTCCGTGCCGCCTGGCCAAGATTGCCCTGGAAACCGATTACGAGTTTACCGGGATCCTTTTCGGCGGAAGTACCGACGCCGCCGGAGCTTATGCCGCTACACTGCTCGGGGCGGTCTCCGACATCTACACCCGCGACACGGGCGTGCGACTCCAGATCTCTTACCTGCGACTATGGCCCACCCCCGACGATCCCTGGACGCAGGGTAATACCGTTAATCAGTTATACGAGTTCCAGAACTACTGGAACGCGAATATGACCGGCATACAGAGGCATGCCGCCCACTTTCTCTCGGGCCGGCCGCTGGGCGGCGGGGTCGCGTATTACCCAGGCCTGTGCTTCACGCAGTGGGATTACGCGCTTTCGGCCAACCTTACCGGGTACTTCCCTTACCCGCTCCAGCACAACCACCCGCAGAACTGGGATCCGTTCGTGGTGGCCCACGAGCTGGGACACAACTTCGGAGCTCCGCACACCCATGACATGACCCCACCGGTCGACGGCTGCGCCTGGGGCGACTGTAGCGTCGTCCCCAACGGCACAATCATGAGTTACTGCCACACCTGCGCCGGCGGAATGACCAACATCCGGATGGAATTCCACCCGCGCACCGTCAACGAAGGCATCCTGCCCTTCTTGCAAAACCAGGCCCCGTGCAACCTGGTGATCGAGCCGGTGACCATCCTCCAGCAGCCGCTATCACAGAGCCTGCCGCCTGGTCAGAACATCGTCCTGTCGGTATCCGTGGCGGGGAGCTCGCCCCTGAGCTACCAATGGCGAAAGGGCTACCAGGACCTGACCGATGGCGGCAACATCTCCGGAGCCACTACCAACACGCTGACCATCAGCCACGCCACGTATACCGACACCGACGTGTACGACGTGGTGGTCGCTAACCCCTGCGGCCCGGCGTTCAGCGAGGCGGCCTGGGTTGAGGTGCTGCTGGCCGGCGACGTTAACTGCGACGAGGAGGTCAGCTTCGGCGATATCAATGCGTTCATCCTGCTCATGACCGACCCCGACCAGTGGCAAGCAACCTATCCGACCTGTCCGCCGCTCAACGGCGACGTGAGCGGAGATGGGACCGTGAGCTTCGCCGACATCAACCCGTTTGTCAGCTTGCTGATCGGGTCGTAGCACGCTCCGGAGTTCCAGGAGTCGGCGCCCCCGCCGGCGCCAGCTCCAGGACCGCCACGCGCCAGCAGTCATCCTCGCCGCGGAGACAGGCGACGCGAACCAGGGTCGCCCCGCTCGGACCGGCCGCGGGCACGTCCACCACCGCGCCGCCGGTCCGTTCGGCCAGGGCCGCGACTTGTGCCCGTTCCAGGTCCAGGGCGTCCGCGTAGGGGGCGATGATCGCCGCCCAGTTGTCTACCAGCGCAGGCAAAACCTCGGCTTGCGATCGGGGGTAGCGACCGGCGATCGCCTGGTACCGGGCTAGGATGTCATTGCGTGCCAGCAGAGATCGAATCACGTAATCGCGATGCTCGACGCTGGCACGTCGATCACCCCGCGCACTGGCATGCAGCAGATCCCTCAGGGCCGCCAGAAGCGCTTGGGCGGCATCCCGCGGAGTAGCGAAACCGGCGGCGCTGGTCGGCTGGCTCGCTGAACCCGAGGCGACCTCACGCCGACAGGCGACGATCGCCGCCAGGCACGCGGCCAACAGGCCGGCGGTGAGAAAAGCGTGCCAGTGGCGAAACATCATCGGCTTACCCCAAAGCGTCCGGCTCCAGCTTGGCAAACAGAATGCTGGGCTGGCCCAAAGGCGCACCGGCCGGCAGGGGGGGCGGGGCTTCCCAGCGTAAGGATTCCTCCGGCAGATTCAGCATTCCCAGCAACCGGCGGGCGGCGCGCGGCATGAACGGCCCGACCATGATCGCCAGGAAATGGATCGCGTGGATGCAGGTGGCAATGCAGGCCGCACAGTCCGCCGGATCGTTATTGCGCGAGGCCCAGGGCGCCCGGACGCTAAAGTATTCGTTGCAGACCCGGGCATAGGCCATGACCTCCTCCAGCCCCGAGCGGAAGCGGTGTTGTTCGAGGTTGGCCCCCACGGTCCGGAGCGACTCCACCGCCCGGGCCAGGTGGGCCCGGTCCGCCTCGGTTTGAGCGGTCGGGTCGGGAACGCGGCCTCCGAAATACCGGGCGGCAAAGCTCAAGCTCCGGTTGACGAAGTTGCCCAAGGCGGCTACCAGCTCCGAGTTGTTGCGGGTGACGAAGTCCTGGGGGTCGAAGGCGGTCCGGGCGGTCTCCGGAGCCTGGATGGTCAGATAATATCGCAAGGAATCGGGATCCAGGCCCTTTTTGAGATACTCCTCGATCCAGACCGGCGCATCGGCGGCGGTGGTGCTCTTGCTGATCTTCAGCAACTGGCCACCGACCTTGTGATTCATGAAGTTGTTGGCGACCACCGCGGCCGGCAACTGAAGCCGCCCATAGGCCATCAGCATGGCCGGCCAGGTCAGGGCATGGAAAACCGTGTTGTCTTCGCCGATGAAATGGATGATCGCCGTGTCCGGGTCGCACCACCACCGCTGATAGCTTTGCCAGTCGCCGCGACTGGCCGCACACCAGGCGGCCGTGAACGAAAGGTAACCGATCGGGGCGTCGAACCACACGTACAGGACCTTGCCGCGCGCGTCGGGGTCATCCAGCGGCACGGGCACCCCCCAGGAGATGTCCCGCGTCATGGACCGCTCCGGCAGCCCCTGCTTGATCTGGCCCAGGGCAAAGTTCAACACGTTCGGTCGCCACTGGCCCTGCTTGGATTCCAGCCACTCCTGAAGCCGGGCCTGGAAATCGCTCAGCCGGAGATACCAGTGGGTGGTTTCGCGGACCTCGGCCGGCTGACCGGTGATCACGCTCACCGGGTTCTTCAGCAGCAGCGGCTCGATCATCTGCCCGCAGGCTTCGCACTGGTCCCCGGTGGCCCGCTCGAACCCGCAGTGATGGCAGGTCCCGCGGACGAACCGGTCCGGTAAAAAGCGGTCGGCTTGCCGATCATAGAGCTGTTTGGTCCGGCGTTTGGTGAAATAGCCGCCCCGGTGAATCTGCCGGAAGAAATCCTGACTGAAATGCACATGCAGCTCGACGTAGTCAGGGTGGTGTGTGCCGCCGTAGACGTCGAACTCGATCCCCAGGCCCGCGAAATCCTGCCGCTGGCGGGCGTGATAATAAGCCGCTATTTCCTGCGGCGTGCGACTTTCCTGAAGGGCGGTGATCTCGATCGCCACCCCGTTGTCATCGCTCCCGCAGACAAAAGCCACCTCTCGTCCGCAGGCCCGCAGGTAGCGAACGTAGGTGTCGGCTGGTAGGTAAGCCCCCGCGATGTGCCCGACGTGCAGCCGGTTGTTCGAGTAGGGCAAGGCCGCGGTCACCAGGTATCGGGTCGGCATGCTTGAGGACTCCGGGGTTTCGACGGAGCCCGGCATACTACGCTGCGCCTTATCGGTCGGCAATGATCCGGGAGAGCCTCATCGGAGGCGAGGCGACTCGCAAAGCAAAAACGCACCGCTCGGCCTTAGTCACCGGCCGATCGGCGCGTTTTCGGTTTGGCCATTGCGCAAATGGCCAGGCAGCCTGTCCAGCTTACGTGGTGGGGGTGAGGAAGTTCTGCCAGACCCACCAAATGATCGCGCCCCAGAAAATCCACGTCCACCACTTGCCTTCGAGCCAACTAAACATGTCGATGCTCCAAAAGAAACCGTCCACTCGCTTCGGCCCCGCCGCGCCGGCGGGAATCTTGCCGCAACGAAGTTCGACGGGGTATTCTGAGACCCGCCCCCAGCCTCGTCAATGGGCCCAGCGACAAAAAAAGTGATAATGTTTTGTCAATTAGCCGGGCCAACCAGGCCGGATTATCATTCCGTTCCATGGCCCCTGTCGACGTTCAGCCCGGTCCCGAGCTTTCAGTGGTCATCCCGGTCTACAACGAGTGCGACAACCTGCCGCCGCTTCTGGACCGGACACAAGCCGCCCTGGAGCCCCTGCGGCTGGGCTACGAAATCCTCATGGTAGACGATGGCAGCACCGACGACACGGCCGAGCGCATCCGGCAGCTTGCGGCGTGCGACTCGCGAATACGGCTGATTCAACTGTCGCGCAATTTCGGCCACCAGGCAGCCCTGGTGGCCGGGCTGGAGCTGGCCCGCGGCCAGGCTGTCGTGACCATGGACGGCGACTTGCAACATCCCCCGGAACTGATCCCCCGGCTGGTGCGCCTGTGGCAGGAGGGATACGACATCGTTCAGGCAGTCCGATTACAGCCGGCCGATACCAGCCAGCTCAAGCGGGCCGGCTCATGGTGGTTTTATCGGCTGTTATCGGCCCTGACGCGGCTACGGGTGACGCCCGGAGCGGCCGACTTCCGGCTGATGAGCCGCGAGGCGGTCACGGCTTTTCTGTCCTGCCAGGAACGGCGGCGCTGCAATCGGGCCCTGGTCCAGTGGATCGGGTTCCGCTACACCGAAGTCCCATTCCAGGCCGAGCCGCGGCATGCCGGCCGATCCAAGTACTCCTACCGGGCTATGCTGCGGCTGGCCGGTGACGCGATCTTCTCATTCTCTTCCTGGCCGCTGCGTCTGGCCGGACTGGTGGGAGCGATCGTGTCGCTGGCCGCGGGGGCCTATCTGGTTTTCGTCCTGTGGGCCCGACTCTTCACCGACCGCACCGTGCCCGGTTGGACCTCCATACTGGCGGCCGTGCTGGTCCTCGGGGGCATCAACCTGCTGGTCCTGTGGATACTGGGTGAGTATGTGGGGCGACTCTACGAGGAGGTCAAGCATCGCCCAATGTACATCGTACGTCAGCCGCAGCCCCCACGGCCCGCTTCAGTCGATCCGCATCAGCACTGACTTGGCGTAGTCCGGATCCCCGCAGAAATCGGTCGGCAGCGGCGGACACTCGAGCAGCGTGCAGCCGCGGCCGCCAGAGCGTGCCGCCCGGGTCGCCACCTGCACCAGATCGCGGGTTGTGGTCCGGCGGTGATTCACCGACAGATAGAGCAGGCCCCCCGGGTCCAGCAGCCTCAGTCCGCCATCCACCAGCCGCGGCAGGTCCGCGGCGAGCGAAAAGCTGCCCGGACCGTCCCGGAGGTGGGCGAAGGTGGGCGGGTCAAGGATCAGCAGTTCGAAGCGGCATCCCTGACGAGCCGCTCGCCGATAGTAGTCGAACACATCGCAGCACATGAAGCGGTGCCGGCCAAGTTCGATTCCATTGGCCGCCAGGTTCCGCTTGCCCCATTCCAGCGATTTCTTGGAGATATCCACACTGACGGTCTGAACGGCCCCACCCAGGGCGGCCGCGACCGTGAAACCACAGGTATAGGCGAACGCGTTCAGCACGCGTCGGCCGGACGCCAGCTCCCGCAGGCGGACCCGCCCCACCCGGTGGTCCAGGAACAGGCCGGTCGCATACCCGTCATAAGGGCGGATCAGGTAGACCGCGCCGGCCTCGCGGACCGGGATTTCCGGCTCGACCGGCCGGCCGATCCAGGGCCGGGGGTCGCGGTGCTG
>CAYZXK010000057.1:0-1724 GCA_964482395.1 uncultured Planctomycetales bacterium | reverse complement strand
ATGGTGACCAGGTCGTTGACCTTGATTTTCTCGGGGGCCGGCTTGGGGACGGCCAGGGGCGAGACCCGGAGCAAGGTTGCATTGGGCTTGGGTTCCAGCTCCAGAGCGGGGAGCGCGGCCCGCGCCCGCAGCCCGGTCGACAGGCCCCCCCCTTGGCTGAGCGACGGGTCGGCCGGCGGCAGCGGGCGTCCTACGCCCAGCAGCGAGTTGCTCTGCCCTGGGGCCGGCACGCACCAGAGGGCCAGGCAGAGGAGTGACAGGCAGCTTGCCAGAGGTGCAACGCGGCTGCCGGGCGACCCGGGGTGACCGGCCGGCCCACCACTGGCCCGTGGTCGCCATCGGTGCGGGTAGCAGGGCCTATCGGGATTCACAGGCTGCCCTCCGTAAGCCGCACGGTGCCCAGTCCGGTGACGACGCCTCGGAGCGTTTTACGCTCGCGGCGAGAATCTCCCAGGCGGACGCGGACTGTGTCGCCGTATCCGCCGGAGTCCAGGGCCAGGCCGGTCAGGCGAACTTGCACGTGGTTGCCGTCGCCGATCAGCGTGACCGGACGGGACCGGACCACCAGGTCGACCGGCTTCAGATCCTCGCGGGTGACCATCTGGCCGCTGGCGACGAAGTGCTTGATCTGCTGGCCGACGGCCTCTTCCAGACGAGCCAATCCCAGCTCGGCGGCCGTATCGAACACTCGGGTCTGGAGTTCGACATCCTCGCGGCGGACGAAGTTTCCAGGGTTCAGCGGGCGGCGGGCCACCACGGCCGGGCGGACCAGCCGGGCCTGGGCGAGGAGTTCTGCGCGGCGTTGGACCTGGCCGTCGCGGCGGATGACCACGCGGAAGTGGCGCAGGCCGAGCTTTTCGCGGTCGGCGCTGCTGATGCTGAACTCCCAGGGCGGACTGGTGAGCTGCAAGAACTCCTGGCCGGCCCGCTCGAAGCTCAACTGGGCCTGGCCGTCCATCCGGGCCAGCTCGGCGTCGACTTGGGCGCGGATGAGATCGGCCAGGCTGCGCTGCTCGCTCTGCCCGACCGGGGCTTGCCGCAGCAGCGGACTGTGGTCGCTGGGCTGGTCGGGCGGTTCGGCTTTCGCATACGTAATCTGGCATTTGGCCGCGCCGCCGATCAGCACCCGGGCCAGGTTAACGCCCAACTGGTCCAGTCGTCGGACAACCTGGTCGTGACTGACCGTGGTTGGCTGAGCCCCGGCGGATTCTGGAACCAGCGGCTGGTCGGCGATTTGCTCAACCAGCCGCTGGTCGGCCTCGGCAAAGAGCAACACGTCCGCCAAAGTTACGGTCTGGCCGTACACGGTGGCTTGTGGCCGCAGCTTGAAGCAGTTGACTTCCGGCTCGTCGCCGAAAGCCCAGATGGTCAGGCTGGAGACGGTCAGGGCGACGAGGAGCTGACCGGCGGGCAGCAGCCCGCGGGGCATGTAGCGGGCATGAGCCGACCAGGCAGCGAAGTGAGAATTCCGGGCGGCCGGGAGAGGTATTTCGTCCGACGGGGAGACAGCTTGCCCGGCCGGGATCGGCGCTTGGCTGGCCGTGCGGGGTGAACGTCCCGCCGGCCGACGAGTCGTGACGACTTGGTGCCTACGCGACTTCATGCCTCACCTGTCTTATCTCCGGAGGCTGGCGACGGTGCTCAGTGATTCGTCGGCCGCCTGGATGGTCTGGGAGTTCATCTGGAAGACGCGCTGGGCCTTGATCAGCTCGACCAGTTCGGCC
>CAYZXK010000056.1:0-16209 GCA_964482395.1 uncultured Planctomycetales bacterium | reverse complement strand
CCCATAAGCTAGCTCCCGAAAATCGAGAAAAGGCTCTTCTTCCCCGACGACCCGCGCTGGACCTGGGACCGCGATTCGGAACCGGTCGGCGGTCCAGATGAGCTGGAATCGTCCGGCTGACGTAGGTTGGCGATGTCGGCTGCAATCTCCTGAAAAGCCGCTCTCAACTTCGACTTCGGGGCGAAGTCGAGCAGCGGGGCCCCGACATTCACGGCTGTGCTGGCGGTCTTCCAGTCGTCTGGAATGCTCCAATGCAGTTTGCGATTCAGGGTGGTTTCGACGTCGGCCGGCTCCAGGTAGCCCGAGTCACGCCCGAAGCGATTGCAGACCAGTCGCACGTGATCCAGGTTGTATCCGTGGCGGCCCAGCTCACGCAGCAGCCGGTCGGCGTTGCGGACCGGCGGCACCAGAAGCTGGAGCACCAGCAGGTACAGATCGGTCATGTCGAATACCGCTGCCGCCGTCGGATCGAAGCGGACCGGCCCATCCACCACTACGAAGTCGTAGTGTTCCAGCAGGGCGGCCAGCACCCCGGCGCATTGCGCGGCGCTGATTCGCTCGGCCCGTTCGATGTCCCCCGGCTGGGCCAGTACATGGACGCCGCTGGGGTGCTTGACCATGACCCGGTCGATCATCTGGGCCTCGATGTGTTCGGGGGTTTCGCACAGCTCGGCGATGGTGTAGGTCGGCTGAGCGTCCAGGAACATGGCCACCTGTCCGAAGCGGAAATCCAGGTCGACCACCACGACCTTGGGTTTACCCTTACCGCCCGGCCAGCTTGGGAGCTGGGCCAGTTCGGCCGCCAGGTTGACCGCCAGTGTGGTGGCTCCCACGCCCCCGCAACAGCCCACCACGGGTATCAGGCGCCCGATCCGCTGGCCGACGTTAGGCAGCTCGCGCCCTACCCGGTTGAGAATCTCAGTCAGTTGCTCGGGCGGGAACGGTTTCCAGAGGAACTCACGCATCCCGGCCCGCATGGCCCGGACCACCAGCTCGGCGTCACGGTCCTCGGTCATCCCGATGGCGATGAGCTGGTCCTTGCGCTCCGCAATCAGCGGGGCGACCACCTCCATCATGGCGGCCGGGTTGGGGTCCAGGTGCAGCAGCAGCACTTCGGCCGGAAACTGGTTGAGGGCCTGGGCCAGCAGGAGGGGTTCGTCGACCTCGGCGACGATCCGGACCCGGTCGATGCTCAGCAGCAGGGCGCGCAGCTCCGGTGCGGCCTGTTCGTCGCTGTTGACGACGATCACTCGGAGCGGCCTGCTCAACGCGGTACCTCTGTGGAACCTGAAGGCTAGTGACCGGTGTCCTCCAGGCCGAAGCGATGGCTGCCGGCAACGTCGGAGCCCAAGCGCCGGCCAGGGCCATGGCCCGCTAGCGCTTGGGCTCGTTGCCGCCGCATTCCTGCGCCTTCCTACTCAATCAGAGCCACCGGACGCCGACCGCCCAGGGTCCGGAAAATCAGCTCCAACTGGTCGGAGTACTCTTCCGGGGCGCCCTCGGCGTGGAAGTGTTGTCCGCCGCCGATGGTCGCCATTTCCGACATCAGGTCCTGGTCGGCATCCCCGCCCACACTGATCGTGTAGATCCGAATGTGCAGGTCGGCCGCCTGCTGGGCCACCTCCTTCACCCACTCCACGATCGCCGGGGCGCCTTCGCCGCCGTAGTTGCCGTTTTCATCGATGTTCGGCTTGCCGTCCGACATCATGACGATCACCTTGGCCGAGGCGCTGCGGGCCCGGGAGCTGGTGAGCTCGTTGATGGCGGTGAGCAGGCCGGCGCCCATGTTGGTGTAGTTGTCGTAATGGGCGGCCTGCATGCGGTAGAGCCGGTCCGGCACCGCTTGCAGGTTCTCGGTCAGGTCGACCTCGTGACGAGCGGTCTGAGCGAAGATTTCCAGCGACATATGGTCCAGGCTGTCCAGCCCGAGGATCACATCGGTCATGGCCTGGACCGCGTCCTTGACGGCCTGCAAAGGCTGCTCGGGGGTCTGCCAGAGGATGTTGGTCTGATTGTAGCGAGGCCGGTTCTCCAGCAGGAAGTTGGTGAAGGTCTTCAGGCCATAGCGGTATTGGAAGTTCGGGTTGGTGGTGGTCATCTGGCTGCTGCCACCCACCCACTCGACGAAATTGGCCCAGGTCCATCCGCCGGAGCTGCGGAAGCTCGGATACGGAAGCCAGACCAGCTCCGCGTCCTCGACCTTGGCGTCGCCGTCGCCGCCTGACATTCCGCCGGGCCGACCGCTCCGCCAGGTGGCCAGCCCCAGGATGGTCGCCACCCGGTTGCGCCACAGAGTGGTGGAGCTGTCTTGCGAGCCGCTGACCAGGCAGGCGATCTCGTCGGCGGTGTAGCCACGCGCGGCCAAGCTGGCCTGCACCGGTGCCAAGGTCGGCGCGCTGACGTTGACCCCCTTCTTCAGATACCACAGCCCCTTGCCTGAAGCGTCCGAGCCGGTGTCGGCCACCGGGTCATAGGTTTCCGGCACGATCGGCTGGCCCCAGGTGCTCATCACGCCGATCGTAGGGCCGGTGTCGTCGGCGTATTCGGTCTCGTCCTCGGCTCCGGGGATATAGGGCCGGGAGGGAGCGGGGCCATTCAAAGCGCACCACACGTCCCGGAGGTTGACCTGGATGCCGTCCCGCCAGTCGCCTTGTTCACCCTGGTACCGCTTGTAGTGCCGCAGCTCGCTGTCGTCGTTCATCGACCCGGACAGGTCGATCACCACCGCGATGTCTCGCGGGATCAGCACGGCCGTCGCCTGGGCGCCCAGCTCCATGCAGCTCAGCCCGAAAATCGGAGCAAACAGGAACGGGACCACCACCTGACTGCCGTCGGCCACGCGATGCACGCGGATTCGGACCGCGTCGGCGTTGGCCGGGTCAGGTTGGAAAATGAACTTCCCGGACGAGGAGTCGTAGACTGCCCGGCCGAACTCCAAATCGACCGAGGAGACCGCGGCGGCCTGGCCCTGCACTTGATTGAGGCCGGCGAACCGGCTGGCCACTTCGGCCGCTGCCGCCTTGGGATCCTCGGCGTTGCCGCCCAGTTCGGACGCGGCAGCCAGGGCCACGGCGTCGGCCGTCGCCTGCAACTCGGTCTGCGTGGTGTAGACCGACCCGATGTCCAGGACCAGGGCTCCCATGCCCAGGATGACCGTCGAACACACTGCGATCTGCGCCGCCACCGCGGCGCGACGTCGATGCTTGCTTGAAGCGCGCTGGTTGAACCGCATCTTCCTACCTCCCAACTGCTCTGCACTCCACACGACCAGCCGGGAACCCTGCACGCGTGCCACTGCTCGGCCGGCGGCGAAGGCCAGCACCACCCGTAGGGCAGCGCCACCCGGCACCGTCTATCAACAAAGCTGGTCGTGTCCGCGCTGGCTCGACTCGATACCTCCAGTTGGGTCCAACCATGTTCAGGTTCCCTCGTCCGCGCCGGCCGGGCCGATCGGACCGCGCAGCCGCAGCACGGTCGACCCGACGGGCTTGCCCGTGGAACCCCAGTATTCAGTCGGCCGTGGGCCACCCGCCCCCGCGCCCACAGCAGCTTTCCCGCCGGGCACCTCGTCGGTCTGCGACCGGTTCCGGCACCGTTGTTCGGAGGGCTGTGGGACACCGCCCTGCGAGCCGGCCTGACCCTCGATCTGCCCCAGGCCGAACAGTTCCCAGTCGTTGGGGGCGATGTGGTCGGCCCCGGGCACGTGAGCCACCTGGCCCGGGTTCAGAGGCGCGACCAGTTCGGGAGTCACCAGCACCACCAGCTCGCTTTCTTCCCGCTGGTAGGAGACCGAGCTGAACAAAGCTCCCAGAACCGGAACATCGCCCAGGGCCGGGACCTTGCTGGCCGACGCCCGGCTCCGCTCGCTGAGCAGCCCGCCGATCGCGAAGGTCTGGCCCGGGGCGAGTTCCACCACCGTATCGACCCGCCGCTGCACCAATCCGGGAACCGCGAAGCCGGAGATCTGCACCGCGGTGCTGAAGTCCGGCTCGCTCACCTCGGGCGTCACGTGCAGGCGGATGAGCTGATTGCTCAGGACAGTCGGCGTGAAGCGCAGCCGCACGCCGAACTCGCGAAACTCTATCGTAATGGCATTGTTCTGCCCGCCCTGGGGGACCGGGACGGGGAACTCGCCGCCGGCCAGGAAGCTCGCCTCCTGGCCGCTGACGGTCACCAAGTTGGGCTCGGCCAGCACCCGCAGCAATCCGTTTTCGCGCAGGGCCTGAATAAACACCTGCATTTGGACACGCGGGAAGCCCAGGCTGAGGGTTGCCGCAGTACCCAGGCTCATCTCGCCAGTCCCGAACGGGATGGTGCCGGAGGCGTTGTACCCGCTGGCCCCACTGATGTTGACCGGGTTGATTCCACCCAGTTGGCTGACCAGGAAGGCGTCCTTGAAATCGTCGCCGGCCATCCACCCGTTGAAGCCCAATTGCCGGGTCGCCGCCCGGTTCACCTCGGCGACCGTGCAGCGCAGCAGCACCTGGTAGACGCCGGCCACCCGCATCTGGTTGATGACCTGCGGCGAGTAGACCGAGGCGATCTGCATCACGCGCTCGGCCGATTCAACGTCCGGGACGGTGCCGCTGAGCACGATGGCATCCAGCAGGGCCGAGACCGAAACCTGGGCCCGCGGCACCAGGGTGCGGATGCTGGCCTGGAGCCGCTCCAGGTCGACGTCTACGGCCACCGTGAAGGTCTGCTGCACTCCGCCTTCGGCCGTCACCAGAAGCTGGGTTGCCCCGAAGCTTTTTCCGTTGACCAGAATCTGCTTGGGGGTGGTGGCGGTAACGTCCGCGACTTCCGGGTTGGCAACCCGGACTTCCCGCACCGGCAGATTGAAGTCCACCAGTACACCCTGGTTGAGCGGGACCGAGATCATCTGGGGCGACGACCGGGCCGCCCTCACGGTGACCTGAAGCGGCGTGGCGTCGGCAACCGACTGCCCGGCCGGACCCTCGCCCGCCTGGCACTGCCGGCCCGCCCACCATTGCTCGCTCAGCAGGGCTGCGCACACGGCCAGGAGCCGGACCCATTGGCCGCTGCCGACCAAGCTGCTAGGCAGCGCAGCGACGAAGCGACGAAGGCAAGCAGCGCGGTCCGGCGGCGTGCTGCCGCTCAGCGAGCGGCGGCGGTTTTCGGCGGGCCTAGGGCCTGCCTGGCTGGCGATGCAGGCGTGTGGGTTCATCCTGGAGACTCCTCAGGCTCGTTGTCGTCCTGCGGATACGGGGCCCCTGAGCGACGATCCAGCTCGGCTGGCCCGGACGCGCCGGAGTCTTTGGCCGGCGAGAAACCATTCGAGGGCTGACCCGCCGTCAGATGGGCGGCCGAGCTTTTCGTTGGCAATCGGGTCCACCCGACTCGTTCATGCGAGTCGACCCCGGCGAACTCCACTACCTCCTCCTCGTTGCCGCGGTAAATCCGGAGAATCCAACGGGAAAGCTGCGCTGCGGCGTCGGCCGAGCCTTCGGCTGCGCCGCTGCCGGCAGCGGTCGGCCGGGCCGCGAACAGCTTGCTCAGCCAGCCCCAAGGCGAGGAGGCGTCAGAGCCTGGCCCCTCTGTCGGGCGCTGCCTGGCTTCGGCGACTGCCTTCTGACCGTCCGGTTCGGCCGCCTGCCCCAGCAACTCGGCCTCGCTGACCCAGTGGTCCGGGCCACGCGACTGGTCTTCCTGGTAGCCGCGCAGGCTCAACTTGATCCGCCCCTGCTGCTCGGCCAAGAGCAAGGTCGGTACCTGCTCCGGCTTGACGTACAGAGTCACCGCCCGGACCTGCTCGTTTGAGCCGGACGAGCCGCCTCCCCCTCGGCCGGAGGTCGTCGAGCGGCCGCGCTGGCCAGTGCTGTTGCCACCCGCCCCGGCGGCTACGGTAGCCGGGCTGAGTCGCTGTCCGACCGCGGCCACCTCGGCGTTCTCGACGATGGTTCGCGCTACCGTCTCAGTCCGCCCCTGACGTCGGACGCGGAAGGAGCCGACCACGTCGACGAAGCAGCCTGGCTCCAGGTGATAATCGACGCCCGAGCTGGGGTCGATCTTCACGGCCACTGCCCGGTACCCGGGCTTGACTATGATGCCCGGCTGGGTGCCGGGCTCGGTCAGCATGCTTTCCAGGATCGGCAGGCCGGCCGGCGCCAGGACCCGTGGCACGCGGCCCAGTAGCTCCTCCTGCTTCTTGAAAGCCCCCTTGGGGACCAGGTCGGCCGGGTAGGCCAGGGCCACCAATAGGTCCTCGGTGAGCTGGGTCCCGCGGGGGATGTCTTCTTTCGCGCCCCAGATCTGGACCTTGGCGGTCGGCCGGCCGGCGGCGGCGGCGCTCTTGAGGGTGTTGATTCCCAGCACCAGGGCCAGGCCGCCGATGCCCAAGCCCGCCACCAGCGGTATCAGGGCTTTGATGCTCATCTAGTCGATTCCTTCTTTTCTCATCGAGCAGGATGCGAACAGGTTTCCGCCCTTGGTCCCGCCGAAGTAGTTGCCGACCAGCGTCACGTCGGCATAGGAAATCCAGACCGACACCACGCCGGTCGGGTCGCCGTTGTCGTCCAGCGACACTTCGGTCTGGTAGGTGGTCAGCCCCAGCGGCTGCATGCACTGCGCGACCCGGTCGAGCACCTCGGCCTCGGTCGAGCCCGGCAGAGCCGCGGTCCGAGCGCCTTCCCGGGCCGCGGTGACCAGGGCTTGGCGAACGGTGAAGATCCACCCGAACTCGATGATTCCGAACAACATGGTAAGCAGAATTGGAGTGACGACCGCCAGTTCCACGGCCGCCGCTGCCCGTCGGAGTCGATTGGTCAGCCTGCTTTTCATGTCAGCCATCCTCCGAAGTAGTAGGTCAACAGGACCCCGATGGTGCCGATGGTGAGCGGCACTCCGTAAGGAAGAAGCTGACTGCTGTCCCCGAAGCTCCGAGCGCCGCCGAACTCGCCGAAAGCGGTGTCCAGTCGGCGCAGCTTGGTCATGATGATCTGTAGGTTGGTGATCGCGTGCACGGTCCGGCCGGTTGTGTAGATCATGACGATTGCGATCAGGCCGCCCAGGATTCCCCCGGCCGCGAAGCTCAGCAGGGTCAGCCAGGGGCCCAGCCAGCATCCGACGGCGGCCATGAGCTTGACGTCGCCGGCTCCCATGCCGTGCATGGCCCAGGGGATTATCAGCAGCCCCAGTCCGACCAGCATCCCAAGCAACCCCCATGCCAGGCCGCCCGACACCCCGCCGGATCCGGACGTGTACCAGCCGAAGGCCAGCCCCTGCACGAGCAGCCCGGCAACCGCCAGGGTGGCATTCAGCCAGTTTGGAACCCGGCGTTGCGAAAAGTCGATCCAGGAAGCGTAAAGTGTGCCGGGCACCAGGACGGCCAGCGTGATCTGCCAGTAATGGTCGGCCAGCGGACCCATAATCGTTGCGCGCCTCGCGGCCCCACGCGGCTATGAACCACCACACGCTCCCGGCGCCGGGAGCGGTGGCCCTTTCTTTCATCGGACGTTCACGCCGACGAGGCGAGAAAGCCGAGCGGCGGTCACCGCGAGCCGCGGTGCCGCCGCCCGATAGCCTTCCGCCTAGACGGCTGCGCCGCCGCCGCGTGATTACGACGGATTGCCGTCCGGCAAGTTGCTGGTCACGTTCTCAAAGGTGCCCTTCAGCGCGCTGCCGAGGGCCGTGATGGCCGCGATGCAGGCAACGATGATCAGAGCCAACATGACCGCGTACTCGGTCGCGGTCGGCCCATCCTCATTGACCATGAAATCCCGAACCCGAGAAAACAGCTTGTTCATGACTCTTCCTTTCAAGTTAAGGGGGCCGCCCGAAGCGACCCGTCTACTGCTAACGCCTCCCTGCGAAAGTTGCCCGATCCAACGCATTCCACTCCGGACAGCCCGGGCCCAGCCCACCAGCACCGGACCTGCCGGTCCGGCACCCGTGCCCACATGGGCAAGGCACAGTCCGAAAACGCTGCCCTCTGGAAGCCGTCTGCTTGGCCCCCGAAGTCACTTCCGGTCAGCCGCGCCTCGGGCAGTCACGTAAGGACGCGGCCACTACACCATTCAAAACTTTGGCGGCCCAGGCAAAAAAATCATCGCGGTCACCGGATCCGAATTCGCGGGCCGGTTATCTGACGCCCCCCGTCCCGGGCTTAGCCCAGATACGGTATTGGTGCAGTGTCCGCGGCTCTCCAGATCGCGACACAGGTTTTTTCCGGTCCTGGTCGGCCGGAATCCGGACCGGTCGAGATGAAAGCCTCAGGCGCGGGCGGCCGACCGTGCCAAATCTCGAACTGTCGGCGGGCCTGTCCGATAAACATCGCTTTCCCGCCTATGGTCCGGCAGCCACGCTGGGCAGCCGCGGTTAGCAGGGCGGTCTGCGGCGGGTTGTACACCGTGTCGAACACCAACGTGTCGGGGCGGAGAGCGTCAGGCGGCAGAGGCGACTGGTCGCAGGCCGGCCACATCCCGACCGGAGTACAGTTGATGAGTACGTTTCCGGCATAGTGCAGCCGCTGCGCCCAGGGTCGCCACTGGCAGCGCATCTCCTGCGCCAGACGCGCAGCCCGCTCCTCCGACCGGTTGTAGATGCAGATTTGGCAGCCGAAGGAACGCAGCGCGACGATCGCCGCCCGAGCCACACCACCCGCGCCCAGCAAGTCGACCCGTAGTTGGCGCGGGTCTGAACCGGCCAACTGCAATGCCTTTCGCAGGACCAGGTCGACTCCATGGACGTCGGTGTTGTCGCCCTCCCAGGTGCCGTCCGGCCGGCGGGTAAGCGTGTTGACCGCAGCGCACTGCCGGGCCAGCGAGCCGACCGGTAAGCCGCGAGTCTCCAGCCAGCGCAAGGCGTTTTCCTTGTGCGGCGTCGTAACACTCAGCCCGCGGAAGCCCAAGTCAGCCTGAGAGCTCACCAGATCCAGAAAAGCACTGAGCGAGTCGTAACCAGGTTGGACTGGAAGGGGCAGGTAGATGGCATCAATGCCCGCGGCCTCAAGGGCCGCGTTGTGGAAGGCCGGGCTTTGCGAATGCGTCACGGGCCACCCCACAACACCGTACACGCCGGTCGGCGGGCCGATCCTGCGCCACCGATATTGCTCGTGCAACTGAGCTAGCGTGGGTTGGCCGGGGGCCGATTCCTGTCCGGCCTCCAGGCTGGCAAATGTCAAAAACGCGCCGAACTTGCCGGCCAGGACCCGAGTTGCCAGTCCCGCCTCGCCCATGCTCAGTGCGATCAGGTCTCTAGCCGCGGCCTGCCGCCGAAGATGCAACATGAGCCGGCACGCGTCCGTGGCGTCCGCGGCGGTGCAGGCCAGCTTCACCACCGGAGCCGGACTGGCCAGTAACTCCTGGAATAAGGACTCCAGGTCAGTCGGCGTGCGGATCAGATCATGATGTGACAGGATGAGTCGGTTCTTGGAACAGCCCGCAGCCCGCTCCAACCCACGATCGCCGCGCGGCCCGCAAAGCTGGCAGACCGTGGCGATCTTCCGGCGGACCTCGGCTGACCGCCGCCAGGCAGCATACTCCAGATCGACATATTCTGGCCGACTCTGGGCGAGTTGAAGAATCAGGCCGATCCGCCCGGCTTCGTCGCCGGTCCACCGGCCGCCCTGGTCGGGCGAGCGGACCGTGAGGATCATCGGCAGCTCGTGGGGCTGATCGAGCAGCCGCCGCACGGCAGGCAGATCGTTGATGCAGTCCACCCGCAACTCGACCAGATCCGCGCCTGCGGCCCGGGCCATCCGGACTTGTTCTGGCAATGGCCGATCGGCGGAAATGATGGGTACGGCCAGCAGTGTGTGTGCCGACATGTTGCCCGCCGCCAGCTCAGATCTGGTCCAGCAGTCGCCCAAGCGGCGTCTTGAGAGCGCCGGCGATGCGGGCCAGGACCCATACCGAAGGCGCCTTTTTGCCCAGCTCGACCTGGGAAAGATGGACCATGGTGATGTCGCACTCGGATGCGACGTCGGCCAGCGTCCGCCGGGCCTGCGTCCGCAGCAGCCGGATGCGGGCCCCGAGTCGGCGGTTGAACTCCTGCTCCGACCTCACGCCGACCCCCAGCTCGGCCAACTGTCGCCCGACCGCCTCCAGCAGCGGCTCACGCTGTACCGGCTTCTCCAACAGGTCCCGAGCGCCGGCGCGTATGGCCGCGATCACCTGCGGCACCTCCGGGAAGGCGCTCATGGCGATCAGGCGCATGTCGGCGGCCAGACGGTGCAATTGCCCCAACACCACCGCCCCGTCCATCCGGCTAAGCCGCAGATCGACCAGTCCTACCTGGCAGGGCGCCTGACCGGCATGGGCCAGGCCCTCAGCCGGATCGCAGAAGCTGACCACGTCGTAGGCCGCCTCGCGCAGCCAGGCCCCCAGCCGGCGACAGGCTGACGGGTCGTCGTCGATGATCAGAACGCGAACCGGGACGATGCGCAGCATGATCCCGCTATTCTCCCCCATTGGGCGGACCTTTCCAATCGCCCCGCGCCCGCCGGGCCGAAGGGGGCGACCCGGCCGCCACTCGCGTTGCACAACCGGCTGGAGCGCCAGAACTCCCAGCCGGACGCGGGCGGGTCGGTGCGGTATACTGTTGACCGTCCCTGGCCGGCCGCATTGCGGGTTTGCCGACGGTGCTGGCACGGCTGGTCGGGGCCGGTTTCAGCCAGGAGTGACGCCAATGGAAAGGGGCCTGACGATCATGCTGATCTGCGTTTCGTGCTCGGGTCGCGTGGCCGGGCAGGAGACGCGTCCGGCCGCCGAGCAGGAGTTCATCGCTCTGCGGGACGCCTATCTGGCCAAGTTCCGCCCACTGACCCTGAAGTCCGAGGCGGCCTGGTGGGAGGCGAACATCACCGGGACTGACGCGGCCTTCGCCCGCAAGAAAGCCGCCGACCAGGCCCTGGTCGAGCTTCACAGCGACCGCGAGGTGTTCGGGCAGCTCAAAGCTCTCAAGGAGCGGGGCAGTGTGCGCGACCCGGTTCTGGCAAGAGAGTTGGACGTGATGTACCGGGCCTTCCTGGCCGGCCAGGCCGACCCGCAGTTGCGCAAGCAGATCGTGAACCTGGAAAGCGACGTCGAACAGCTTTTCAACACCCATCGCAGCCAGGTCGGCGACCGGACGCTGACCGAAAACGATGTTCGTGAGATTCTGGCTACTACCACCGATTCGGCGACGGCCGAGGCCGCCTGGAAGGCCTATATGGAGGTCGGCCGCAAGGCGGATCCCCTGCTACGCGAGCTGGTGCGGTTGCGCAACCAGATGGCCCGGCAGCTTGGGTTCCGCGACTATTTCGCCATGAGCCTTACGCTCCAGGAAATCGATGAACAGGAGCTTTTCAATCTCTTCGCGGAGTTAGAGGCCCTGACCCGCGATCCGTTTGCCGAGCTCAAGAGCGAGATCGACGCCGCCCGGGCGGCACGTTTCCGGATCACAGTGGACCAGTTGCGGCCGTGGCATTACGGCGATCTTTTCTTCCAGGAGGCCCCGCCCGGGACGGAACTGGACCTGAGTGAGCTGTTCGCCAAGGCCGACGTGGTCGAACTGTGTAAGACCTACTATGCCAGCCTGGGCCTGCCGGTGGAGGACATCCTGGCCCGCAGCGATCTGTATGAGAAGCCCGGCAAGTGCCCGCACGCCTTCTGTGCCGACCTGGACCGGGCCGGCGACGTTCGGGTGCTGGCCAACCTCAAGCCCAACGCCTATTGGGCCGACACCCTGCTGCACGAGCTGGGCCATGGGGTGTACGACAAGTACATCCGCCAAGACGTGCCGTTCCTGCTGCATACCGCCTCGCACGGGATCACCACCGAGGGGATCGCCGAGATGTTCGGGGCGATGTCCAAGAACGGCGAGTGGTTGACGCGAGTGCTGGGCGTCGATCAAACCTCGGCCGGACGGGTCGGGCAGGCGGCCGGCAAGACTCTGCGGACCGAACGCCTGCTGTTCGCCCGCTGGTCGCAGGTCATGCTGCGGTTCGAGTACGGCCTGTATTCCAACCCCGACCAGAACCTCGGCGAGCTGTGGTACAAACTGAAGCGCCGTTACCAGCTACTTAATTGGCCGGACGACGTGAACCGGCCGGACTATGCCGCCAAAGTGCATGTCCTGACCACGCCGGTGTACTACCACTGCTACATGATGGGGGAGCTGTTCGCGGCCCAGGTCCGGCATCATCTTTCGACCAAGGTGCTGGGGCTGAGCAACCCGACCGTCAGCAGCTTTTATGGCCGGCCAGAGGTTGGTGCCTGGCTGCGTGAGAAGATCTTCGGTCCCGGCAACCTGATGCCCTGGAATGCGCTGACCCAGCACGCCACCGACGAGCCGCTCACCGCCCGGTACTTCGTGGAAGAGCTGAACCAGAAAGTCGACCGGTAAGAATCGCCCGACGATTTGATGTCCGAGCGAGCCGCTGGTCTCCTGGGCCAGCTTGAACCCGAGTGACTCGGCCGTCCTGGCCCACCCTCCGGGCAGTCTCAGCAGGGCTCCCATCTGGGCGCCCGCGGTCTGCTAAGGGATGAGTCGCGTCAGCAGCTTGCCGTCGGCTTTCAGATACCGGGTCCAGCCTTCAGCCCTGGCATCCCACTAGACAATCCTGCGCTCGTCGCCGCAAAGGCTGGCGATTTCTTCGGTGCTCCGCACCACCCGAACGCGAAGCCGCCCACCGGGGGCCGTTACCGTCTCGGCCGTCAGTTCGCCTGGCGTTCGTCCTGGGCTGAAGCCGGCCGAAAGCAGTGGGCCACCGCCGAAAGGGGCAAACCGGGTACTCATCGTTACGGAAGCGGCTCCGGGTTGAAGTCCTTCGGCTCGGGCAGTATCGAGCAACTGGTTGCGCCTGGTCCCCCGCTGTCACAGTCGGCGGACTGCCCCTCGGGGATGCACTTGCAGGTATCAGTCCACCAGTTGTCGTTGCAGCAGGCATAGTAACCTGCCGCGCAGGTCACGCTGCATCCGTCGTTGGCTAAGGCTGCTAGCGCATCAGACGATAGATGCGCCACTGGCGACTCGGCGCTTACGAGCACCGCTTCCCCCGGGCCCACCCGGTAGCATCCGTCCGCAGTCTTTACCAGGAGTGCTAATTCCCCGGCGTTTACGACTAATCCATCGCTGATCCGGGTTCCGTTCGCGACGCCTACCTCGTCACCGAACGCCACCAGTGAACCATCCGTCATGACCACCCGGGTCGCTGCCACTGCCGAGATACGTGATGCGGTAGCGGGTTCGGCTTTTTCTCCGCGGCCGGTGTCTTCAGGTGCCAAGGTAGCCGGCCCCCGAACGACAAAATACGCGCGTGGCCGAAGCGTTCGCAGCACGCCCAGCGGATTGGGATTTTCCAGGTCCTTTTCCGTGGGCCCCGAGCCTACGATCTCATCAACACCGTAGCGCAAGACGAATTCGGCCAGTCGCGGCGGCAACACCTGCGACAGCAATTTGGCCCTGGCGCGGCTCTGGCGAACGCTGGGAGCGGCCGTCCTGTGCTCTTGGCCTCGGGCCGGTTCATCCTGACCAGATTGTGGCGCGGTCTGCTGCTGCACTTGGGCTCGGGCGTCTTCCTTCGCCGGGCCAGGATGCCTCTGACATTGAGGGACTTGCAACGTAGTAAGCAACATGCCAATCGCCAGGGTTCCTGCGATGAAACTTAACGGACTCAACATTGTTGCATCCTCCCAAGTTAGTCGAGCGATAGACTTCGCGCTGCCCTGCGCTGAAACGCTGGGTCAGGGCTAGGCTTCCACGGGGGCCAGCGGCCCTGGGCCGTGGCGCGCTCGGCGCCGACCGCGCGCCCCGTGAACCCCCGAAACTGCCACTCAGACAACCCGCTGCGACCCTAGCGCGACGCAAACTTTCTCTACGTCTGTTCCCGTACTTACGGGCCCGGTTCCGCCAGCGACCTGTCGACCCTTACCGTCTGAAAGATATAACCCATTTTTCATTTCTGTCAAGTGGAGGTGCGTTTTTTGCCCTGGACTAACGTGCTTCGGGCAAACGACGGTTTTCGTGCTACCCGTGCTGGCGCCGAACCGACCAGCCGGCCAGTAGGCCGGCCGATTGGGGGGACTGGAGCGGATCTCGGCCGCGGTCAGATCCGGCCGGGCGGCACCTGACCGGGCGCCTTTCCACAGGCGCGCAGGGCTTGGCGAACGGCGTCCAGGGTGGTGTCGCTCCAGCCCCTCTGAACCCATGCCACGCGGCCGTCGGGCCCCACGATGAGGATCGTTGGCACCCCTGGCAAGCCCAGCCTATCATGAAAAGCTGGCTCATTCACGGGCACCAAGCCGGCCGGCAGCTCTTTCAAGTGGCGCGTGGCCACGCTGCGATCGCGATCCAGGCTCACGACTACTACCTGCACATCCTTGAACTCAGGCTCCTGCGGCAGGGCCGATAGGGCCCTCACGGCGGCCTTGCACGTTAGGCACCATGCGGCGGTAGTGACCACCACGCTCTGCTTCTTGGCGTCGTCGAATGAGATGACCCGGCCATCGAGAGACTCGAGGTTCCAGGTGGACGCCAATTGACCGACCAGCGGCGAGATCGGTGGCCGAAGCTCCTGAGGGTCTACGAAGTTGAACCCCTCCGGCGCCCGGTACACGAACAGGTCGGAGCTGACCCCCCCGTTGGGCAATACTTGCTCGTAGCTGAAGCGGTACGCCGGTGGTGGATCGGCGGCCAGCTCGGGGCTCAGCTCGACGCTGCACTCCTCCAGTACTGGCAAGTGAGTCGCGGACTCATAGGCCAAGCGCGCCAGGTTGGTTGCCCGGAACGGACCCTCTCTTATCTCCTTGCGGGCCAACAGCACATTACAGGGGCGGCCCACAACCGTTTCGGTAGTGCGAGTCACCTCGTCTGCCAATTGCAGGCGCTGCAACCACCACTCATAGGGTCCGCCGGGATCGAGCCAGGATCCCGCGTAGTGGTCGACGAGAAAGGCCAACTGCGCGTTCTCGAAACTTCC
Organism: uncultured Planctomycetales bacterium; assembly: GCA_964482395.1. Taxonomy (GTDB): domain Bacteria; phylum Planctomycetota; class Phycisphaerae; order UBA1845; family Fen-1342; genus CAYZXK01. The sequence continues at coordinate 1,289 of CAYZXK010000056.1, read as the reverse complement.
CGGGATGAGGCGGCACTGCTCTGCGCCGCCCTTCGCATAGCGCGTCCAACGCTTTCCGAGCGAGTCCCATTCGAAGATCGTGGTACCGTCACTGCATACCCCGGCGACCTCTTTACCGGCATGTAAGACGCAAACCCGGAACCGTCCGCCGCGCGCCATGGCTACATCGGCGACCAGTGCAGGCGGCGCCGGCGCCGGCACGGTGCACGGCGGGGAGGTGTAGTTTACGCGCATCACCAGCGAATCCAGTTTCTGAAGGGCCTCGAGGACCTGTTGGCCCAGCTCCTCACCCGCAGCCGCCTGCCCAACCCCAACTCCCAACAGAAAAACTGCAAATCGGTTCCGACTCATCGCTACACCTCCGGCGCCTTGCACGCGCTTCCGGCCGCGCGCCACGGCCGCATTATGCTGCTGAGTCGCCTTGCGAGGCAATCACTCCCACACTGTGCGCAGCACGCCGCATAGCCCCAACAACGAGTCCCCGCTGGGCAGCGACCCAAGCCTGTCGGCACCTACCTCTGCGCGGTATTAACCGCAAACGCCAGCCCAATGTGTACGCAGTGTGGCTCGCCGAAGAGGCCGCAGAAGCACCAATTGATCCCCGGCCCGGAAGCCGAGCACGATCCTTGCGGGCAGTGTACGACACAACCTCCGCTGGGCATACTTGCTTCAGCCTGGTAATCGAACAGGTAATCGAAAGTGGTGACGTTCCCCGCCGCGACTTGCACCCGCCAGTTCCCACTCGCCTCGCAGCGGAGTGTAAGGGTACCCGCATACTGGCCGACTGCGTTGCAGCCGGTGCCCGCGAGCTTGATCTTCGAGGTTGTGCCCGACGGAACTGGCACCCCAGGCGCCAGGATACTCGCGGTTGTTCCATTGGTGATAAGGAAGTGCTCTGAGGCCCGGTCGATTAGCAGCGCCTCCGCTGCCCGCTCACCCGACGCGTACTCGATGGCGACACGGCCGTCCTCGATCACGTAAACGGTCCCCGAGCCCTGGTAGGGCGTCGGGCCATCCGCCAGCGCAGCGCTCGACACTAAACTGAAACACAAAGCAGCCACGAAAACCCTGGTAGACGACATGTTGCACCTCCGTCGTGTAAGTCCCGAGCTTTCCGCCGACCGCCGGCATGCGCTCCGGGAAACGGGCCCTAACAGCCCGTTGAAAAACCCCTTGCCTCGCATGCAATAATAATGGCATCAAGGAGGATGTGGCATGGCATTGGGACTGCGTGGGGGTGAGCGGCAGGAGGAACTCTGGATTCCGACGATGGCGGTGGTGCGCGGGCC
>CAYZXK010000055.1:0-21477 GCA_964482395.1 uncultured Planctomycetales bacterium | reverse complement strand
TCTTGGCGGCGGGCTGGCCGTGCGACCGGCCGGTTGTTGCTGGGCTGAGCGATTCGTAGAATCGCCCACGTGACGCAGGGACTCGATTCAGATGCGCCGGGGGCGGACCCGGCGGCCGAAGTTGGCCCGGTGGGGGGATCCGGCCCCCGGTGGACCGGTCCGCCCATCGCGCCGCCGGCCATCCGGTGGGCATGCCGGCTGGCGATAGTGGGCCTGGTGATCTGGTTTGCCAGGCTGGGCGCGGAACATATCTACTGGCGTCATCCGGACTTCGAGTACTTCTACAAAGCCGGCCATTGGCTGGTGGAACGCGGCTGCCTGGACCCGGGCTATGACCTGGTCGGCGGACGACCGGTCCGCCGCGGCAGCTTGGACTGGTACTGGCCATTCGTCCCTCGCCTGATGGCCGCACTCGCGCTGCTGCCCTACCAGGCGGCCGGAGCGCTCTGGCTGATCGTCAACCTGGCCGCCATGGTGTTGACCTTGCGGCTGATCGGCCGCCACCTGGTCGGCCTCCCGCCCCAGGATTGGCCGGTTACGCAACTGCTGCCGCTCCTTCTGCTGGCACCCTACTGGGTTTGGGAGTTCCGTCTCAACCAGATCAACAGCCTGACCTTGCTGCTGATGGTGGCAAGCTTCGTCTGCTGGCAGCAGCGGCGCGAGTTGATCGGCGGGTTCTGGCTCGGCCTGGCCACACTGCTGAAACTCACTCCCGGCCTGCTAGTCCTGTGGTTTGTCCTGAAGCGCCAATATCGGACCGCCCTGACGGCGGTTCTGACGGTCGCGGCGGCCGGCCCGGTTTCGGACCTGCTCATCTTCGGCCCCGACCAGACCGCGGCCAGCTACCGGGGTTGGGCACGGTCGGCGGTGGGGAGCGGCTCGCATCGCGGCCTGATCCTAGCCCAGAAGGAGATGGACTGGCGCAACCAGGGCTTGGGGGCGGTCCTCAGCCGTTGGCTGCATCCTACCAATTACAACACCCATTTTGACAACGATCCGCGGATCCAGGCCCGGTATGCGAAGCTGAAGCCGCAAACCTTCAACCCGGTCAGCCTCCCGCTACCTGCCGTCGCCGCGATCGCTACCGCCCTGGCAGCAGTCAGCCTGGCGGGGCTGATCTGGTTGGCCCGACGACCGGCCCGTCGACTCACCGCCTGGCAATTGCGCCTGGAATGGGCCATCTTCCTGTTGGCCATGTTGTGGCTGATGCCGGTGATGCGCCGATACCACATGATCTGGGCCTTGCCGGCCCTTTCGATCTTGGGCGGGGCGGTGCATTACGCGGGACTGACCAGCCGCTGGTCGAAGTTCGCGCTGAGCTGTATCTTCCTGGCGGTCACGGCCGAGCTGGGCTTGTTGCACCAGCCCCTGGAAGCTGCCGGAACGATCCTGGGATCGGTGCTGGTGCTGGCCTTGCCGGCTCTGCTGATGCTGCGACGACTTGCTCAGGATCCCCGGGCGATACGCGAGCCTTTCTACACGCCGGTATCCTCGGCGGGCTGGCCGCTTGCGAGCCCGGCCGCTTGCTCCCGGTCGGTGACCATCCATGTCTGAGCAATCGGCGGCCAAGCGCTGGCTGGACCTGGGGCTACTCGTACTATTGCTGTCGCTCGGCCTGGTCTCCTTTCATCGGGCCAGTCGCGGACGGTACGACTTCCACCATTTCTATCTGGACGCCCGGTACGTTTGGGAACATCGCCAGATCAACTCCGACTCGACCAACGTCGATCCCGATCGGCGGCGCCAGTTGCCATTCTACTTGCCGGTGGTCCCTCTGCTGCTGGCGCCGCTGGCCGGGCTGGGGCGCCTGGGGGCAGCGCTGGTCTGGTCCGCCGTCCAGGTCGCGGCCCTGGGGTTCAGTCTAAGGCTCCTGTGGCAGTGGGCCGGATTGGCCGCAGACCACGAATCCGCCAGCAACCTGACCGGCCTCCCGCGGCAGCAGAAGCTGCGAGTCGGCATATTCGCAGTCGCGGTCCTGCTGGCTCTTCCGGCTTTGCTGGAGGCCGCCAAGTTCAACCAGTTGAGCTACTTCGTGTTGGTGTTGGTGCTTGGCGCGGCCTGGGCGCTGGATCGAGGCCGGCCGGCAGTCGCGGGAATCTTCCTGGGAGTGGCGACCGCACTGAAGCTCCTGCCGGCAATCTTCCTGCCCTGGCTGCTGTTGAAGCGCCAATGGGTCGCGGCCGCGACGCTGGTAGCCGCCGCGGCCGGTTTGGCGCTGCTGCCGCCGCTGCTGGTCTTCGGGCCACCAAAGACGCTCGAATACCATCGCCAATGGTGGGACTACAACGTGCGTGGCCAGGCCGCGCAGGGCCTGCTCGATCAGGAGTTACCGGAACACTTCATCGACCGGCGGAACCAATCCATCCCCCAGGTCCTGGCCCGTCTGACCTGGCCCCAGCACCCGCACGCAGTCGCATTTCAGCCCCTGCGATTGGACCAGCCCTCCTGCGTCGCTCTGGCATATGGCCTGGCAGTCATCCTCTTCGCGCTGCTGGCTTGGACAACCCGCCGGCCGTGGGAACGGTTGACCCTTGACCAGCGCCATGCCGAAGCCGCTGCTTATGCGATCGGGATGCTGGTCTTCTCGCCCTTGCTGCGACAGTATTACTTGGTCTGGGCGGTGCCTGGGTTGGTGCTTCTGGCCCGCCTGGCTTCAGGCGGGGTGCCGACGGCCGCGTCCGCACGCCGCTGGTCGAGCCGGAGGCTGGGGTGGGCCGGCCTGGCCATATGGGCGGGCGGCATGCTGGCCTGGATCTGGCCGACGGCCAGACTGCTCGGGGCGCACCTGATCATGCTGATCGCGCTGGGTGCAACCCTCCTGTACGCAACTGCCCGGGTGAAGCCGTCGGCCGAAAACCGGCCTCTGCCGCCCCAGGCGTAGTGCCGGCGATAAGCGGCCCTACCCGCCCAGCAGGCGCTCGAACTCTTCTTCAGTCAGGACGCGCACGCCCAGACTGCGGGCTTTTTCCAGCTTGCTGCCCGGGGATTCCCCCACGATCACGAAATCGGTTTTCTTGCTGACGCTGCTGGTCGGCTTGCCGCCGTGCCGCTTGATCAGAGCCTCGATCTCGCTTCGGGAGTACCTGCTCAGCGTGCCGGTGACCACGATGGTCTTACCCTCGATCGGGCTGCCGGCCGGTCGGGCCGCCGCCCGGGGTTGGGTCATGTTGACGCCGACCGCCTTCAGTTCGGCGATCGTTTTTCGACCGGCCTGGCTGCCCAGCCATTCGAGCAACGAGGCGGAAACCTCCGGCCCGATGCCCCCCACCTGTTGCAACGCGTCCTGATCGGCCGCCAGCAGGGCATCCATGCTGCCGAAATGCTCGGCCAGCAGCTCGGCGGTGTTGATGCCCACGTGCCGGATCCCCAGGGCCGCCAGCACACGCGACAGCGGTTGCTGCTTGCTCCGCTCAATGCCGGCCAGCAGGTTATCAACACTCTTTTCGCCCATCCGCTCGAGCCGGATCAAATCCTGGCGGCGCCGATGCAACCGATAAAGGTCGGCGTAGGTCTTGACCAGTCCCTGCTTGACCAGCATCTCGATCAGCTTGATGCCGGCCCCCTCGATGTCCATCTGATCGCGGGCGCAGAAGAACCGCAGCCGCTCCACGAGCTGGGCCGGGCAGCCGGGATTGATGCATCGCAGATATACTCCACCCTGGTCCTGCATGACCGGGCCGTTGCATTCCGGACAGCGGGTCGGCGGCCGCACCGGCCTGGCCCCGGCCGGTCGCTGGCTGACATCCACTCCCACCACCTGCGGAATGATCTCCCCTGCCTTCTCGACCGTGACCGTGTCCCCCACGTGCAGGTCGAGTCGGCGGACCTGGTCGAAGTTGTGCAGGCTGGCCCGCTTGACCGTCGTCCCCGCCAGTTGCACCGGGCTGAGGTTAGCCACCGGCGTAATCGTGCCCAGCTTGCCAACCTGGAAATCGACTGAGAGCAGTCGGCTCTGGGCCTGCTGGGCGGCATACTTGTACGCGATGCACCACCGCGGGGCCTTGCTGGTGCTCCCCAGCCGGCGACGCTGGTCGAACCGCTCCACCTTCACCACCAGCCCGTCGGTATCGTAATCGAGCTGGTGCCGTCGACGATCCCACTCTGCGACAAACGCGATCACTTCCTCAATGCTCTCGCAATGCCGGGCGTAAGGACTGGTCGGAATCCCCCAGCGACGCAGGCAGGCGTTCATCTCGCTGTGGGTGGCGACCGCCGGCGGCGGGTCGACCAGCCCCAGCCCGTGGCTCTGAAAAACCAGGCCCCGCCCGGCAACCACCCGCGAGTCGAGCTGCTTGAGCGTGCCCGCCGTCCCGTTGCGGGGATTCTTGAACGGCTCTTCACCCTCCGCGATCCGCCGACGGTTCACCTCCTCGAAGCTGGACCGGGGCCAATACACCTCGCCCCGGACCTCCAGCACCCGCGGCCAATCTTGACCCGCCAGCCGCAGCGGAATGCTGCGCAAGGTACGTAGATTCTGGGTGATGTCGTCCCCAACCTCCCCGTCACCCCGCGTGGCACCCTGGACAAACATCCCTTCCTCGTACCGCAGCGATACCGCCACCCCGTCGATCTTGGGGTCCACCAGATACGAATACGGCTCGCCTCCCAGCCCCTTGGCTACCCGGGCGTCGAACTCGCGCAGCTCCTCCGACGAGTAGGTGTTGTCAATCGAGAGCATCGGGACCGCGTGCCGCACATGCTCGAAGCCCTCCAGCGGCCGCTCTCCGACCCGCTGGGTGGGCGAGTCCGGCGTAATCAGATGCGGGAACGCGGCCTCCAACTGGCGCAGCTCGCGAACCAGCCCGTCGTACTGCTCGTCGCTGATCTCCGGCGCGTTCTGCACGAAATAGAGCTGGTCGTGCCGGCGGATCTCCGCTCGCAGCGCCTGGATCCGCCGCGCCGCGGCCGCTTCATCAACCTTGCCCGCGCTCATCCCGACCACTCCTGCAAGCCGAAACGGAACGCCCAGGCCGCCTGGATCAGGACCATGAAAGTCAGCAGCACGTGCCGGACCGCCGGCCGCCACTGGCGCATGCACCAGGCCGCCAGCACCACGAACGCCGGCACCGACACCGCCATGTACCTGGCGATCGGCTCGATCCCGAACTTCGCACCCCCCGAGGCCAGGTACGAATGCAGGAAGATCAGCGGCCCCAAACCCAGCAGCGGTCGGAAGCCGCGCGGCACCCGCCGCAGTCCCGCCAGACTCAAAAACAGAATGAACAGGTTCAGCGGAGTATTCCACATCAGCGTATTGGCCGCGTTCACCAGTCCGATGGGGGGCCAGAACATGACGAGCTGGCGGACATACTTGAACTGCTCCCAGAGCGGCGTCAGCGTGAGATACCCCAGCCAGCCCGCCCGGGCCGAATCTGGCACCCACCCAGCCTTGAAGTTATCCAAGTAAACCAGCGGGGAGCCGAAACGAATGGTCAGATAACCGGCATAGATCAGCAGACCGGCCCCCCCCACCACGCAAAGCGGAACCAGCCGCAGCAACCGACCGCCCCACGGCCGCGAACTGCCCAGCCAGTATGCCAATGCCAGAACCCCCACGATCGCCAACGCGGTCGGACGGGTCGCGGTGGCCAGCCCGCAGATGATGGCGGCCATGCCGAACCAACGGCTGTCGATCAGCCAGAGAGCTATAACCAGCAGCAGCAGCGTGAGGCTCTCGGCATAGCCGTAGCTGTAGTAGACCGAAGCCGGCCAGCAGAAAGTGACCGCGACGGCGAAAAGAGCTACCGATTCCTCCAGTCGACGTCGGATCCACAAATAAAGCACGATCGCCGCCAGCAGGGCACACCCGTTGGCCACCAGGACCATCGCCCCATGGACGCCGAAAAAGCGGGTCAGCGGCCGGCAGATCAGCGGATACAGCGGGAAAAACGCGATGTTCTGCTCGAGCTGCTTGCGGTTCTGGGTGCCGGGAACTGGAGGCGCGTATTGGTAGCCGCCCTCGATGATCGACCGGTAGTGCACGCCATCGAATCGACACAGCGGCGCCAGGTCGGTCAGCAGTTCGACAAATGAACGGTACTCCGCCCCCTCCCCCCGGGCCACCTGATCTTGCAATCGCCGCAGGTGCTTCTCGAATGGCGGATCCAACCGGTGCTCGATTCGAAAGAGCACCGCGGCCCCGCAGTACGTGGCGCTCCAGGTCACCAGTCGGGTGGCGGCGAAGATCAGGACCGTCACCAGCAGCCCGTGGATCAGGGGTCTGCCGGCAAGCTGGCCCGGACCGCCCGGAAGATGATCCTGAAACAGAGGCCCGGCCGCTTTCACGCGCTTTGCTCCCGTTCACCGCCAGGCGGCCATCAGAGCGAAGTGGCCGCAGCCCTTCCCCTCACGCCGATAGGAATGAAAAAGCTCCCGCTCGCACATGGTGCAGATGCCTGCCAGCTCAATATTTTCGCGTTCCAGCCCGGCCTGCTCCAGTTGGCTGACATTGGCCTGCCACAGGTCGAAATACAGCCTGCCGGCTCGCCGCGCGAAGCACCGCTCGCGGTCCGGCAGCCCGGCCGCCGCCTGGTAGACGTCGGCTTGCACCTGGTAACAGCACGGACCGGCACCTGGTCCGATGCCCGCCCACAGCTCCGCCGGCCGACACCCGAATCGGGCGACCATCAGCTCCACCAGCCGGAAGGCGATCCGGGCCACCGTGCAGCGCCAGCTCGCGTGGGCCATGCCCAGCGCCCGCCTCCCAGCGTCGATGACCAGCACCAGCGGGCAGTCGGCGGAGAAGGTCATCAGCGGTACCGCCCGCCGGTCGGTGAGCAGCCCATCGCACTCCGGTACCCGCCCGGCCGGCAAGCCCTGATCCACCACCACCAGGCGCTGCCCATGCACCTGCTGGCAATAGCGCAGTTGGTCCGGATCCAGCCCCCAGTCAGCGACCATCCTGCGGCGTTGCTCATCTGTGGCGGCAGCATTCGGGCCGGGCCGCGGTGCCAGGTCGGCTGGCCGGGTTGAGAACGCGTGTATCAAGCTGGGCAGATGCCGCAGCCGGTCGAGCTGGGCGTAGCAACGACCGCCGACCTGTTCCAGATGCATCATGGACCACCGGGCCGCAGGAGCACCTTGATGTTTTCTGCCCGCGCCGCGGCCTCCAGGGCCGCGACTCCCTCCTCCAGGGCATATTCCGCGGTCACCAGCTCGTCCACCTCGACCCGGTGCTCGGCCAGCAGTCGCAGGGCCCGCGGGAACGATCCGCAGCGGTTACCTGCCAGGCGGATCTCATTGACTACCAGCGGTGCCAGGTCGACCGTGGCCGCGTCGGCATAGGTGCTCTTCAGCACGATCGTCCCGCACGGTCGGCACAGGCCGAGGGCCAGCCGCAGACCGTCGGCGCAGCCCGTGCATTCCACTACCACGTCGTACCGGCCGCTCACGCCAGACTCAGGGGCGGCGGCGACCTTCAGGCCGCGTCGGCGGCAAAAATCGATCGTGCGCGGATTCCGCCCGATGACCTCCAGCTCGCAGCCGGTGTCCGCGAGCACTTGAGCCACCAGCAGTCCCAGCCGGCCGGTCCCCAGCACGGCGGCCCGCCTGCCGGGCCCGATTTCGGCTGCATCCAGCACATGTGCCGCCGCCGCCAGGGGCTCGACGAAGACCGCTTGCCGGTCGCTGATCTGGTCCGCCACCAGGTGACAGTTCGCAGCCGGGACCGTCAGGTAGTCAGCGAACGCGCCATCCCGCCCGGCGATGCCCACCACCGTCCGCCGCAGGCAATGATTCGGCAGTCCGCCCCGGCACATCTCACATTGCCGGCAGGGGCAATTGATCTCCGCCACAACCCGTCGCCCGACCAGATGCGATGCCCCCTCGACTACCGTCCCCACGAACTCGTGGCCAAGCACGCCGGCAAAGTGCAGGTATCCCCGGGCAATCTCCAGGTCGGTCGCGCAGATGCCGGCTAGAGTGACCCGGATGAGCACTTCGTCGGCGGCCGGACTCGGTTGGGGATAATCAGGGGTGAAACGGACCCGAGCTGGCTGGTCCGGTCCGACGATCAGCGCCCGCACGCCGCTGCTCCCGCCCGGCCAGGTCGGCGGATGGTCATTCTTCCTTCGATCCCGGCCACAGCCAACGAATCAGCTCCTTGGTGTCGTACCAGCTTTTCTCCCACTGGTTCCGGTAGGGCGGTCGACGGGACTCCGGGATCTCGCCGGCATGAGCGAAGACGGTCTCGCCGTTGGCCGCCAGCCATTCTTCCCACGCCAGCGGATTGGCGTCGTGAGTCCGGCCGGTCAACTGAACCAGCGATTCCTCGCACTGGTGGGCAACCGCGAAATCCGCGTCCCGCAACCCCTCGATCAGCGCCGAAACCGTCTGCGGCTCCGGGTACCAGGCCAACCCGCGAGCAGCGGCGATCCGGGTGTGCCGATCCGGGTCCCACCGCAGCCGGTCCAGCAATGTCTTGAAGACCGGCTCGCGGTACTCCTCGGGAACCTTGCCCGCCGCCAGCAGGTCCGCCAGGGCGTTGGTCGCGTCCCAGCGACACAAGGCCACCGGCGGCCAGACCTCCTGCGGCGGATAGTCGTTGTAATTGAGGATCTTCAGGGCCGTTTCGGTCGCTCGCGGGTCGCCGGTGCGAGCCAAAGCTCGGATCGCCACACAGCGGGTCTGCGGCTCACTCTCCAGCAGCGCGATGGCCACAAAACCTTTGATCGCCCACTCGCGGTCATATTGTTTGCTCTTGGAGATCTGCGCCACCGCGTCCCGGCGGGCGTCCGGGTCATCCGAAGATACCGCGATCAGCATGTACTGCTGTGGCGTCTTCCGGGGCGCAAAGAGCTTCTTGAAACCCGCGTCCAGCTTGGCGTCGATGGTCTGGTTCTTGCACGCCGGCACTGCCGCCACGATCAGGATCAGCAAAGCCGCCGCGATCCAGCGCCCCGCCCGGGCGCGGGGCCCGGGCGGTTTGTTCCGGTCAGCTCGGCCTGCCAGCCAGTCGGGGCAGTCCGACATATTGCTCTGGTTCGACCAGCTCGACTTGTTCAATAACCTCATTCAGGAACCTCGATCCCACCTGCCGAAACCGCGCCGGATTATCGCTCACGTAACACCGCATGCTACCGGGTCGGTCTGACCGGCTCAAGCTGCCCTGCTCCGTCAGATGCCGCTGGACGGCCAGCGAGGTTTCACGTCCGCTGTCGACGATGTGAATGGACGGCCCCAGCACGGCGGCGATGGCCTGCCGAAGCAGCGGGTAGTGGGTGCAGCCCAGCACGATTGCCCCGGGCGCCTCCGCCCGCAGCGGCTCCAGATAGGTCTGCACGGCCAGCCTCACGATCGGGTCGTCGCTGTCCCGGCCCTCCTCCACCAGCGGCACCAGCAGCGGGCAGGCCCGGGCAATCACCGGCTGGTCGGGCGCCAACTTGCGGATGGCTTTCAGGTATGCCTGACTGGCGATAGTGGCCTCCGTCCCGATCACCGCGATCGGACGTCCCTGGGCCAGTCGGACCGCTGCCCGCGCACCAGGCTCAACCACCCCGATCACCGGCACCGGCAGCTCCCGGGCCAGCACGTCCAGCGCCAGTGCGCTGGCCGTGTTGCAGGCCGCCACAATCAGTTTCGGGTTGAATTGCAGCAGAAAGCCGGCCGTTTCCAGTGCAAACTGTACCACCGTCGGACGGGTCTTGGTGCCATACGGAACCCGGGCCGTGTCCCCGAAGTAGACCAGGTCTTCCCGCGGCAGAAGCTGTCGCAGGTGCCGGACCACCGATAGTCCGCCCAGGCCGGAATCGAATACCCCGATCAGTCCACCGGGCATGACATCCTCCTTGACTGCCCCGGTCGGAGCGCCGGCTCAAAGCATAGGGGGATCCGGCCCGAATGCCTAGCGGTCCGCCCAAAAACTGCTCACGGTGCTCAAGTAAGCAGCGCCGGGACCTCCGAATCCGGGATCCCGGCGCTACCGCCCCCTCCGCAAAAGGGCTCACCGCGCCGGGAGCGCCGGACCTCCGAATCCGGCGTCCCGGCGCTACGGTCGCCCGCGGACTATGGACAGGGGCCGCTGTACTGCTGGATCAACGTGACAAAAACGTTGATGTCCTTGAACGACGGGTAGCTTCCGTCGCCGTTGATGTCGCCGTTCCTCGAATTGCAGCAGGGGTACAGTGACTGCCACAGGGAGTAGTTCGCCATGTACTGCACGAACGGGTTGATATCAGAGAAGTTGATCTGCCCGTCGCAGTTCATGTCGCCAGTGCAGTGGCACGGATTAACCAGGCCCGGGCAGGTGCAGCCCATCAGGTTCTGGATCACTAGCGCATCGCAGCAATCCACGACGTTGTCGTTGGTGAGATCGCAGCTCAGGTCCATCTTGACGGCATCGCTGAGGTTATGCCAGGCTCCGAAATTAGCGTCGACGTACTGCGCGTCTGCGCAATCGACCTTGCAGTCATAGCCGCAAGGTGCCGCGCCCGGGGCCACGCAAGTTGCCCCGGCCACGTCGGCAGCCGATGCGCCGCGGACCCACGGCCGCAGGTTGCCGTCGCAGTCGTAGATCGTCGTGTTGAAGTAGTTTTCGTCGCCGGTCAAGGCAAACCAGGTGTCGTCCACCAGTTTGAACGCGTCCCAGCGATGCAGCTTGCACTGGTCACCCTCCACCAGAGCCAGGCCATCGCAGAAGTAGCGGACGTCGCGACAGTCGAAGTTGCCGTCGCCATTGAAGTCGCCGATGATATCCAGGCAGAGGTTGTTGGGGGCGTGGGGTACGTAGGTCTTGTACGTCGTCCAGGGGTAACCTTGCCCGTTGGGGTTGATATTCAAATTGTTCGGATCAGCACAGTCCCACAGCGGGTTGAGCACGAACCGATCGTAGATCGCCGCCATCATGGCCGGGATGTCGTTGAGGTTACGCCGGCCGTCCTGATTGAAATCGCCGGCCAACCAGTTTGACTGGGCCAGCGGGGCACCTACGTTGGTGCCGCCAATATTCTTGTAGTACGTGCCGTTTCCTCCGTCGCTGTAGTAGCCATCCGGGGGGTAGCAGCACGGACAGGGCGGCTGATAGCCGGGGTCGCCGGGCTTGGGCCAGACGATGCCGGGGGGGTTGAAGTCAGGCAGGGTGTAGTCGCTGGCCTTAGCCCGCACGGGGACTACATACAAGCTACTGAACTCGCCGAAGGTCGGGCAGTCGCGGCCGACGCCCAGACCGTTGTGATCCTCCGTCCAGTCGCGCAGCTCGGGGTTGAGCAGCGGGTTGGCCACAAAGTCGCAGGGATTGAGGGGATCGGGCCGGCAGGTCAGCGAGGGCTGGAGGAAGTAGTCTTTGGCCAGCAGCTCGCCCGGCATGAAGTAGCTCTCCGGACCGCCCGGCACTTCAATGGTCGCAGCGATGCTGGCCAGCAGGTTGCGCAGGTAGTCCGCGGCGTGCTGATTGGCCATATAGGCCGGGCTGTTCGGGTCGGTCTCGAACGGATCACCGACGGTGGCGAAGGTCTCGTCGCCCCCGATCAGGTACCCCGTGTCCGGGTCGCAGTTGTACAAGATGTTGTGAATAGTCGGACGGACGCATTGCGTGCCGCCGCGCTCGTCGTAGATCATGCCCAGGATCTCGTACTTGCCCGCCATGGCATCGCCGACGGCACGGCTGCTGCCGGCCAGTCCGGTGTAGCCGATCGCCAGCCGGTGATTCTTGACCGCGTCCTCCATCTCGCTCGAGCCGCCGCAGTTGTTGGCCAGAAAATGCCGGCCCAGCAGGTTGTACTTGGTTTTGCTATGCTTCTTGCCGCAGTTGTCACCTCGGCCCCAGCTCGGGTCGACGCAAATACTGTTCATGGCGCCGTTACGTGTACCGGACCCTGCGTCGCGCGTGGCGGCTACCAGGTTCTCGCCGGTTGGCATGCGCCCGGTCAGAAACAAGTACCGCAGTTCGCTTTCCTTGACGCATTTATGTGGCGGACAGCCGCTGTCGGACTGAATCGCGCCACGGTTGGCGATGAAAGCAATCGGCACCCACGCGATCGGGGTGTCGAACACCGTCCGGTTGTCCGGATTGCTCACGTTGATGTTTAGGCAATTGTTGGGGTTGCTGGGGTCGCACAAGCTCTTGAGCTTGTTGCTCTCGCTCCCCGGGCAGCAGCACCACGAAGTCGTCGGGTTCGACCCGTAGCCGGGCTCGCCCGGCTTGCGGTTGTAGGCCGGCGTCCCAGGCTGCGTGACGAACCAAGTCGTCGGGACGTCCATGACCGCTATGTCGATCGAGGTTTGCTCCCAGCTTAGCGGGGTGCAGTTCGGGTGCCTCGGGCCGCAACCGGGCACGCCGATACACGCTCCGAGTTCCGCATACTTGATGGTGTTGATGTAGCCATAGTCTGACGGAGGGGTCTGCGGTATGACTCCGTTCAGCTCGAAGTCACGCAGCTCGGCCAGTCCGTTGCCCGACCCAACGCCGCGGTAGTTGACGATCCACCAGGCAGTATCCGGGAAGCTGCATGATCCTGGCGGGTCAAACGATGGAGCCAGTTGATCAACATACGACACGAAGTCGCACGGGTACGGGTAGTACCCCTTGAACGGTACCCACTGGCAATCGTCATACACGTAGGGGGGAGTGATGTCCACCCAGGCCTGGTCGCCGTCCACGTTAATGAAGTCGTTGGTTGACGCGGGCTTGGTGAAGAAGTTCACGAACAATGTCGCGCCCGCGATGTTAACCTGCTGGGGCTGCCCAAGAGCATCCGACGCAGGCAGGCTTGCCAGCAAGAGCCCGATACCGACACAGATCGCGCTTGCCCTGTACATCTTTCGATTCCTCCTTAGGGTTTTTCCGGTTTCTGCTTTCCGAACTAGTCACCGCTTCGCCAGAGCCGCTAAGATTCCATCAGCCCTCGGCACGGACCCTCCGCACTCCTGTTCAGCGCTGCTTTCAGCGCGGCGCTGAACCCGGCTAGGTCAAAGGGTACTCAGCAGCGGAATCGGCCTTCCGGCTATTGACCCACCAGGACTTCCGTGTGGCCGCCCGACAGGCTGTAGTATTCGGTTCCCCACTCGCGCTTCTTCATCGTCTCCAGAATCGTTTTGCGGGCCACGCTGCCATCCACATACAGGAAGTGCGTGGTCCCGCCTAACTTGTCTCCACCGGGATGGTGCCTGCCGACAACGTTGATCTCCGGGCCGACCGACCCATCGATGACCCCCACCACGCCGTCAAGTTTCTCGCTGGGCAGCAGGCCATAATCGATGGCGCCCGGCCTTCCGTAAGTGAAGCCACCGCCCAGCGAGGCATCATACTCGTTCGCGCCGCTACCGATGTTCCAGAAAGGATTTACCGGCCGGTGGCTCTTGCTCAGGAGGCTCCCGCCTTCGGATACCGCCACCGTCTGCCAGCTCTTGTTGAATTCTGTGACCAGGATGATCCCGCGACCTTGCTTCAGGCGACCGTCTCTAACCAAAACGTTCACGCGGTCCGGGTTTCCGGAAAGTTCAGGCGTGAACTTGTTTCGGGGCACGATTGCGGCATTGGCCACGTAGGCCACGCGGGGCGCCTGCTTGTCCTCCAGTACTCCAGGTGGTCCACTGCCGGTCTGATCAACCTGCCCGCCTTCCCAGTCGGCCAAGTCCGCACCGGGGTTGGTGCGAGGTGCGCCACCTTTGGGCATCTCCGGACAGGTGAACAACTGCGGCTTCACTGCGCCGCGGTTGTAGAGGAACCAGGACCAGTGTGCGTAGCCGTGAGGGTGACCTGGCTCCTGTTCACGGGGGGACCAACTCCCGTAACCGTTGTGGGGATAAACATAGGAGGGCGGATAGTATCCGTCGTTCTCGGCCAGATACATGGAGAACGCCACTCCCACGTCGCGCAGGTTCGCGGCGCACTTGGTCGCCCGGGCCATTCTCCGGGCGCCGCCGAGCGATGGAAGCAGTATTGATACCAGTAGGGCAATGATCGCCACAACCACGAGTAGTTCGATCAGCGTGAACCCGCCGGGCCGCCCGTCGCCGTCCGCACTCGAACGCATTCTAAACTTCATGCCGGATACCATGCTGCTCCGAGGGCGCGTGTCCATTGATAATCTCCGACTGCTATGACCACACTCGCCGCTGGCAGCCGTGCCTTACGACGTGGGGCCGGCTGCGCAGCGCCAGACCGCACTCCACAGCCCCAGATGGTGGGTCTGTTGTCTTAGGCTATGATTCGCTGGCCGTTAAAATTGGATCAAAGGTGTGTCGGGATTGGCGCCCGCAGGGTCTGGGCCGGGGTGACGGCAGCTCAACGCCATTTCTGGTTTTGCGAACGACTCGGCATGTTGCGCCACCCGCTCCAGACACGCTTTCGGGTAACCTTTCAGGACTGTAGCCTGGCGCCCCTCCGCCACGCTGGTAGCTCGCTCCGGCGAGCGCCACCAATCCGCTGGCCCCTTTCCGGTGGTCGGGGCTCGCTTCGCTTGACCCCTCGCTCACGCTCCGGGCTCTGGTGGGCTCCGGGTTTTGGCAAGCCGGGGCTCCGATAAGAGTGTGCGCCGGTCAACCGGCCCGTGACCTACCGCCCGCGATGCGGTCGGCGGCCACCTTCAGGAACGGCTGCGGCCAGAGGAAGCCTTCGATGCGGCCGATCTCCTGTCCGTCCGGCTTGAGAAACACGATCGTGGGGTAGGCGGTGACCCGGTATCGCTGGGCCAGGCCGCGTTCCTTCTCGGCGTTGACCTTCAGGGCCACGGTCTGGTCGCGCAGCCACTTCCGGACGGATTCATCGTTCCACGTGAAACGGTCCAGCATCTTGCAGGGGGCGCACCAGGTGGTGTAGAAGTCGATCATCACCACTTTCCCCTCCTTCTGGGCCAGTTTGCAGGCCTGCTCGAATCCGACGTCATGAAACGGCGAGCCGGACTCGCGGCTCTGGGCCTGGGCGGCCGCAGCCCCGCCGGAGTTCGACTGCTCCTTGTCCGTCGGGCCCTTCTCGCAGGCCCCGACGACGCCCAGCAAGATCAACCCGATGCCAACGCGAACCCAGCTCACGGTCGTGCGTCCTCCGCCGATCGGCACATGAGCATAGGCAGAATCCGGCCGGAATCAATCCAACCAGCGCTTCTCCTTCAGCTTGCGCGCCAGGCCGGCCGCATGGCGGACTTCTTAGCCGAGGTTACGGAAAACCAACTCGCCTGCCTGACTGATCCGTTACCTGTGCAGTCTGGAGCGGGTCCAGAGGCAGATTCTCGCGTTTTATAAGAACTCGCTGGGTACCGGCAGCCGGCTGGCCGGCCAGCCGCTTGCCTCGTACACTCCATCGTGAGCGCGGGGTCCCGGTCAGCGGAGGGGCGTCGCAAGGTGTGTCATGGACGTACTGAAGGCCTTGTTGAGCAATTCGGTTGGGGCCGCCTTCGCGATGATCCTCCTTGGCGAGCTGCTGGGCCGCTTGTCGCTAAAGCGAGTGTCGTTGGGCACTTCGGGCGTACTCTTCGTCGCGCTGGCGTTCGGACATTTCGGCCTGGTCAAGCCTGAGGCGACGAAGGTGCTTGGGGACTTCGGTCTCGTACTGTTCGTGTACGCCATCGGTCTGCAAGCGGGCCCCCGCTTCGTGCGAACCGTGCGCAGCAAGGGAGCCACGCCGTTGGTGGTGGGGCTGGTCACCGTCGTCGGTGGGGCGGTGGTGGCCGGGCTGCTGGGCCAGGCGTTGGGACTGGACCGGGCGTTGACCGTCGGGTTGTTCGCCGGCGCGCTCACGAGCACCCCAGCGCTGGCCGCGGCCACGGAGGCGGCCTCGGGATCGGCGGCGGTGTCGGTGGCGTACGGGGTGGCGTACCCGTTCGGCGTGGTGGGGGTCGTGCTCTTTGCCCAGCTCGTGCCCCGCTGGCTGGCGCGCCGGCCGATTCCCACCAATCGACAACCCGACCTGCCGCCTACCGAACTGATCCACCAGCGGTGCTACCTCGTGCAGAACCCAGCCTGCATCGGCAAGCGGCTCAGCGAGCTGCATCTGCACGAACTGGCCTCCGTGAATATCTCGCGAATAATGCGCGGCGCGCAGGTGCTCTCGTCGGGGAGTGACCTACAACTTCAAGCAGGTGACGTCGTAATGGCGGTCAGGACCGGACGGGAGCTCGACCGGCTGGCTTTGGTCATCGGGCCGCCCGTGCCCGCCGAAGTCGAGATGCGGCAGGTGCCCAACGTGGTAGCCCGCGACGTGTACGTCAGCGAGTCGGCCTTCGCCGGTCGCAGCCTGCGGCAACTGCACGTGCGCAGCAAGTACAACGTGGTGATCACCCGCGTTCGGCGCGAGGGGATGGAGTTTGTGCCGCGCGGCGACTTCGTACTGGAGATCGGCGACCAGGTGCGCGCGGTGGGCTACGAGCCGGACGTGGCGGCCTTTGAACGGGCGGCCGGGATTCACGAGCGGCGGCTGCACGAAACCGGCATCCCCGAGTTCGCGTTCGGGCTGGTGCTGGGCTTATTGCTCGGGCTGGTGCCGATTCCTGTTCCGGGCGTGGGGACGGTCCGGCTGGGGCTGGCGGGAGGGCCGCTGTTCATAGGGCTGCTGCTCGGTCACTACGGGCGCATCGGCCGGCTGCGCGTCCATGTGCCGATGGCCGGACGTTACCTGATGCGTGAGCTGGGCCTGATGCTGTTTCTGGCGGGAGCCGGGACGGCAGCCGGCGCGGAACTCGTGCCGGTCCTGCGCGCCCAGGGGCTTGCCCTGGTGCTGCTGGCCGTGGTCACCGTGATGCTGGCCACCACGATCGGTTTCGTCGCGTCGTACTGGGTTTTTCGGCAGAGTGCCGCCAGCGCGATGGGGCTGACTTGCGGGGCCATGACCAGCACGCCCGGGTTGGGAGCGGCCAGCTCGCAGTTCGAGAGCGACGTGCCCGCGCTGTCCTACGCGGCCGTCTATCCGCTGGCGCTGGTGGCCATGACGGTCGTGGCCCAGGTGATGATGACGGTGCTGCGATAGTCAGCGGCCGACCGGCCCCACCCCACGGTTGGACGACGTGGACCGCAACGCCCCGGCCAGAGGGTCTTACAGGGCGGCCCGTCCGGGCAAAGCCGCGGACAGGGCAGCCGCCGGCCACGGGTCTATCGTGGCTGGCGAAGCCGCACCATCACGCGCCGCAAACGGCGGTGTCACGTCAGTCAGTCTCCCACAGCCGATAAGAGTCGTAACTATCCAAGAGCAGCCGATCGCAATACGCGCACTTGAACTCGTCACGCCTGGATGAGGACAACGACTCTTCATTCCAGCCCCAAGCTCGAAGTTCTTCGGGAAACGGCTTCATGACGAAACCTCCTCGATCCAGCAGTCCGCGGACGCCGACGATTCCGGCGTGAGCATACGCAAGATCGCTCTTCGCTCAATCCAGCCACCGCTTCTCCGCCAACTTCTTGGGCAGATACGTCTCGGTGATCAAGCCGAAGGTCCTGTTGGGGCAGGCTGCCGCATTTAGCTTCCGGGTCTGGTTTTTCACGTGTCTCACCTCCGGCGGCATCCATCGGTGCCCGGGGCAGGGAATCGCGCACCCCACGTCCTCGCGTCGACGATCCTGGGCGCGGATCGGCGTCAGGGCGGCACACTTATCGCATCAGTAATAACGACGGCAGAGACACCGGCACGATCCGCGGATCAGGAACCGTTACATCGTCGTGCATGGTGACGATGATCCCGAATGGCGCGTTGTAATGCGTCTTTTCCAAGAAAGCGCGCAGCCCAACGGTGTCGCGATGCGGGTCAATCCGCTGCCGGTACTTGACTTCGAGCGGAATCCGCTTTTCCCCAATGGTCAGCACGAAGTCGACTTCCGGCTCCGCCGGGCGCTCCGGGAACCAGGCAACGTCCAGATGTGGGATGCCTGCCAGGAAGGCGCCAGTTACGCTCTCGGCCAGGTGGCCGGCCAGATCACTCAAATGTGGCGCTGCCGCCAGGCCTGCGGCATCCAGAGGGACCGCCTCCTCCAGCCAACTGGCACGCAGCCCGTGATCCACTAAGCAAATCCGAACGTTGCCCTTGCGACGCTTCAGCCTGATTTCCAGTGGCCGAATAAGCTTGATTAGGAGGGCGCCGTCGAGGAAGCGCAGATAGCTGGTGAGGCGTTGAGGGCCGACGTTGGCCTGGAGGGCTTGCCGGACCTCGGCCTGCAACGTGGCTTGACTGGGTGCCTGGCCCGCGTATCGGCATGCAAGCCGAAAGATCTCCTCGAGCAGTTGTGCATCGCGCTTGCGGCCGCGCTCGCCCATCCGGAGATCATACTGGATGACACGCCGGATGACGGTTTCGTTGAGCTGGTCCGCCAGCTCCGGCCAGGCGATCTCCGGGTGGGCCTGAACCATCGGGTAGCCGCCCCGCTGGGAAAACGCGTGGAACGCCTGGTCGCGTACCTCCTTCAGCCTGCAACCACGAGCGTGCAGCTCGCGCCAGAACTCCGCGTCGTGGAGGGATTCCAGTCCGTTCTGTGGCAAGGGCGGATCGATTTGATGGTTGAAGCGCAGCCCTGCAACCTCCCGTAGCAGCAACGTGCCGATCTCCAGGGTGGAGACACGTCCTGCCAGGCTGTCCCGACCCGCCTCGATACGCAGGGCCGAACTGCCGGTCACCACGACTCGAAGCGTATGGTGGTCGACCAAAGCCTTGAGCTGCGGAGCCCAATCGGCCACGTTCTGGGCTTCGTCGAGGAACACATAGGCCGGCCGCCCGGCGTGCGCAGACTCGTTGAACGTGCACCGCAGCACACGATCCTGATACCACGCCGCGATGTCCAGCAGGGGCTGCTTCAGACCTCGCAGCGACGGGATTTCGTCGAACTGCACTCTCAGTATTCGGCGTGGCTCGACCCCCTTGTCCTGGAGCAGGTATTGGATCGCTTGCTCTTGCAGAGTCGTCTTGCCTACCTGGCGCGCCCCCCGCAGGACAACCGCGGGCGCCGGCCCGGCCTCAAGCTTCCTGAGCAGAGGCTCAAAAGCCCACCGGCGATATGGAGGCAAAACGCGGCCCGGCTTGCCTTCCCACCAGGGATTGGTCGACCGCAGGTAGCTGTCCAGCTCCGGCGGGAGCCGCACCATGTCAAATAGGTCTCGCGACGGACCCGCCATCCGTCTTACCTCGCTTTAGTACTTCGCTTGTACGGTCGCCGGTTTCAGTGTATCGCTGCGCGCTGGCTAGTCCAGCCAGCGCTTCTCGGCCAGCTTCTTGGGCAGATAGGTCTCGGTGATGAAGCTGAAGTTCTTGTTGGACAGGGCTTCCAGTTCCAGCTTGACGCCCAGGGCTTCCATGTGCTTGATCTCGCGTTGCCATTCTTTGCGGGCAAACCACGGCTGCTGGCAAGTTCGCCGCGCCCAGCCGCAGTGCTCGTCCAGGCCACTCATGAATGTGTCCTACGCCGTTCTTCGCCTGAACCACAAAACGCCGGATTTGCCCGAGCCGATGTCGGGACGGTTGCAGGCTCAGGTTGGCCGCCGCGGCTCGAGCTTCGGGGGGACGCCCTCGCGCTGATCCAGGTCCCGGTCGATTTCCTGTAGATGCTCGCCCAGCCTCCGCACGTCGTTGCCAAACTGGTCGGAGAGCTCTTTTCGAATCGCTCGGATCTCATCGATAAGCGGATCAGGCCTGGGCGTACCGCTCGCACACTCGCTCATGTTTCTTCCTCCCACAGCAGTTCGGGAGTCACGATCAAGGGCGGCAACAACCCCAAGCGCGTACAGATCGCACGCAGGTGCCGGAGCTTGTTCGGATTGGCAAGGTGCCGGACGTTCCAGGTCAGCAGGTAGTCGGCATCGTGGACGGTCGCGACCGCCAGGTGAATGGCATCGCCGGCCACCGGGGACGGCATGACCTTCTCCCGCACGAGAACTTCGGCCAAACCGATAGCGCTTGGCGTCACGGGCACACGTCGGACCTCCCCAAGGTGCGTGATCGCGGCCTCGCGGTGGGGGTACCGCGGGTGACTGAGCTCCGTGACGACTTCGGCCGAGACGAACAGATCGTGTTTGCGGCGCTGGGTCGCCCACCATTCGAGACTCATCTCCCGGCGGTAGATGCTGCCCGGGTCGTTGCGATCCGTGACGCAAGCGCTGACGAAACTGGTTTCCAGGTAGACGCGAGCCATACACGTATTCTACCACGCTTCAGCCGCCGGCCGTCAGTCAATCGAGCCACTGCTTGCCCGCCACCTTCTTGGGCAGATAGGTCTCGGTGATGAAGCTGAAGTTCTTGTTGGACAGGGCTTCCAGTTCCAGCTTGACGCCCAGGGCTTCCATATGCTTGATCTCGCGTTGCCATTCTTTGCGGGCAAACCACGGGTACTCGCGGATTTCCCTAGCCCGACGACGGTCCTCCTCGGTCAGCGGCATCGGCACGTGCGAGGGGATGTCGAACCGCTCGGCGTCGAAGCTGCTCATGCCGATAAACCGCGCCGCCGGTATGGCCATCCGCTGACTCTCGAAGGCCAGGTTGATCGAGCCCTGCTTGACCACGCTGTAGATGTAGTAGCCCCAGGGGTCGTTATCCACCAGCACATACACCGGCAGCTTCAGCTCGTGGTGCATGCGGTACACCAGCCGCCGGACGCCGCGCGGCGGCTGACCGCCGCCGTGGATGATCATGCAGCGATGACGATCCCAGAAACGGTCTTTGTTGAAGCGTTGCCAGATGGCGCCCTTCTCGATCAGCAGTACGTACTCGGCCTTGTGCTTGACGAACTGGATGATCTCCGGCTCGACGATGCTGGGCACCGCCCAGCCGCCGGAGCCCATCGCGGCCAGGTCGATCCGGTCGCCGTTGTCGATGATGGTCATGGGGCCAACCATGGCGCCCTTAGTCTCGGCGTGGACGCCCAGCTCCTCACGCAGGGCCCCGACGGTGACCTCGATGTCTTCGATGATCGGGTCGGACTCCTCCTGCTCATTGAAGATCAGTTCGCGGACCTTGCCGTCGGCGGACTTGATCGGCACCTTCAGGTTGTAGAACAGGTCACGGATGCTGGTCGAGTCGCCGCGATCAATCAGCCGCTTGCAGACCTCAGCCACCTTGAGGGTTTGCATGAACTTCTTCGCCTGGCTGCCTTCGCCCTTGCGGCGGCCGAGCAGGCTGAAGAAATAGCGGCGTTGCTTGCCGTCCAGCAGTTCGATGATGCGTTTCTGCTCGTTGAACTGGACGTTGCTGAGGGTGCGCGAGGGGATATCCAGGTAGGGGTCTTGTCGATCGTGAATGATGGCCACGATCTGGCGGGCCAGCCGGGCGATTCGTTCGCCGGCCGCGGCCCGGTCACGCCCGGTCGCCGTTCGGGCTGGGGTTCTCACTTTGACCACGGTCCGACTCCCTGTAAGCAGGTTCTTGCCGCCTGGCGTCGATCGCGGGTGTCATTTTACGAGCCGGCCGGCCATTTGGCGCCTCGGGATGGGAGTTCGGTGGCGTATCCTTTCGTGTGTAATCTCGTTGCCGAGGCGTAGGAAGGGCGTATCCTCTGGCCCATATTGAATTAACAGACAAGGAGGACACGCCCATGAGGATCGTAGCGGCGGATTTGGAGCGGACGCCAGTTACCA